>DAOKYT010000013.1:41201-50198 GCA_035326025.1 Tepidiformaceae bacterium
GCCACAACGGCGCTCCCAACCGCCGCGCCCACAGCCACGGCAACACCCGACGCGGGCGGCGGAGCTGCCGGCCAGCAGGCCACACCGCGGGCGCTTGGGACTTCCGCCGGGACCCCGACAACGGCGAAGGACCCGGCCTTCACCGCCCTGGAGGGCGCGAAGGCATACTTCGGGCAGCTGGGAAGGGCCGCCTACCGCATCGAGGTGCCGGA
Organism: Tepidiformaceae bacterium; assembly: GCA_035326025.1. GTDB lineage: Bacteria > Chloroflexota > Dehalococcoidia > Tepidiformales > Tepidiformaceae > Amarobacter. Next base: position 41,414 of record DAOKYT010000013.1, read on the forward strand.
CGCGTGGAACGGCGAGCTCGTGATGTACGCCCACGGTTTCGCCGGGTATGGCACCGAAGTGGCCGTCCAGTCGCCGCCACGAGCGCTGAGGCGCTACCTGGTCGCCAATGGGTTCGCCTGGGCCGCCAGCTCCTACTCGGAGAACGGCTACGTCCCGGGGATCGGCGCGGATGACACGCTGGCGCTCAAGGAGCACTTCGCGGCCGAGTTCGGCGAGCCGAAGCGCACCTACATCGCCGGACAATCCATGGGCGGCAACGCCGTTGCCCTGGCCCTCGAACATCATGCCGCCGAATACGATGGCGGTCTTTCACTCTGCGGCGCGCTGGGGGGCATCGAACAGATCGACTACCTGGCCTCGTGGACGGCGGTTGCCGAGTACACCTCGGGGCTCACGTTCCCCATCGGCGAGCCCGGAGCGAACCTGGCCCCCATCTTCCTCGTCGACCTCCCCGGCGCGCTCGGAACACCGGGGGCGCTCACTCCCCGGGGCGAGCAGTTCGCATCGGTGATGAAGTGGCTCACGGGCGGCCCCCGCCCATTCTTCGCCGAGGGGTTCGCGGAGCAATACGTCGTGAACTTCGGCCTCGTGATGCTCGACCCGGAGCGAAAGCTGCTTGTGAACCGGGCCGCGACCAACGAGGACGCCGAGTACAGCATCGACGACGGCCTTGGGCTGACCGCGGAGCAGCTGAACGCCGAGGTCCGGCGCTTCCCATCCGACCCCGCGGCGCGCAATGCCGAAGCGCACCCCGATGCCGTCCCGACCACGGGCCGTATCAGTGCTCCACTGCTGACGCTCCACAACACGGGTGACCTTTTCGTGCCCATCTCACTCGAACAGAGCTACCGCGCGAAGGTCGAGGCTGCCGGCAAAGGCGACCTGCTGGTGCAGCGCGCCATCCGGGCAGGGGGCCACTGCCAGTTCAGCGAAGAGGAGCTGACGACCGCCTTCGCCGACCTGGTGGCGTGGGTACGCGAAGGTGTAACGCCAAAGGGCGAAGACCTCACGGGCGATCTGCGCGACGCCGGTCTGGAATTCACGAATCCGCTCCGGGCCGGCGACCCGGGCGGGATGGACTGACCCCGATTCCACCGCAACGCCCCAGGAATGATGACACCCGTTGAAACCCTGGGCACGGGAGACCACAATGCGGCGACAGTTCGCATGGGGTAAACCAGTTGCAGAGCGCACCAGCCGCGCGCGAACCCTTGCTTACGCCCGCCGTCATCCGGGTGACGTTCCTCAATTTCCTCTTCTTTAGCGCCTACCTGCTCTTCTTCCCCACCCTGCCGTTCTTCATCGAAGGGCTTGGGGGAGCGAAGAGCGAGATCGGGCTCCTTGTCGGCATCTCAAGCCTTGCCTCGCTCGTGGTGCGCCCATTTGTCGGGTATGCGGTCGACACCATTGGGCGGCGCCCGGTGATGCTGGCCGGCCTCGCGCTGTTCGTGCTGAACGCGCTGCTCTACAACCTGGTCCACTCGGTCGCGATGATCCTGCCGCTGCGGCTCGTCACCGGCGCCTCGATGGCGATCTTCGTTACCGCCGCCAGCGCGACGATCGCCGATGTGGCCGCCCCCTCGCGGCGCGGCGAAGTCATGAGCTACTACGGGCTGGCAAACAGCCTCGCGTTCGCGGTCGGGCCGGCCCTCGGCGGGTTCATTATTCACAGCGGCTGGCTCGAAGCGTTCGACGAGGCCCTCATTACCCGCCTGGGATGGCTGAGCGGCTCCGAGGTGCCAGAGCTGCACTTCACATCGCTCTTCCTCTTCGCCGCGGCTGTGGGCGTGGCCGGATTCTTCGTTGCCTCAGCCGGTGGCGAAACACGGCCGGGGGCGGGGGAGCCGGCGGGCGGATTGAGCTTTTCGCACCTGTTCTCGCGGGCAGGCGCGTTCCCCGCCTGCATCAATTTCGCCAGTTCGTTCGTCTTCGCCTCCATGGTGACGTTCACGCCGCTGTTCGCGCGGGACCACGGGCTGGGAAACGCGGGCGCGCTCTTCATCGTGTACGCGGCGATGGTCATCGTGATGCGAGTGAGCTTCGGCCGCTACATGGACCGGTTCCCACGGTCGTGGTTCATCGTGCCGGGGATCCTTGCCCTCGCGCTCAGCATGGTGACGATGGCCACCGCCAACAACATCCCGCAGATGTTCGTCGCGGCAGGCCTCTATGGCGTGGGCGCAGGCACCTTCCAGCCGGCGATGATGGCCCACCTGGTGGACCAGACCCAGCCCGCCGAGCGCGGCCGGGCGCTCAGCACGTTCACCCTCGGCAATGACCTCGGACTGAGCGCCGGCGCGTTGCTGCTCGGAGTTATCGTCGACTGGGCGGGGTACCGGCCGGCATTCCTCGTGGCCGGCGCCATGGCCGCAGGCGGCGCGTTGCTCTTTTTCGCGGGCACCCAGCGCGAACGGGCGTGGAAGGGCGCAAACGCGACGTTGCGGCCTTAGCCCGGGCTGAACACCGATGTGGCGGCCGCCGCCGCCGGGGCGCAGCGAAGCGCCAGCAACGACCGGTGGAGGAGGCCTGGCGTGCAACGCACGCGGTAGCCGAGTTTCGCCAGGGAGAGCGCCGACCGTCGCCAACGCTCACGCGGGACTAACCCGGCATGCGACATCCACGCGCGCTCCCATGCACCAAAGAAAGTGTCGGCGGCGCCACCGGGCTCTGCGCGATGGATCAGCTCCCGGGGCAGGAACGGTTGCAGGTCTCTCGGGGAGAATCCGGGGCGGAGGCGAGCGCCGAGCACCAGTGTGGTTCGCCGCATCGGCAACTCGCCCGCGCGAACGTGACTGGCGACACGTCCCGCGGTACGCTCCCATACCCAGAAACAGACGTGCCGCCCGGTGGGGCCGGACGTACCTTCCAGCAGCAATGCGCCCGGCGGCAGGCTCCGCGCCATGGTCCACAGGGCCTCGAGCACCTGGTCTTCCGGGTACTGCCGAAGGACGTTGAAGGCACGGACGAGCGTGGGCTGCTCGGACGGGGCGAGCGGCAGGTTGAATCCGCCGTTGCGAAAATCGAGCCCCTCGCGCCGGAACGGGAGCGCCGCCTGGACCCTGCCGGCGTCGATCTCGACGCCGAGCACCGAGAGCGCCGGGTTCGCGCGCCGGAAGCGTTCGTAGGATTCGACGGTGGTCACGGGTGACGCGCCGAAGCCGAGGTCGATGAACAGGCTGGCGCGCCGCAGGTGGCCAACCTCGGCCACCAGGAGATAGGTATCGGCGAGCCGGAGGCGGTTCGGGGCGGTGAAGCCGCGGGTGGGCTGGCCAACGAGTCTTCCGGACACCGGACACGAGCATGGCAGACGGGATTCAGCCGAACAAAGACTGGTAAAACGCGAGCGAAAGCGGGCAGACCGGATGGACAGGCCCTCGCCGGAAGTGACAGAATCCGCCAATCATTCACATCAGGAGAATCAATCGTGCCCCAGAATGGTTCGTCCCCGACGCGGCTGGACGCCGTGGTGGTCGGCGCTGGCTTTGCCGGGCTCTACATGCTGCTGCGGCTGCGCGAGGCCGGGTTTTCAACTCGCGTGATCGAGGCCGGCGATGGCGTCGGCGGCACGTGGTACTGGAACCGCTATCCCGGCGCCCGCTGCGACATCGAGAGCCTCCAGTACCAATACGGCTTTAACGACGAGCTCCCGAAGGAGTGGCGCTGGAGCGAAAGGTACGCCACTCAGCCCGAAATCCTCGCCTATATCAACTACGTGGCCGACAAGTACGACCTGCGCGGAGATATCCAGCTCGAGACTCGCGTGACCTCGGCCCATTTCGATGAGGCGGCGAACCGCTGGACGGTTACCACCGACCGGGGAGACGAGTACTCGGCGCGGTTCTGCATCATGGCCACGGGCTGCCTGAGCGCGGCCAGGGTGCCGGACATTCCGGGCCTCGAGAACTACCAGGGCGAGTGGTACCACACCGGCGCCTGGCCGCACGAGGGGGTGGACTTCACGGGGAAGACCGTTGGCGTCATCGGCACGGGATCATCGGCTATCCAGTCGATCCCGCTCATCGCGCAGCAGGCGAAACACCTGACCGTGTTCCAGCGGACCGCGAACTTCAGCGTGCCCGCGCACAACGGCCCGCTCGACGACCAGTACCGCGAGAGGATGACGACCGGCTACACGCGGATCCGGGCCGAGGCGCGCAACTCCCCGGCGGGCATCCTGGGCCGGGCCATGAACGACAAGTCGGTGCTCGAAGCGGCCGAGGAAGAACGGAAGAGGGAGTTCGAGGAGCGGTGGGCCCTCGGCGGGTTGGGGCTGGGCAGCGCTTTTAACGACATCAGCCTCAACCTCGAGGCGAACGCGATCGCGGCCGAATTTGTGCGTTCGAAGATCCGCGAAATCGTGAAGGACCCCGAGACGGCCGAGCTCCTCTGCCCGCGCGACTACCCGTTCGGCACGAAGCGGCTCTGCGTGGACACCGACTACTACGCCACCTTCAACCGCGACAACGTGAAGCTCGTGAGCATCAAGGACAACCCGATCCAGGAGATCACGCCGAAGGGGCTCCGCACGGGGACCGGCGAGTACGAATTCGACGCCATCGTGTTCGCGACAGGCTTCGATGCGATGACGGGCGCCCTGCTGAACATCGATATCCGGGGCCGCGGCGGCCTGACGCTCCGTGAGAAGTGGGAACACGGGCCCCGGACATACCTGGGGCTCCAGGTCGCCGGTTTCCCGAACCTGTTCACCATCACCGGGCCCGGGAGCCCATCGGTGCTCAGCAACATGATCGTGTCGATCGAGCAGCACGTGGACTGGATTTTCGATTGCGTGAGCTACCTCCGCGAGCGCGAAATCACCACCATCGAGGCGAGTCCCGAGGCCGAGGACCGCTGGGTCGACCACGTCAACGAGGTGGCGAGCCGCACTCTCTACCCGCTGGCCAATTCGTGGTACATCGGCGCGAACATCCCGGGGAAGCCCCGGGTCTTCATGCCGTACATCGGTGGCGTGGGGAATTACGCGCAGAAGTGCCAGCAGGTCGCCGAGAACGGCTACGAGGGCTTCGAGCTCGACTCCGGCCGCGTAGCGGCCGGAGCAAGGTAGGCGGACGATGCCCTGGCCCGCGACGCGGGGCGGACGTTGATCGAGACGAAGCTCCGCGCGTAGTCATCGGATGGCAAAAGGGAAGGGGCAGCCATGGGGCTGCCCCTTCCACGTTTGCGAGGAGACCCGTCTAGCCGAGCCGCTCGATGATGGTGGCCGTGCCAATCCCGCCGCCAACGCACATCGTGACGAGGCCATAGCGGCCACCCGTTCGCTCGAGTTCGTTGAGGAGCGTGCCGAACAGGCGGGCGCCCGTACACCCGGTGGGGTGGCCAAGCGCGATGGCGCCTCCGTTCACGTTGACCTTGCTCATGTCGGCGTTCATCTCGCGCTTCCACGCCAGCACCACGCTCGCGAAGGCCTCATTGATTTCCACGAGGTCGATGTCGCGCAGGGTGAGGCCCGCGCGAGAGAGCGCGAGCGGAGTCGCCGTGATCGGGCCGGTGAGCATCAGGGCCGGGTCGGAGCCCACCACGGCCTGCGAGACGATGCGTGCGCGGGGCTTCCAGCCCATCTCCCTGGCCTTTTCGGGGTGCGTGAGGAGCACGGCGGCCGAACCGTCCGTGATCTGGCTCGAGTTGCCGGCGTGGTGCACGCCGTTCTCCTTGAAGCTGGGCTTCAACCCCGAGAGGACCTCGAGCGTGGTGCCCGGGCGGATGCCTTCGTCGAAGTCGATGGTTGCGTCTTCCCAGTCCTCGGTGCCGTCGGCCTTCTTGATCTTCTTGTTGCCGGGCACGGGAACGAGCTCGTTCTTGAAGCGGCCCTCCTTCTGTGCGCGGGCCGCGCGTGCCTGGCTTTCGACCGCGAACTCGTCGGCTTCGCCGCGGGTGATGCCCCACTTCTCGGCGATGCGCTCAGCGGCGATGCCCTGCGAGGAGAGGTCGTACTGGTCGGCCATGGCCTTCGTGAAAGGCGTGCCCATGCCCTGGCCCACGCTCGCGCCCAGCGGGATCTGCGACATGAACTCGGTCCCGCCGGCGACCACCACGTCGTGCACTCCCGCAGCGATCTGGTTGGCCGCGAAGTGCACCGCCTGCTGGCTCGAGCTGCACTGGCGGTCGAGCGTCACACCAGGGATCGTGTACGGCCAGCCAGCCGTTAGGACGACATTGCGGGCAAGGTTCGTGGACTGAGCGCCAACCTCGCTCACGCAGCCGTAGATGACGTCGTCCACGACGTCCGGGTCGAGGTTGTTGCGCTTCACGAGCTCCTTGAGCAGAAGCGCCGAGGTTTCGACCGGGTGGTTCTTGCTGAGGACACCGCCACGCCGGCCGAGCGGCGTTCGGATTGCATCGACGATGACAACTTCTCGCATGGTTCCATTCCTTGTTCCCGGGGGATGTGTGGAGTGCGAAGGGAGTGTACCAGCGGCCGGGCTGGTTGAGATCATGCGGCGAATCAGGCCGTGGGGGCGGCGAAGCGGATGACACCGGGCACGATTTCGATGCGCGCCGGCAGATAGCCCCCAAACTCGCCATCGAGGTCGAGCATGGTTCGCCCTGGCGAAGAAAGTTCGACCACCCTGGCCGGGTGGCGGTCGATGCCGTCCATGTCGAGGTGGGTGCCCCCGTTCCGCTGCCCGGATACAGCCTTGAGCACGGCCCGCCGGGGCAGGTCGCCCCAGCGGATGACGTCGAACAGTCCATCGTCCGGCGAAGCACCCGGCGCGGCCACGAGGTCGCCGCCCCAGAGCTCCATGTTGTGGACGCTCACCGTGTTGTAGCGGGCGTCGAACTCCTGGCCGTCGATGGAGAGGGTGAACGGGCGCCCCATCGGTCCGGCCATCTTCACGGCCGTCATGATCATGTATGGGGCAGTATCGCCGAGACGCTTCAGCCAGCGCGGGGTCGATTGCGAAATCTCGGAGACCCAGCCCGCGGAGGCGTGGACGAGGAAGTAGCGCACGAGCTCGCCCCCATCGGCGCCCCGCGAGGTGACCTTCCCCAGGTCGATCCGGCGCTCCACCCCCGAGGCAATGGCCCGGATGGCCGCGGCACCGCGACCGATACCCAGGCTCCTGGCGGCATCCTTGCCGGCGCCCATGCCTATCGTCCCGAGCCGGACCCGCTGGTTGGCATCGAGTGCCATGATGGCGTTGGCGACTTCGAACACCGTCCCATCGCCGCCGCAGGCGACGAGAAACTCGCGGCCCGCCTCCACCGCTTCTTTGGCGAGGTCTTCACCATGGCCCCGGTGAGTCGTGAACACCATGTCGGCTTCGAGGCCCGCGCGCTCGATGGCGTCGACCAGCGCGCCAATGCGGCGCCTGGCGCGACCTCCACCCGACATCGGGTTGACGATGAAGAGGGGCCGCGCGGCAACTTCCGGGGATATCCTGTTGCTCACAATCCCACGGTAGCGAGTGATGCCGGAAAGGTGAAGGAGCGCTGCAGTATTCCGAGCACTTCCGCGCGATGAACACCGATATCGACGTGTTCATCGAAGACGATTCGGCGCCAGTCGCCGCGTTTGTCGAGTCCCGCCTGTTGTTCAGCCAGCAGGAGGCCAGGTTTTCGCGGTTCAGCCCCGAGAGCCTGCTCTCGCGGTTGAACCGGGGTGACGCGATTGACGACCCCTGGATGGACACAGCCATCGAGCTTGCGCTCGAAGCGCACGGCCAGACCCGGGGCCTCTTCAACCCCATGGTCCTCCCGGCACTCGCACAGGCCGGGTACAACAGGAGCTTCGAGGCGATCTCGGGTGGCGCGCCGGCGCGTTCCACGGTTCCTGGCCCGGGTGAATGCCTTGCCCGGGGTGCGGGCGGATGGTCGCTGACCAGCGGGGCAATGGACCTGGGCGGCATCGTGAAAGGGTGGACGGCCGACCTGGCGGTCGAGCACCTGGCGGGCCGATTCTGGGGCGTGCTGGTGAACGCCGGGGGCGATATTCGCTGCGCCGGTTCCGAAGATGGCACCCGGGGCTGGAAAGTGGAAGTCGATGGACCGGGCGGCGGCATCGCCTGGGCCGGTGTGATCGACGGCGCCATCGCCACCTCCAGCGTGCTCAAGAGGCGGTGGAAGACGGACTCGGGCGAGGTGGCGCACCACCTGATCGACCCGCGCACCGGCATGCCGGCTGAATCGCCGTTCGTGCAAGTGACGGTGCGGGCGGCGAGCTGCACCTGGGCTGAAGTCTGGGCGAAGGCGGTACTCATCGGAGGTCACGAGGGGCTGGAACTCGCCGGGTCGTACGGGCTGGCCGTGCTGGCGCTCGCGCCGGGTGGCACCCGCACAAGCAGCGGGGGCTGGTAAAGCCGGCTTTACGAGGCTGCGACTCCTTTCGGGCCTGGAGAGCGATGTGCTTCCCGCAATCCCAGCTGCGGAGGAGCACATGAATCGACTGAGTTCACTCATCACCGCCGGCCTGACCACCGGACTCTCGGCCGCCGCCATTGGCGCGACGGCAGTGGGCCAGGGGGTCTTCGGGGTGGGCGGGACCGCCCAGGAGGCTCCCGCCACCGAAGAGGCGGTGACCGCCATCGAAACGGCTGCCACCCAACAGCCGGCAGCCGCGCCGGAAGCCGTGCCGACCCAGGTCATCTACGTCGACAAGGAACCCATCGTCGTCACACGCCAGGTGACCGTCCCCGGAGGAAGTCCGGGCGGGGCGCAGGCAGGGGGAGGCGCGGCGGTGGCCCCCCCCCGCGCCGCGCCCGAGGGGAAACCCTTGCCCGCGGCGACCCCCGCCCCCACCGGGTCCCCGGCGCCCCCCCCCCCGCC
>DAOKYT010000013.1:50208-53964 GCA_035326025.1 Tepidiformaceae bacterium
GGCGATGGCCGCGATTCAGGCGGCGCTGGGGCGCGCGGACACGCCGGCCGCCACGAGATCACCGGCGCCCGCGCCCCAGCCCCCGTCAATCCCGGCACCCCAGCCGGCGCCGGCCGGTCCGCCGGTGGCCTTCGCCGCCCCCGAATCCCCGCCCGCCCCGGCGGTTGCCGAAGGCGGCGGCCTGGCTCCGCGCGACAGCGCCGCCGCACCGGTTGACGACAGGTGGTCCGGGGAAGACGACGACCACGGCGGCGAGGACCATGACGAGGACGACGAGGACGACGACCACGAGGACCACGATGACGACGACTAAGCGGTCGCAGAGTGGCCAGGTCAAGTTCCTCCTCACGCGGGTCGCCCTGGGCGCGAGTGCCGTAGCCGTGTTCCTCGGGCTCTGGGGCGCCGTCGCGGCAACGGGAGAGAACGGCGAGAGCTGGGACGCGGATGCGGAGTGGGACCCGGCGGCCGAATCCGCACCCCTCGTCCAGGACGGCTGGCAATGGGATGCGGAGCGGGGCGAGTGGGTACTCATCGAGGAAGCCGCGGAGGAGGCTCCAGCCTCTCCCCCGGTGGTCATCGTCGAGCGCCAGCCCATCTACTACGTCACCGAGTACATCCGGCAGGTCGCGGCGCCAAACGTGCCAGCAGCGGCGGCTTCCGGGGGATCATCCGCGCCGGCGGCCGCCGCTCCGCCTGCGACGGCCGCAGCGGCGGCATCCCCGACGGCTGCCGGTGGCTCGCCGCCACCGGCAGTGGAGCCACCGGCGTTCGGGCCCGCAAGCGGGGGTGCGGTGGTGGCGCCCGAGCCTCCTGCCCCGGCGCCGGTCGCCGAGCCGGTGAGCATACCCGCCCCGGCGCCAATGCCCGCGCCGGCACCGGCGCCCGCACCCGCGGCACCCGCGCCCGCGCCACCACCTCCACCGGCGCCGGCTGCTCCACCAAAACCGGCCGCCTCGGGAAAGGCGTCGAAGGCTTCGTAATGGGACGCGCGCTGACCATCTTCGCTGCGATCGCGCTGGCGGGAGCCATCGCCGGGGCCCTGCTCGGCGGCGGGCTGGCCTCCCGGGTCATGCCGGAACCCGGTGAACACGGCGCCTGGTATGCGTCACGGGCCGCGGGCATCACCTCGTACCTGTTTCTTTGGCTGGGCCTGGCTGGCGGCCTGATGATGTCGTCGGCCTGGTTCGACGGGATCGTCGGGCGCGCGCGCCTGCTTGCCATCCACCAGGCCGCTTCCATCGCCGGAGTGCTGCTGGGGCTGGGCCATGCCCTGGTCCTCATCCCCGACGGCTGGACGCGGTTCGGCCTGTTCGATGTCCTGGTGCCGTTTGGCTCGTATTACGAGCGAAACACTGTGGCGCTGGGGAGTATCGCCCTGTACCTCTCCGCCATCGTGTCGTTCTCGTTCTGGTTCCGGAGCGCGATTGGCACCGGGACGTGGCGCTGGATTCACCGGTCGGCGTTCATCGCCTATGGCGCGGCGCTCTGGCATGGGCTCCAGGCCGGCACCGACAGCGGCGAACCCTGGGTGTTGCTGCTGTACTTTGCGACGAGCCTCGCGGTGGTGTTTGCCGTGGTGGTGCGGATAACCTTCGCCAAGGCGCCCCGAAAACGCGCACCCGCTGGAGCGAGCGTTGCCTGAATTGCCCGTCTCGCCGCAACTGCTGGACGACCTGATCGAAGGACGCCTCGCCTCTGCCTCGCCCACGGGCGAGGCGTCCCAGCTTGTCCGGCTCGCGCGGCAGTGCGCGGCGCTGCGCATCCCCGGGCCCGGCCCGGCGGCCGAATCGCGAATGCGGTCCCGCTTCCGGGCAACCATCGACGAGCATCGCCGGCGCCCGCCGGGATTGCTGGTGGCCGCCGGCCTGCCCGCGATGCCGGCGCTGCGCCACCGGCTGGCCGCGGCGGCGCTCACGGTTGCCGTGGCGGGCGGCGCGGTGAGCTATTCGGCCGGCATCGGTCCTGTCGACGCGGTCGAGGGCGTCATCGACCTTGCCCGCTCGCTCGCCGCCAACCTGGCGCCCGGGGGCGGCGAACCCGGCGCCGATTTCGGCGCCTCAACCGCAACGCCCACGACAGGACCAGGAGTGACACGCACTCCCACGCCGGCCGCCAGCATGGCCGGGCCAGCAGCACCGCCTCAGACCCCACCAGCGGCCACTACCCAACCGGCGGCCGGGCCGGGGGACGGCGCCAGTGCCGATCCGGCGGCCACGCCGCCCACCCCGTCACCTGCCGCGGCCACGTCCACACCGGAACCCACTGCCAGCCCGCCGGACGGCCACGCCGATGGCACGGGTGCTCCAGAGCCCACGCCAACGGCAGCAGCCGGCGAGGGCGTACCACCGGATGTGCCGTTGCCCACGCCGGGCGGCACCGCCACGCCAACCCCGGGCTCGACGCCCGGCCCGGAGCCCCCCAGCAACCCGGGCGGTGACAGCGATCAACCCGGTGACAGTCACGACGGTGCGGGCGAGCCCGGCGACCGGCGCGAACCGGGCGACGGCGAGGAGCACGATTGACCGGCGCGGCAGCGGCGGCATTCCCGTGGCGGGTGCGGGGCTTCGCCACGGCCCTTCGGCAACGGGTGCCGGCGAACGAGCCCGGCACCCCGGCTCCCGCGCAGGGAGGCTTCATCCGGGCGATCCGCGAACGTGACCCGGATGCCTGGCACGACCTCTTCGATCGCGAGATGCCCGCGATCTATCGCTACGCACTTTCGCGGCTCGGGGACGCGGCTCGGGCGGAGGATGCAGCGAGCGAGGTGTTCGAACAGGCCTTCCGGAATGCCGAGTCGTTCCACGACCGGGGGTTGCCGCCACGAGCGTGGCTGTTCGGGATCGCCAGGCATGTGGTGGGCTCGCACCGGCGTGCATGGTTCCGCCGGCCACCGCAGCTCGCCATCGAGGTGTTTGACGGCGGTGGCGAAGACCATGGGCTCAGCCCGGACCGGCTGGACCTCGCACGCGCCATCGCCGAACTCGAACCCGCGCACTGCGAAGTCATCAGCCTGCGGTTCATTCACGGGCTTTCACTCCAGGAGGCGGCGGAGGTCATCGGTGCTTCTACCGACGCCGTGAAGGGGCGGCAGGCACGGGCCCTCGCCGCGTTACGCGAGCGCCTGTCCGAACGTTGACTCCATGCGCAACCAGCGCGTGGACGGACCCACAGTGACAACAATCCTTGATCGCGAGATCGATGCAGCCTCCCGCATGTCCGCACCGTTCGTCAGCACACGCATCCCGGTCGAGCCCGGTTGGCTCGATGGCAACGGCCACATGAACATGGCCTACTACCTGGTTGTTTCGGAACGAGGGCTGGACCAGGCATGGAGCGCCATGGGTATCGGCTGGGAGTATGCCCGCGAGAGCGGCCTCTCGACCTTCGCCGCCGAAACCCACATCCGCTACCTGCGCGAGCTCCCGGGTGGGAGCGCCCTCGAAGTGACGTTCCAGGTGCTCGAAGTCGATGAGAAGCGGTTGCGCGGTGTCTCGGAGATCCGGGAGGTGGCCAATGGGGCCGTGGCGGCCACAACCGAACAGGTGTGGTTGCACGTGGATCTCGGCACGCGCCGGGTGACGCCGTGGCCCCGGCCCATCCGCCGGCGGCTGGAGGCCTGGCGAGCGGCCCACTCCGGGCTGCCCGTACCGGCGTGGGCCGGGCGAGGCATCGCGATGCGGCGGCCCTAATTGCGCAGGCGGGAGAGGTCGGCGACGAAGAACACGGTCGGCCCTTCGCGAAGCGGACTGCCGCCGG
>DAOKYT010000014.1:0-7645 GCA_035326025.1 Tepidiformaceae bacterium
TGGCGCACCCGACGCTCGTGCAGATCAACGGCGGGATCGTGGGGGATTCGTCGCTCATCCTCTCGAACAACATGAATACCGGCGGGACATGCTTCGGGGATTCGGGCGGGCCGAACTTCATCGGCACCTCCAATGTGATCGCCGGGGTGACCTCGTTCGGGCTGAACGGGACGTGCGGGGGCACGGGTGGGGTGTATCGGGTTGACCGGGCCGATGACCTGGAGTGGATTGCCACCTTCCACCCGTAATGCCCGCCGAGCCCAGCGGGGCGCGCTCTTCCATCGCGTGAAGGGGTGCCCGCCGCTGGTGAGGCGAGGCCGCGTCGCGGAGAGCAGCATCGTGCCCTCCCTGACGGGCGGGCGCGCCGGTGGGGTGGCGATGGGCCGGGCGCTGGCGAGGAGTTTCCCGGGGCGCCATGACCGGCGCGCCCCGGCTGGACAGTGCCCTGTCTCAGCGGATGACGAAGTAACGGGCTTCGGGGTGGTGGACGACCACGGCGCTGGTTGATTGTTCCGGGTGCCACTGAAAGGTTTCGCTGAGCTCGACGCCGATGCGCGCGGGGTCGAGGAGCGTGGCGGTCTTCGTCTGCTCTTCGAGGTCGGGGCAGGCCGGGTAGCCGAAGGCGTAGCGGGCGCCCTGGTAGCCCTGGGCGAAGAGCTTGCGCATGTCCTTCGCGTCGCTCCCGGCGATGCCGAGCTCTTCGCGCATGCGCTTGTGCCACATCTCCGCGAGGGCCTCGGCGCTTTCCACCGCGAAGCCGTGCCAGTGGAGGTAATCTCGGTATTCGTTCGATTCGAAGAGCTGTTTGGCGAAGGCGCTGGCGCGGTCGCCCATGGTCACCAAGAAGAGGCCAAGGACGTCGTACTGGGGGCCGGCCGGGTTCGCGCGCGCTTCCTCGGCTGAAAGGAAGAAGTCGGCGATGCAGAGGCGGCGGCCGGTAGGCTGGCGGGGGAAGGTGTAGCGAACGGGATCGCCAGCGGGCTTGCCGTGTTCGAGGCCCGGCCAGGTGATGAGGTCGTTCCTTTCGGCGAGGCAGGGGAAGTAGCCGTAGACCACCTGGGGCACGAGCAGCTGTTCGGCGATGGCGCGCTCCTGCCAGCGGCGGAAGATCGGGCGGACCTCGGATTCGACGAAATCGGCGTACTCAGCCTCCGTGCGGTCGCCGCGCTGGTATTGCCACTGGCCGCGGAAGAGGGCGGTCTCGTTGATGTAGGGGTAGATATCGCGGAGGGGGAGGCCACGGACGACGCGGCTGCCCCAGAACGGCGGGGTGGGGATAGGCACGCCCCTGGCGACGCCGGAGGGGGCGTAGTCGCGTTCGCCGGGGAGGCCCTCGGCGGGTGGGAGGTCCAGGCGGACCTCGTCGTAGCCGCTGCCGGCGGCGCCCTTCACCTCCTGGCCGCCGCGGGTGAGGACGGGGAGGGGCTTGCCCTCGCGGAGGGCGGGAATGACGCGATCGAGGGTGGCGAGCCCTTCGAAGGCGTCCTGGGCATAGTAGACGCTGCCCTTGTAGATGTTGCGGAGGTCATCCTCGACGTATTTGCGGGTGAGCGCGGCGCCGCCGAGCACGACGGGGAAGTGGAAAAGCTCGCGGGCGTTGAGCTCCTCGAGGTCCTCGCGCATGACGACGGTGCTCTTGACGAGGAGGCCGGAGAGGCCGATGGCATCGGCCTGCACTTCCTCGGCCTTTTCGATGATGTTCTGGATGGGCTGCTTGATGCCCAGGTTGTAGGTGGTGTAGCCGTTGTTGCTGAGGATGATATCGACCAGGTTCTTGCCGATATCGTGGACATCGCCGCGGACGGTGGCGAGGACGATGCGGCCCCTGGTCTGGCCCTCGACGCGTTCCATGTGGGGTTCGAGGTGGGCGACGGCGGTCTTCATGGTTTCGGCGGACTGGAGGACGAAGGGGAGCTGCATCTTGCCAGAGCCGAAGAGCTCGCCGACGACGCGCATGCCATCGAGGAGGTGCTCGTTGATGATGGTGAGCGGGTCGAAGTGGGCCAGGGCTTCATCGAGGTCGTCTTCGATGCCGCGGCGGTCGCCATCGATAATGCGCTGTTTCAGGCGGGTCTCGACGGGGAGGGCGGAGCGGTCGGCCTTTGCTTCCTTCGCGGTTTCGACGTTCTCGAAGAGGCTGATGAAGTGGTGAAGCGGGTCGTAGCCCTCGCGGCGGCGGTCGTAGATGAGGTCGCGCGCGGTTTCGAGTTGTTCCTGGGGGATACGGTTGAGGGGCAGGATCTGCCTGGCGTTGACGATGGCGGCATCGAGGCCATGCCCGATGGCCTCGTGGAGGAAGACGGAGTTGAGGACGCGGCGGGCGGCCGGCTTGAGCCCGAACGAGCAATTCGAGACGCCGAGGATGGTGTGGACGCCCGGGAGCTCGGCCTTCACGCGGCGGATCGCTTCGAGCGTTTCGGCGGCGTCGCGGCGGAGGTCTTCCTGCCCGCCGGAGAGGGGGAAGGTGAGGCAATCGAAGAGGAGGTCGCCGGGCTCCATGCCGTAGCGGTTGACGGCGATGTCGTAAATGCGCCTGGCGACGCGGACCTTCCACTCGGCGGTGCGGGCCTGGCCCTCCTCATCGATGGTGAGGGCGACGGCGGCGGCGCCATGGCGGCGGATGAGGGGAAGGAGGCGGGTGATCTTGCGCTCGCCGTCTTCGAGGTTGATGGAGTTCACGATCGGCTTGCCGCCATAGAGCTTTAGCGCGGCCTCGACGACAGCCACCTCGGTGCTATCGAACATGAGCGGGAGGGTGGACTGGGTGCGGAACGCGCCGACCACTCGCTCCACATCGGGCACACCATCGCGGCCGACGTAGTCGACCATGACGTCGATGACATGCGCGCCTTCGGCGGCCTGTTCGCGGGCGAGCGCGACCATGCCATCGAGGTCCCCGGCGAGGAGCAGGTCGCGGAAGGCGCGCGAGCCGGTGGCATTGGTGCGCTCGCCGACCACGAGGAAGGATGTCTCCTGCTCGATGGACACGCTGGTATAGATGGAGGAGATGTTGGCCTCGTAGGGCGCGGGCGGGCCGCCGAAGAAGGCGCTGGCGGCGGGGCGGTGCTTTGGGGGGCGGTTGCGGCCGATCGTGGCGATCGCGGCTTCGAACATTGCCGGGGTGGTGCCGCAGCATCCGCCCACGATGTTGGTGCCGAACTCATTGACGAAGATTTCGTGGTAGCGGGCGAACTCGTCGGGGGTGAGGGTGTAGCAGGCCTGGCCATCGATGACTTCGGGGAGGCCCGCGTTCGGCGCGATAAAGACGGGGCGGCGCGAGTGCCCGGCAAGGTAGCGGACGTGCTCGACCATCTGCTCGGGGCCAGTGGCGCAGTTGATGCCGACGATGTCGACGGTATCGAGCGGGTCGAGGGCGGTGAGGGCGGCGCCGATATCTGAACCGAGGAGCATGGTCCCGGTGGTCTCGATGGTGACGCTTGCGATGACGGGGATGCGCTTGCCGGTGTACTCGAAGGCTTCGGCGGCGCCGGCGATGGCGGCCTTCGTCTGGAGGAGGTCCTGGCAGGTTTCGATCTTGAGGACATCGATGCCGCCTTCGATCAGGCCGATGCACTGTTCGCGGGCGCCATGGACGAGTTCGTCCCAGGTGATGTGGCCGAGGCTCGGGAGCTTCGTGCCGGGACCGATGGTGCCGAAGGCGTAGCGGGGCCACTCGGGGGTGCTGTATGTATCCCGAACGCGGCCGATGACCCGGGCGGCGAGGCGATTGAGTTCACGGGTGCGATCCGCGAGGCCGAACTCGGCGAGGACGACCTCGTTGGCGCCGAAGGAGCAGGAGTCGACGGCATCGACCCCGGCGGCATAGAACATGTGGTAGATGCGCTCGAGGGTTTCGGGGCTGGAGACGTTGAGCCATTCGGGGCAGCCATCGTGGGCTTCGCCATCGGGGGCGACATAGGCTTCGGGGCCGAGGTTGAACGAAAGCAACGTGGAACCGATGGGCCCGGCGGCATAAAGCACCTGGCCCCGCAAGCGGTTGAGCAGCGGGTGATCGAGCGGGCGGTACATGTGCGTGCAACCAGCGTACATGGTCGCGCGCGGTAGCAGCCACGGCTGTGGGACAGGGCTGGATGGGGAGCGGGCGGAGACGTCTTCGCGGGCGCCGGCGGCGTAGTCCTCGCAGGTTAGGCCACAGGCAGGTTGCGCCTTGGCCCAGGCGTACCCGGCGCGAATGGCCGGAGGATGGGCGTGGTGAGCGCGCCCGGGGGCGAGGCGGGGGAGGTGGTAGACGACATGGCCCGGGTGGACGCGAGGATCGAGACGAAGGGCCCCTGCCGGACCGGGGAAGGGGGCCGGAGTGCGTGACGTGGAGTTGCGCGGTTTAGAAGCCGATGTAGAGGCGCGGATCGACCGGGCCGCCGAAGTAGCGGATTTCGAAGTGGAGGTGATGGCCGGTGGTGTAGCCGGTGAGGCCGGAGAGACCAAGGACCGTGCCCGCGCTTACCGCCTGGCCAGGGCTGACGTGGATCTCGCTCATGTGGGCGTGGAGCGTGGTCCAGCCTTCGCCACAATCGACGACGACGTAGTAGCCGTAGCTATAGGTCAGATACTCGACGCGGGTGACGACGCCATCGCAGACGGAGAAGAGTGGCGACGGTCCGTAGCCGTAGAGGTCGAGATCGATACCTTCGTGGATGCGGCCGGCGCCGCGATAGACGCCGAACTCGTCGCTGACGCCATGCCAGGCACCGACCGGGAAGCTCGAGAAGCGGCCGCCCGAGGCGATGGGAGCGCTGCCGCCGGCGGATGGCCCGCTGGGGCTGGTGGCGGGGGCAGGAGGCGGCGGAGGGGGCGGGGGCGGCGGTTTGGGGGTGGCGCCGACGAGGAGCAGGTACTTCCCGGCTTCGAGGTTCGATGGGTCGGAGATGCCGTTGGGCTTGTACTCGACGACCGCGGAGGAGGTGATGTTGTCGTACTGGGCGACGATGGCGTCGACGGTTTCGCCGTAGCCGACCTTGTGCAGGATGCCATCCTTGCGGGGGATGACGAGGACCATGTCGCGCGGGATGAGGTTGGCGTTGGTGACGGTTTTGTTGTTATCGAGGATGGTCTCGACGGTGACGCCGAACTTGCTGGCGACGCCGGAGATGGTGTCGCCGGCCTGCGTTTTGTATTCAACGACGGGGCTGCGGGGGTCGATGATTTCGGCGAGGGGCTTGATGCCGGCGCCGACTTCGCCGGAGGTAACGGCGGCGGCGGTGACGCCCGAGGAGAGGGAGAGGGTTGGGGAGACTCCACCGACGGCGCGGAGGCTGGCGGTTTCGGAGCGGAGGGAGATGGCGGCGACGGAGCCGAGGGTCTGGGTACCCGCGCCGGGCCGGAAGTAGGTGACGGCCCTGGCATGGGAGCCGCTGGCGAGGCCGGAGAGGCTGAACGAGGGGGTGGTGGAGATGGTCGAGGCTTCGGAGGAGTTGGGGAAGCGGGCGGCGCCAAAGACGGCGCCAAGTGCCAGCATCACGATGAGTACGTGAACCGTAAGTCGCCCGTGGCGCCCTGCATGCGCGTGGGATCGTGCGCGTGTTCCCTCGTTACCCATAAACGGTCCGGCCAGGTTGTGGCGGTGGAGCGAACCATCACCACAGGCTGAGCACTGCCTAACCTTGCTCGCATTCTCCTTTACGCGCTATCCCCGCTGCCTCTGATTGCGGGGATGCCTGGCCCCTAGGGGGTTTGGGCCTAGAGGTCCGTCCTCAAGCTGGCGAGGAACTCCTCGTTGGAATTGGTTCTCGCGATCCGTTCAAGCAGCCGTTCAGTTGCTTCGAGCTGGTTCGGTGAGTTCTGCGAAATCATAGCCGTCATGCGGCGGACGAGCCAGACACCTTTGAGCGTCTTCTCATCAAGCAATAGTTCTTCGCGGCGGGTGCTGCTCCCCTGGACATCGATGGCGGGGTAGAAGCGGCGCTCGGCGAGCTTGCGGTCGAGGCGGAGTTCGAGGTTGCCGGTACCCTTGAATTCCTCGAAGACGACTTCATCCATGCGGGAGCCGGTATCGACGAGGCAGGTTGCGAGGATAGTGAGGGAGCCGCCTTCCTCGCACTTGCGGGCGGCGCCGAAGAGGCGCTTGGGCGGGTAGAGGGCGATGGGGTCGACACCGCCGGAGAGGGTGCGGCCGCTGGGCGGGAGCGCCAGGTTGTAGGCGCGGGTGAGCCGGGTGATGGAATCGAGGAGGATGACGACATCCTTGCCGCCTTCGACCAGGCGCTTGGCGCGTTCGAGGGCCATTTCCGCGACGCGGGTGTGGTCTTCGACGGGTTCATCGAAGGTGCTGCTGACGACTTCGCCGCGGACGCTGCGCTGCATGTCGGTCACTTCCTCGGGGCGTTCGCCGATGAGGAGGACGATGAGGTGGACATCCGGGTAGTTGGTGGAAATGCCGTTGGCGATGTTCTTGAGGAGCATCGTCTTGCCGGCCTTGGGGGGCGAGACGATGAGGCCACGCTGGCCGCGCCCGATGGGGGCGATGAGGTCGATGATGCGGTGGGTGAGGTTATCGGGGGTCGTTTCGAGCTTGAGCTGCTGGTTGGGGAAGATGGCGGTGAGGTTTTCGAAGTAGGGACGGCGCTTGGCGGTTTCGGGGTCCATGCCGTTGACGGCTTCGACCTTGAGGAGGCCGTAGTACTTCTCGTTGTCCTTGGGGTGGCGGACCTGGCCGGTGACGTAGTCGCCGGGGCGGAGGGCGAAGCGGCGGAGCTGGGACTGGGAGACGTAGATATCGTGGGGCCCGGGGAGCATGGACTCGCCGCGGAGGAAGCCGTAGTTGCCGTCGTCGCTGACTTCGAGGAAGCCGCCGGAGAAGACGTTGCCGCGGGCTTCGGCCTGGGCCTGGAGGAGGCGGAAGATGAGGTCGGATTTGCGGAGGACGCCGGCGTCTTCGAGGCCCATCTGGGCGGCGATTTCGATGAGCTGTTCGCGGGACTTTTGTTCGAGCTCGGCGATGTTCAGTGGCGCCATCTGGCGCTGGCCTTCGCGTTCGGGGCGTTCGGGGCGTTCGGGGCGCTCGCCGCGGTCGCGATCCCGTTCGCGGTCGCCCCAGCGGCGCTCGCGGCCCTCGCGTGCCTCGGCACCTTCGCGGGGGCGCCACTGGCGCTCTTCGCGAGGGGGGCGCTCTTCGCGGGCCTCGGATTCATCGCGGGGGCGTTCGTCGCGGCGGAACTGGCGCTCCTGGGGCTGTTGCGGTTGCTCCTGTCCGGGCTCGTCGCGGGGTTCGCGGCGGAAGGCGCGGCGGGCCGGCTTCTCCGGCGCGGCGGATTCCTCGGCTGGCGGGGGCGCGCCGGCGTTCGCACCGTCCGCGGCGGTGGCCGCGGCAACGTCCACGACATCGCCCTCGGGTGGAGCGGATTTCGCGCCGCGGGTGCGGCGGCGGGGGGCGGGAGGCGGAGTCGTGGCCTCGGGTGCGCTGGTTTCGCTGGTGGAGGTGGTCAGTTCGTGGAGGTCAGTTTCTTGCAAGGGAGCTACCGTGTGCGTGCGTGTTGTGCCCGGGGGAGGGTTGGGCAGTGCGGCCGAATGGGGTGATGGTTTTCAGCTCTTTGGGACGGAGAAGGGGGTGCTGGTGAACGCCGGGTACCGGCGCCGTCCTGTCCAGCTACATCAAAGATACGACGGGCATGGAGCAGCGCGCAACTGA
>DAOKYT010000014.1:7745-53022 GCA_035326025.1 Tepidiformaceae bacterium
GGGGGGCCCGCGATGGTGGCCTCTCCCGGATGTCCGGAGGTGGGGATCAGGCGGGGACGGCGGCGCCGAGGAATTCCAGGATGGCGGTGTTGTACTCGTTCGGGAACTCCATTGCGCCGAGATGGCCGCCATCGAGCAGCTGGAGCTTGGAGCCGGGGATGAGCTTGTTGAGCTTTTCGGAGTTGCGCGGGGGCACGAGGAGGTCTTCCTTGCCGGCGATGACCAGGGTCTCGGCCTTGATGGCGCCGGCGCGGGCCGATGCATCCCAGCCGAGTATGGCCTGGGCCTGGCGGAGAAAGGCGTGATCCTGCTGGGCGTAGGGGTTGCTCACCGAGTTCTGGATGGAGCGTTCGTAGCGCGCTTCATCGTCGAGGAGGGCGGAGGTATAGAGGTAGGGGGCGCGGAAGCGAACGATCTGTTCACGGCTCATGTTCGAGCGCTGGACATTGATCCAGTTGCCAATGACGACGCGGCCGTAGCCATCGATGCTGGCGGCGGTGGCGAGGAGGACGAGGCGGTTCACGCGGGAGGGGTAGTTGAGCGCGAACTCCTGGGCGATGTAGCCGCCCATGCTGAAGCCGAGGATGTGTGCTTTTTCGATCTTGAGGGCATCGAGCAGGGCCGCGAGATCGCCGGCCATTCCGGCGATGGTGTAGGGCCGGTCGGGTGCGCCGGTGCGGCCGGCGCCGCGGTTGTCGTAGGTGATAACGCGGAAGTGCTTCGCGAGCGCCGGGGCGGTGAGGGCCCAGCCCTGGAGATCGCCACCGAGGCCCATGATGAGCACGAGCGGTTCGCCGCTGCCGGCTTCTTCGTAGTAGGTGATGATGTCGCGCGTCGGTACGTACGGCATGGGAGTCCCTTCAGTGCGAATGAGCGTGAGCCCGCGGGCGGCAAGGGGAGCGCGCGAACCGGCCCGATCCTACCGCGATCCTGCGCTTGGCGCGCGGCGGGCGTAGACTCGGCCGCACGCCTTACCTGAAACGCCCGGGACGTTTTACGGCGAGGTTGCTGGAGGAGGCAGGCGATGATCGGGAGTGAAGAGCAGGACGCGTTTGTGCGTTCGATGAAGGCGTGCGTGGTGACGACGTTGCGGAAGGACGGGAGCCCGGCGACCTCGGTGTTGTTCTACGCGGTGGATGGCGACGAATTGCTGCTGAGCACGACGAAGGACCGATTGAAGGCACAGACGCTGAGGCGGGACCCGCGCATCGTGGTGACGGTGCTGGACGAGGGGGCGCCGTACCAGTACGTGAGCGTGGAGGGCACGGCCCGGCTGGAGGATGACGATCTGGTGGCGGCGCATACCCTCATCAACCGGGCGATGCGGGGCGCGCCGGAGTGGGCTCCGCCGGAGGGGTTCGAGGCGAGGCTGAAGGGTGAGGGGCGGGTCGTCATCCGGGTGACGCCGGGCCGGGTGAGCGGGGTGGTGCGGCGGGGCTGAGCGCGGGCTCCCGGGCAGGGCGTGGTGGCCAGAGGATTCGGTGGTTTCGGGGCGCGCGAGGGCGATTCCACGGGCGCGTTCGCGGAGTTTTCGCGCCAATTGCGAAGAATATCCCCACCGGCAAGCCAGCTGGCACGTGTCAGTCGGCCCCGGCGGGGATGGGACGGGTGGCAGGGGTGGCCGCGCCAACCGCGCGCAGGGCGGGGCGGAGAGCGATGACGGACGCGGTGACGGCAAGGGTGGCCCAGGCGAGGACCGGGAAGACGACCGGAAGGCCCCAGACTTCGCCGGCCGCACTGGCGGGGAAGCTGGCGAGCATGGAGAGGCCCATGGCGAGCGGGAAGAGGCCCATCACACGGCCACGCATTTCCTCGTTGACGGTCTGCTGGACGATGGTGGAGGAGGAGACCATGGTGGCGACCATGGCGAACCCGAGGCCGAAGTTGGCGGCGGCGGTGACGAGGACGATGCGGGAATGGGCGAAGACGATCGCGCAGGAGGCGAAGAACAGCACGGCAAGGCAGAGGCTGAGCCCGCGGGAGGCGAGGTCCTTCCTGAAGACGAAGAAGAACGATGCGAAGAAGGTGCCGAGGCCCCACATCATCGCCATGAAGCCAAAGCGGGTGGTGCTGAGGCCGAGGACTTCGGTCATCCAGACGGGGCCGAGGGTGGAGGGGCCGGGCATGCCGAGGACCTGGAGCGAGATAACGATGGCGATGACAGCGAAGATGGTGGCATCGCCGCGGGTGTAGCGCAGGCCCTCGCGGATGTTGCCGAGGACGCCGGTGGCGCGGTTGGCCGCACCGCGGCTGTGGAAGCGGAGCATGGCGATGAGGGGGATGATGGCGAGCCAGGCGAGGAGCGTGAGGGCGTAGACGGCGCCGGCATCCATCTGGTCGTTGAGGAAGCCGACGAGCGGGAGGGCAATGGGGAAGGTAACCTGCTGGGCGACCATCTGGAGGGTGATGGCGCCGGTGAGGTCCTGCATGCCGACGATGGCGGGGGTGGCGGCGGTGCGGGCGGGCTGATCGACGGCCATGTTTCCGGCGGCGAGGAAGGTGAGGACCAGGAGGATGGCGATGTTCGCCTGGCCGAACGGTTCGAAGATCATGAGGAGGGCGACGAGGGCGCCGAGGGCGAGCGAGACGAGCTGGCAGGCCATGAGGACGCGGCGCCGTTCGTAGCGGTCGGCGAAGGCGCCACCGAGGAGGCCGAAGAGGAGCATGGCGGAGCCACGGCTTGCCGCCAGGAAGCCGACGAAGAGGACCGAGTGGGCAGGGTACCGATCCTGGACCCAGAAGACCTGGGTGAGGAATTGCATGGGCATGACGAAGCTGACCGCCACGGAACCGGCGAAAAGCAGGCGGAAATCGCGGTGGCGGAGGGCTCCTCGCGTCATCGGCGGAGTATAGGGCGGACGGGTGCGGGGCGGATCAGTCGCGGGCGAGGAGGGGGAGGTAGGCGCCGTAGGAGAGCGCGGGTGGCTCTTCGACCACGTATTCGATCAGACAGCCCATGGCTTCGCAGCCGAGGAGGAGGTCGTCCAGGAGCTCGAGGTCGATCCGCGAGCCATTGTTGAGGGTGCCGGAGGCGACGCCCTGGGTGTGAATTCCGACGACCTTTGCGAGGTTGGGGCCATCGGCGAGCGACCAGATGGCGGAGCCGCTCTGACCCGGCGCGGTATCGATATCGTAGAAGAGGCGGAACGGTTCGACGATGGTGAAGGCGGAACGGGAGAGGCCCCACATGGTGCCGCTGGGTTTATCAGCCGGGTAGCCGACGATGGCGGGCGCGAACTCAGGGCCGGTGAGGGTGGCATCGCCGAGGACGGCGATGGGCATCCAGCCGGCATCGGCGGAGAGGGAATCGTCGGGGAGCTTGATGACGCCCCAGTCCCATTCGACGGAGCCAGTGGCGGCGTAGGCATCGGGCACCCACCAGTCCGCGGCATAGTCCCAGCCAAACGGCTCGAAATCGCCGTCCTTGCCCGGCACCAGGCGGTAGCCGGCGGCCGCCCAGTCCTCGTACTCGGCATCCCAGAGGCAGTGGCCGGCGGTGAGAACGGCATCGGGCCCGATGAAGGTGCCACTACAGGAGCCGACGGGGTCGCCGAACTCATCGAGGAGCTCGATGAAGACCATGGCGGAAAAGGGGTAGAGGGTGGTATCGACGATCCGGATGCGTTCGTCCTGGCCGATGATGGTTTGCCCGGAGACAGGGGCATCGCCATCGCGCGCGAAGGCGATGGCGGGGAGCAGGGCGAGGACCGCGACGAAGGGCCAGAGCGGTGGGCGCAACCAGGACATGGCGCACAGTCTCGCCGGTGGGCGGCCAGAGCGCGAGAGGCGGACGGTTGGGTGACGCGGAAGTAGCCGGGTATCCGCTGAAATGGTCGTATGCCGAACACCACCGTATGCGCATCGGAGACGCTGGAGATGCAGCCATCCGGGCAGCCCTGGGCTGGCGGGAGGGCGCACCGGTGGAGGCCGCGCGCATCGCGAGGCGGCTCGGGATAGGCCCGGACGGGGCGACCGCGCCGGCGGTGATCCAGGCCGACACGGTGCGAGTTTCGGCGGAGGCGCGCGCGGTGTTCCTGGGCGCGATGCACGCGGACGCTGGCCGGACGCCGGCCCCGGGGGAGTTGATCGCCGCCGTGCGGGCGGTGGTGGCGGCAGGTTCGCCGGCCGAGGTGCGTGCGGCGGTGGAGCGGCTCGGGGCGGTCCTGCGGGGTGCGCGGGTGGCATCGCCGGGGGAGGTCTTTCCGGGTGAACGGTCCGCACGGCTGCTCCGCCTGGCGGAAGTGAGCGTGGCCGCCGTGGCGGCTGCCCGGGGAGGGAGCGCGACCCGGGCCATGCGGGCCGCGAACGTGGTCCGGGCGCTGGCGACGCCCGTGCCGGGCGAGGTGTTGGCCCCGGAGCGGTTGCTGGAGCGGGCGGCGGCGGCAGTGTACCTGGCCGCGGGCCGGCTGGCAGCGGAGGCGGGGGCCATTGAGCCAAGCGCCGGGCCGGGGGAGGCCGGGGAGCTGCCGGCCGCGCTGCTTTCGCTGGCGGGGGCGCCGGGGCGTGGACGGCGGCGTTCGGCCCGCCGGGAGCGCGGCAGGCGCGGCCGGACCCGCGCCGGGGGCGACGATGGCGGGGCGGACGTGCCCGGGCAGGCAGAGGCAGACCGCGAACCACGAGCGTTTGTTTAGCCCCTGGCGGGCCGCGATGGCGCCGGGGGAGGTCGTGGACGTGTGGTGGGACGCGCACGCGGAGTCTGGAGCGCCGAAGCTGGAGCCGTGGGGGCTACTGTGTGGGGCTGACGGATGGCGACGCTGACGCGGCGGGAGACGGCGAAGGGGCCGGTGTGGCGGAGGCGGCGCCGGGGAGCTTGAGCACCTGCCCGATGAGGAGGGCGTCTGCGTCGTCGATCTGGTTCAGTTCGGCGATGGCCTGGACGGTGGTGCCGAACCGGGCGGCGATATCCCAGAGGGTATCGCCGGCGACGACGGTGTAGGTTTGTGGGCCGGCGCCAGGGATCGGGCTGGGGGAGGGCTCGGGAGTTGTGGCGCCGCCCGCCGGGGGCGTTGCGGGGGCGGATGCGGTGGTGGGCGTTGCAGTCGCTGGCGGCCGCTGGCCCGGAGGCGTGTTGTTGCCGCCGCCGCAGGCCGCGAGGGTGCCGCCAAGAAGGGCGATCGCAATGAGGCGCCGCACGCTTCCACCTCCTTATCGACCGGAGGGTATGTGATTGCGCTATCGTCTGTAAATGTGTGTCTTAACCGTGGGCGGAGTGTTCGGCGGCCGGTTCGGCCCATTTGGCAGTCCAGGAGTCGATGGCGGCGACGATTTGTTCGAGTTCGCGGCCTTTTTCGGTGAGGTGGTATTCGATGCGGACGGGGACTTCGGGGTAGACGATACGGGTGACGATGCCGGCGGCCTCGAGCTCGCGGAGGCGTTCGGAGAGGAGGCGGTCGGAAAGGCCCGGGACGCGGCTGAGGATTTCTCCGAAGCGGACGGAGCCCGAGAGCATGGAGCGGATGATGGAGCCGGACCAGCGGCGGCCGATGAGCTCGACGGTGGCCTGGAAGGCGGGGCAATAGGCTGAAACCTCGGGATGTGGGGCAGTCTCGGTGCTCATGGATTGAGTTTATCACGCCGTGCGCTTCTCTTCCGTAGCCAGCTTGACAGTTCCAAGTTACTCCCTGTACATTAGCCATAGAGCATAGCTCACATACAACTGATAAGAGAGAGAGCTGAGATGACCTGGAACCTGGACCCTGTCCACAGCAGCCTGCAGTTCGCCGTGAAACACATGGTGATCTCCACCGTTCGCGGGGGCTTTCGCGAATACGCCGTAGAGGCGGAGATCGATGAAGCGGATGTGACGCGCTCCCGTGGGGTAGTGCGGATCCAGGCGGCGAGCGTTGATACGGGCAACGCCGACCGCGACGCGCACCTGCGTTCGGCGGACTTTTTCGATGCGGAGTCGCACCCGGAGATCGTGTTCGTGACGCGGGGGATCGAGCGGCGGGGCGGTGATGACTACCGGCTGACCGGCGACCTGACGATCCGGGGGGTGACGCGGCCGATTACCCTGGACGCGGAGATTCGCGGGCCGGTGAAGGACCCGTGGGGTGGCACCCGGATGGGCCTGAGCGCGAGCGGGAAGCTGAACCGCAAGGAGTTCGGGCTGAACTGGAACGCCGCGCTCGAGGCGGGGGGACTGGTGGCCGGCGACGAAGTGAAGCTGAGCATCGAGGCCGAGCTGGTGAAGGCGGCAGCGCCCGCGACGGCGAGCGCCTGAGGCTCTGAACCGGGGCGGGCAGATGCGCGCCCCGGTTCATTTGTTGATGGTTGCATCCACGACCTCGCGCAACACCGCGAGGTCGAATGGTTTCTGGAGGAAGCCAGCGGGCGGTGGCAGGTCGAGGCCATCGATGGTGTTGCCGGAGTCGTAGCCGCTCATGAAGAGGACCGGGATGGTGGCATCGAGCTCCTTGATACGGCGGTAGGTCGCCACGCCGCCCATCCCGGGCATGGTGAGATCGAGCAATACGCAGGCATAGGTGGCGGGGCCGCGGGAAAGCTGTTCCAGGGCGGATTCGCCGCTGGCGGCCGCATCGACCGTGTACCCCCAGAGGCCGAGGGCACGGACGAGCACGCCCCGGACGGCATCTTCATCGTCGACGACGAGCAATCGTGGGCCTGTTGGCCCGGGCTGGCCGACTCCCATCACTCAGGGGAAGTATGCACAGTACGAGCGGGCGGTGCCATATGCTTCATGTCCGATGAATCGTCTGTTTTCGCGGGCCGTGGGAATGGGCAGGGACCGCGGGACTACATCGACCCGATCCGGCGGGCCAATTGCGGCAGCGCGTTGTTGAGCAGGCGGCGGGCATCGCCATCCCGGAGTTCCGGGAGGACGTGCAGGCGTCCCGGGAGAAGCGGGAGCCGGATTGCAGCGGGTTTTGAGGGAGAAGGGAGAAGGGAGGAGGGAGAAGGGACCACCGGCGCCCCGTCCCCGAGGCGCGGGTAGTGCTGCGCCGGGTGCGTTTGCCCCTTGCTGGTGCGCGGGGCTCATGGGGGCGGTGACGTTCGAGCCGTGAACGTGGCGCCGATCCTGTTCTTGTTCCCACGTGGCCGGGGCGCACGGCCATACGCCCCCTATCCGCCTCGTGCGCCAAACCCCGGCGCATTTCGCACTTCGTCGTTCGGATTTGCGGGGGTCGGGTGCGAATCGTCAATCGCCAATCGTCGATGGGGCGCGGGTGGAGGAGCGGAGGGTTAGAGGAGGGGGAGGAGTTCGGCGGCGCCGCCTTCGATGAGCGGGATGGCCTGGATGCCGTGGCGGCGCAGGTAGCTGGCTGCCATGGTGGAACGCTGCCCGCTGGCGCACACCACGAGGACCGGGCCCGCCTCGATCTCCTGGGCCCAGACCTGGATCTCATCGAATGGGAGCTGACGCGCGCCGGGAATCGGCAGGTCGCGGTGTTCCTGGGTGTAGCGGACATCGAGGACAGGCAGGGAGCCGGCGCGGATCATGTCCGCGGCTTCGCGCACGCCGACTGTGTGGAGCGAGGCCGGGGGTTCGATGGTGCTGGCCGCAATGAACCCGCGGACGTCCTCGTACCCAATGCGGAAGAGGTCGGTGGTGACGCGCTGGGCCTGGGCAGCATCGTAGGAGACCAGGGCGATGGGGGCATTGAAGGGGATGAGCCACCCGGCGTAGGCGAGGAAGCTATTGCTCTCCTCGATCTCGAGGGTCGCGGGGAGGTGGCGGGCGGCGTAGTCCTGGCGGGCACGGACATCGACGCGGTAGACATCGGGGCCGAGCGCATCGAACTGGCGCAGGTCGAGTGCGGGTGGCCGGGGAACCGCCCCGAAGACGCGCGGGCCCTTGCGGTTGAGCGGGGCCATGTGACGGTAGTAGCCGGGGATGGGGGCGACGCTGCCGAGCTGGATATCGCGGAAGAGTTCGAACGTGGCCGAGGAGAGGGCGGGGTTGCGCTGGAGTTCGGCGGCCATGGGACCACAGCGGCCGAGATCGGTGCCAGTGGTGCTGCAGAATGAGCCGGCGCCATGGGTGGGGAGGACATCGGCGGCGACAGGGACGAGCTGGCGCAGGTGCCGGGCGGTTTCCCACTGGAGGCGGGTGAGCTGCTCGGTGTGGCCGGGGCCGAGGAGGTCGGTGCGGCCGACGGCGCCCATGAGGAGGGCGCCGCCGGTGAAGGCGCCGTGGGTAACGCCACCGGGGTCCTGCGCCAGGTAGGCGGTGTGTTCGTAGGTGTGGCCGGGGGCCCTGACGGCGACGATGCGAGCATCGCCGACGCTGAGGACCGCGCCATCGGGCATGGGGCGGTGGGGGAATTCGAGGCCAGAAGCGGCGGGCGCGAGGACTTCGGCACCGAGGGCGGCAAGCTCGCGGCCACCAGAGACGTAGTCGTTGTGGACGTGGGTTTCGACGACGTAGCGGATGGTGGCGCCATGGGCGGTGGCCATCTTCACGAAGGGCTCGATGTCGCGCTGGGGGTCGATGACGGCCGCTTCGCTGCCGCTGACGAGGAGGTATGAGGCATCGCCGAGGGATTCGGCGACGAACTGCTGGATCTTCATGTTTGGGGCACCAGTGGTGGGATTTCCGCGTTGGGGTTGCCGGCGACGAGTGCGGCTTCGGCCAGGACGCGCTGGCGAATGCCGGCGCAGACTACGTCGCAGAGTACGGGGACGCTGGGGTCGGCGACGCTGTAGCGGGCGGAAGTGCCTTCGGCGCGGCGGCGGACGACGCGGGCATCGAGGAGGACGCGGAGGTGCTTGCTGACGTTGGCCTGGGAGCAACGGGTGGCCTCGACGAGTTCACCGACCGTCGCCTCGCCGTGATCCATGAGGTGGCGGAGGATGCGGAGGCGGTTGGCATCGCTGAGGACGCGGAAGCGGTCGGCGACGTAGTCGAGGAGCTGGTCGGGGAGCCTGTTCATCCCGGCCAATTATATAGCCACATACTCATACAAGGCGAACCTCCGGGCCGGCCGGGGCGCGCGAGTATATGGGCTCGAACTGGAATTTTGGGAAGGTGGTGCCGCGGGCAGGCTGAGCGCGGACGCGAAACGGGACGGCGAACGCCGTCCCGTGGGAGGTGGGGAGGGGGCGGGGCGCGCTATTCAGCGGCGACAGGCTGCGGGGCGGACTCCGCGGGTTCCTTCTTGACGCGTTCCATGTGTTCGAGGCCAGCCATGCTGAAGCCGAGGTCGCCGAGTTCGCAGAGGAAGCTGCAGTAGGTGAGGCGGAGGGCGCTGGTGGACTTGGTGGGGAGGTAGGCGAGGTTGCAGCGCTTGCAGTGGGGCATGGCCACCAGGTCGCCATGGAGGGGAGGGCGCGGTATCGGCATCGATTCGTCGCGGTCTTCGGTCATGGTACTCATGGATGATGATCCTTCCGGTTCGACCTCCAGTATGCGCCTGTCGAGCAGTATGTGCGCGGATACCGGGATGGATTCCTACGGCTATCCCACATTGTGAGGCGAGATAGGACGGAAGGCGAGCGCCGACCGGCTGCATCCGCGGGGG
Organism: Tepidiformaceae bacterium; assembly: GCA_035326025.1. Taxonomy (GTDB): domain Bacteria; phylum Chloroflexota; class Dehalococcoidia; order Tepidiformales; family Tepidiformaceae; genus Amarobacter. The sequence continues at coordinate 17,228 of DAOKYT010000014.1, forward strand.
CCGTTCGGCCAGGGCTGCGCTGGGATCGCAAGAAAATGGTGGGCAGGCGATTGCCTCGCGGGCGAGGGGTTGCTAGGGTGTGAGTGAGGGATTCGCATACCGTGCGCCGGGCCTCCGGGGCGGTAGCGAGGGAGGGACAGTCCAGCCGTGGCCGTGGTAACACCAGCCCCGGAAGAGAGCGAGCGGCCGCACGCGGGCGCCATCCGGTGGCGCGTGGTCGCGGCCGAAATGCTTGGCACGGCTGTCATGCTGGTGCTGTACTTCCTGCTGCGAGGGATTCGCCCGGCGGATGTCGAAGGATCGGTGAGCCGGAGCCTGCAGTTGATCTGGTTCGAGCAGCGGCTGGGGGTGTTCCAGGAAGTCCACTGGCAGGCGTTCTGGCTCGACCACAGCTGGGCGATGCGGGTCGCCAATGTGGTGTATGCATGGTTCCACTACCCGGTGATGCTTGTCATCGGGATATGGCTCCTGTTGAAGGACCCGGTACGGTTCCGGTTCGTGCGAAACGTGATGTTCGTGTCGGCGGCCGTGGGGGTGGTGAGCTACTGGGTGCTGCCGGCGGCTCCGCCGCGGCTGATGGAGAGCTACGGCTACGACTACGGGTTTATCGATACCGTGCACGGGCCGGCGAGCAACGTGAACTACTTCCAGCCCGGGCCGTTTGTGAACGACCTGGCGGCGCTCCCGAGCTTCCACTTCGGCTGGATCCTGCTTTCGTCGATGGCGGTCTGGCACAACACGGCGAGCCGGGCGGTGCGGGGGTTCGCGATCCTGATGTCGGTGGTGATGTGGTGGGCGGTGACGGTGACCGGGAACCACTACTTCTTCGACATGGTGATGGGCGGGGTGGTGGTGGTGCTTTCCTGGATGTTCGTTTCGGGGCTGGGCGATGTACACCTGAGAGACGTGTGGGTGCAGGCGCGGCGGGTAATCGCGGGGCGGAAACCGCGTCCTTCCTTCGAGCGATCGCCGCTCCCGGGGGCGCCGGTGTATGGCGCGGGCCATAGTGGCCCGTGGTGGAGGGTTCTCCCTTCGCATGCGACCCCGAGGAGCGGGCCACCAGGAGGAGAACTTCATCCCGAGGACACGCCTTGAAGAGCGGCCCGGGACCTGCGCGGCTCTGCGTCGAACAGTCCGGTGGATGACTACGGTGGCACAGTGAGCGTTCGCGCGAGGCCGTGAAGCCAGGCCCTGGCATTTCAGCGAGGGCTGGCCCGAGCGGACGACTCGTTCGAATCCAGCAGGTGGTGGCCGCCCCGGCGCCCACCCGCACGCGGCAGGCGCCGGTTAGTCCTCCCCGCGGATGAGATCTTCGGGGCGGGCGGCATCGCGGGAGCCGAGGTCGCGGCCGAGGAGCCGGAGCTCGCGGGAGAAGCGGGTGGTGCGCTCGGCGATGCCAGCCATGTAGGTGCGGGTGGGGGAGACCTTCACCCAAAGGCGGCGGCGTGGCACGTAGAACGTGACGGCGAGGCCCACCATCGCCATGGCGACCGCGATCCAGATAAACGTATCGCCGGGGTCGCGGCGCACGCTCAGGCCCGAGGCTTCGAGCTGGCCGCGGAAGGTGTAGGTGTAGCCCTCCTCGTTCTCCACCGGGGCATCGGGGGTGAGGACGAGGGGGTCGTAGCTGAGGCCGCTGATGAGCAGGTAGGGCCTGCCATCGCCCCCGGTGGGCATCTGGACGGTCACCTGGTCATCGATGGCGCCGGGCATATCACTGATGGTGAGCGCAGGGATGGCGCGGGCTTCGACGAAATCGAAGCGATAGCCACCGGAGGATGCGGATTGGCCGGGCGTGAGGGAAACGAGGGCAAGGCCGGGGCCGCTGAGGTTGAGGCGCATTTCGCCACCACGGAAGAACCAGCCGACGGCATAGCTCACACGCTCCGCCGATCCGGGGCTTGCGGGGAAGACCAGGAGCGCCAGGGCGGAATCGTCGTCGCGGCCTTCGGTGCGGCCAGGGTCGGTGGCCATCTGGGGGACTTGCTGGTTGAACAGGACCTGGCCCCCGGGGGTGGTAACCCTGACTACCGGGACGGCGGCTGTCTGGCTATCGAAGTCGACGACGTCGTCGTAGAGAAGCTGGCCATTGGGGGCTTCGATGCGGAGGCGGGCGATGTCGTTGAACCAGGCGGCCTGGTGGACCTTGTAGCCGAAGGCGTGGCAAGGGTCGTTGACGGTGGTCTTGCAGGTCTTCACATCGTCGCCACGGCGGACCTCGACCATGCTGTGGTAGTCGACGACGTTGCCGTCCGCATCGAGGCCGCGGTGGGCATCGAGCATACGGATGAAGATCTGGCCGGGGCCGGGATCGGTGAAGACCGGGGCTGCGGGTGTGGTCTCGGCGATGACGAGGGTGCGGTCGAAGCCGGCCATGGTGGTGAGCAGCGCGCCGATGAGGAGCATGAGGAGCGCGAGGTGGCTGAGGAAGGTGCCGTATTGGCTCCAGGCGAAGCGGTCGGCGAAGAGGTAGACGGCGCCGTCGCGTTCGGCGACGCGCTCAACGCGGTAGCGGCGGCGGCGCAGGAGGGCCTCAACGGAGGAGGCGCCACCCTCGTGGGTGAAGTCGGCGCGGTGGTGGGCGCGCTCGAAGTAGGCATCGGCGACGGTGCGCTGGGGGCGCTGGACGGCGCGCCAGGTGGGGCGAAAGCGGCTGACGGTGCAGACGGTGACGGCGACGATGATGAGCACCCAGAGGCCGTTGAACCAGGCGGAGTGGAAGACATCGAAGAGGTCGAGGGCATCCATGGGGCCGGTGAGCGGGCCATAGGTTTCGCGGCGGAGTTCGAGCCATGCGGAACGGGCCGGGGGATTCGCGCGCATGGGGCCGGGCACCTGGGGCAGGACGACGCCGATCATCCCGGCGATGAGTGCGAGCCCGACGAGGAACAGGGCGAACTTCACGTTGGTAAGGAGCTGCCAGGCCCAGCGCAGGGGATCGAGGCCGCCGGGCTCGATGCGGGCGTGGGGTTCGCGGGCGCGCGAGGCGGCGGTCACCGGAGGCGCTCCTCGAGATCGGTCAGCTGTTCGGGGGTGATGCGGCCGTAGTAGACCCGTTCGACGACGCCGGTGGGGTCGATGAAGTAGGTGGCTGGCAACCCGGGGAACTGGTAGGCGTTGCTCACTTCGCCGGAAGTGTCGAGGAGGATGGGGTAGCTGACGCCGAACTCATCGGCGAAGGCGCGGGCGGTGGCGGGCTGTTCCTGCTGGTTGATGCCAATGACCGCGACGCCGGAGGATTCGGTGGCGGCGTGGAAGTCCTGGAGGTCGGGGGTTTCGCCGCGGCAGGGGCCGCACCAGCTGGCCCAGAAGTTCAGGAGGACATAGTTGCCGCGGTACTGGTCGAGGGTATGGGTCTGGCCTTCGGGAGTTTGGAGTTTGAAGTTGGGGGCGGCGCGGCCCTCGCGGGCGGCGGGGGCGCGGCCGGTGGGGTTGAGGCCCTCCGGGAGGTCGATGATGCCGAGTCCGGGAGTGGAGGAGCCGGCGGCGCTGCCATCGTCGCGGAACTCGAACCACCAGATGGCGATGCCGACGACGAGGATGACGAGGGCGGCGAGGCCGAGAGTGGAGCCTGGGCCGGAGTATTCGCGGCGGCGCTGTGGGCGTTCGTCGGGGAGGGGTTGAGTCATGTCGGCGCTATTGATGAGGGTAGCATCCGGGGGAGCGGGGGAAGAGGAAAGAGGAAAGAGGAAAGCGCAGGAACCTCAGGGCTCTTCGCGAACGACGCCAACAACGGGACCGAAGTCGCGGTCATAACTAACTATCGAATCCAATCGCTTGCGGAGCACATGTTGCACGGACAGGGCGTCTTCGAAGTCCAGGTTCGTGCGCTCGTAGAGATGAAGCGCGGCCAGCATCGCGTTCTTGTGGTCCATCCGGAGACCCCTTGCTTCGATGAGCGGCCGCACGAGCGCCGCAACGTCCTGCCGCGGGAGTCTGTAGAGCGCTGGCGAGGAGAGCACGAAGACGACTTCGGCCAACACGCTTTCGCTTGTGAAGAGCTCAACTTCGCCGCGCTCCGCCGCTTCGAAGAGCGTTATACAGCGCTCGGACTTCGCCAGGTCGTCCTGCGTAACGGCACGGATGAACACATTGGCGTCGACAAACCTCATGACTGTTTTTCACGCCAGCGGGCCGCCCTGTCCTCCTTCATCCGCTCGTCCACCTCCGCCTCCGAGATCCCGAGCGCAGGGACCACAGCTGCCACATCGCGGACCCGTCGCGGGCCGCGTTTCATGATGGCGACGTCGCCAAGCACCTCGAACTCGACGCGATCCGACGGACCGAGCCCGAGCCTGTCACGGACATCCTTCGGAATGGTCACCTGACCTTTGCTGGTAATGGTGGTACTCTTTGTCACTACTTCCTCCCTGAGTAATACTACATCGTCCGCTCGGAGGCCGGCTACTCTTTCCCCCTTCCTCTTTTCTCTTTCCTCTTTGGCCCGAGGTCGCCATAATCCGAACATCTGTGCGATAGGGGGCCGAGGATGGCCAAGCCGCCGCCCGCGTATCCTGTCCCGGCTGTGAGGCCGGTGCCGCCGGCGGTCATCGCCGAGAAGGTGGTGGCCGACCTGCAGGCGCGGCGGACCGAGACGACGGTGCGGCGGATCGAGGAGCGGCCGCCGCGGTACGCCGAGTGGCCCGAGGGGCTGGACGGGCGGCTGGTCGAGGCGCTGCGGAAGCGGGGGATCGAGCGGCCGTACACGCACCAGGCGCGCGCCATTTCGAACGCGCTGGCGGGCACGAACAGCGTGGTGGTGACGCCGACGGCGAGCGGCAAGACGCTCTGCTACAACGTGCCGGTGCTCGACGCGATCCTGAAGGACAGCTCGACGCGGGCGCTGTACCTGTTCCCGACGAAGGCGCTGGCGCAGGACCAGCTGGACGAGTTGCACGGGCTCATCACCAGCATTGGCGAGGAGATCCGGACGTTCACCTACGATGGCGATACGCCGGCCGACGCGCGGCGGGCGGTGCGGACGGCGGGGCACATCGTGCTGACGAACCCGGACATGCTGCACGCGGCGATCCTGCCGCACCACACGAAGTGGATGCAGCTGTTCGAAAGCCTGGATTATGTGGTGATCGACGAGCTGCACACGTACCGGGGGGTGTTCGGGAGCCACCTGGCGAACGTGTTGCGGCGGCTGCGGCGGATCTGCCAGTTTTACGGTTCGGACCCCACGTTCGTCCTGTGTTCGGCAACGATTGCGAACCCGGACGAGCTTGCGCGGGCGCTGGTGGGCGACGAGGTGGAGCTCGTCGACGACAACGGCGCCCCATCGGGCGAGCGGGTGGTGGTGATCCACAACCCACCGGTGGTGAACCGGGAGCTGGGCATCAGGCAGTCGTCGCTGAAGGCGGCGCGCGATATCTCGGCGCAGCTCATCCGGGCGGGCGTGCAGACGATCGTGTTCGCGCCGAGCCGGACGCGGGTGGAACTGCTGTTGACGTACCTGCGGGAGGCGCTGCGGAGCAAGCCGGGCGACCCCGAGCGGGTGACGGGGTATCGGGGCGGCTACCTGCCGAACGAGCGGCGGGGGATCGAGCGGGGGCTGCGGGAAGGGAGCATCCGGGGGGTGGTTGCGACCAACGCGCTCGAGCTCGGGATCGATATCGGCGGGATGGGGGCGAGCGTGGTGACGGGCTACCCGGGGTCGCTGGCGAGCCTGTGGCAACAATTCGGGCGGGCAGGGCGGAGCAGGGAGGCGTCGCTGGCGGTGCTGGTTGCATCGTCGAACCCGCTGGACCAGTACGTGGCGGTGCACCCGGATTTCGTCTTCGAGGGGGCGGTGGAGCGGGGGCTGATCGACCCGGACAACCTCTTCATCATGGCGAGCCACGTGAAGTGCGCGGCATTCGAACTGCCGTTCGCGGTGGGCGAGGTGTTCGGGGCGCACACGGACGAGCTGCTGGACCTCCTGGCGGAGGAGGGGGTGCTGCAGAAGGCGAACGGGCGCTATCACTGGATGAGCGAGGCGTACCCGGCGGAGCAGGTGAGCCTGCGATCGGCGAGCACGGACAACTTCGTGATCATCGAGCAGGGGCCGGCGCCGCGGGTGATCGGCGAGTGCGACCGTCCGAGCGCGCCGCTGCTGATCCACGAGGAGGCGATCTACATCCACCGGGGGCAGCAGTACCAGGTGGAGTACCTGGACTGGGACGATAAGAAGGCGTTCGTGACGCCGGTGGCGGTGGACTACTACACGGACGCGCAACTGGCGGTGGAGCTGAAGGTGCTCGAGAGCTTCCGGCGGGAGGGCGCGCCGGCTGGCTCGTTCGAAATGGGCGAAGTCTCGATCACGTTCCTGGCGACGATCTTCAAGAAGGTGAAACTGCACACGCACGAGAACGTGGGGTGGGGGAAGATCGCGATCCCCGAGGAGAACCTGCATACGACGGCAACGTGGATGAGCTTCGATGCGGCTGCGACGAAGGGGCTGGGGCGGGACGAGATTGCGAGCGGGCTGATGGGGATCGGGCACCTGGCGCGCAACCTTGCGCCGATCTACTGCCTCTGCGACGCGGGAGACATCGGCGCGGATGCGCAGGTGCGGGCACCGTACAACGAACTGCCGACGGTCTACCTGTACGACATGGTTCCGGGGGGCGTGGGGCTGGCGGAGAAGCTGTTCGATGCGCGCGAGGCGCTGATGGAGGCATGCCTGGCCCTGGTGCGGGCGTGCCCGTGCGAGAACGGCTGCCCGGGGTGTGTCGGCCCGCAGGTTGAGCCGAAGAGCGCGGCGAAGCGCGCGGCCGCGATGATGCTGGGGCGGCTCGCCGGGTAAGGCGAGGGCGGCTCAGAGGGAGCCGGCGAGCATCGGCAGCAGGGCCGAGAGGAGCGCACCGAGCTGGAGGCCCTGGGCGACGGGCCCGTTGAGGGTGGCGGCCGCGTTGACCTCGTAGTGGTTGCGCCGGCCATGACGTTCGCGGGCGAGGTACCCGCCCTTTTCAAGGTCGGCGACGATGCGCTTGACGGCCCGTTCGCTGATGTTGACCCGGGCCGCGAGATCGCGGAGCCGGATATCCGGCTCTCCGGTGATGCAGAGCAGGACATTCGCATGGTTTGTGAGCAGCGACCAGTCGGACATGGATACAGGCTAGCGACGGCACGTGATAGCTACCAGTGATCTCCAAGTGGTGAAATCCCAAGCCCTTATCCGGCCCAAACCGGGCGGCCCGGCGCGGGCTGCGGGGGGAGCCGCGCTTGCGGGGCTGAGGCGAGTGGGAAAGCGGACGGGGATCGGGGGGGCTTGCGCGGGTGGCGTAGGATGCGGGCATGGCAACCGCTCAATTCGCCTCACCCTATCCGGTCACGGTCGACGTGCAGCCGGCGGCCGGGCCCCGAGACAGGCTGACGATCGGGTTCCGGATCATCCTCGCGATTCCTCACGTGGTGTTGGTCGGCGGGCTGGGGTTCGCGGCGAGCCTGGGCGTCTGGTGGAACGATTTCGGGGGAGTGTTCGTGCTGGGCGTGCTCGGGGCGGTTGCCTCGGTGTGCGCGGTGATTTCGTGGTTCGCGATCATGTTCGCGAACCAGCACCCGCCGGGGCTGCGCGACCTGTGCCTGTACTACCTGCGCTGGCGGGCGCGCGGACTGGCCTATGTGGCGCTCTTTCGGGATGAGTACCCGCCTTTTGGCGATGCGGAATACCCGGCCTCGATCAGCGTGGTGCTCGCCGAGGGCGAGCGCGACAAGAAGTCGGTCGGGTTGCGGATCTTCTACCTCATCCCCCATGCGATCGTGCTCTGGGCGCTGTCGATCGTGTGGATGGTGACGAGCATCATCGCGTGGTTCAGCCTGCTCTTGAACGGGACGTACCCGGAGAGCCTGTACAACTTCGGGCTGGGGGTCATGCGCTGGTCGCTGCGGGTGGAGGCGTACGCGCTGTTGCTGGTGGATGAGTTCCCGCCCTTTTCGCTGGAGTAGAAGCGCGGGAGCGTGATTCGCGGGCGAGCGGGAGGCTACACGGGGAGCCAGTAGAGCTTGCCATCGCGAATGACCTTTGCGAGGCGGCCGGTTTCGAAGAGGTACTCGAGGTGTGCGATGGTCTCGCCGACGGCGGCGCGCTGGATGTGGGGCTCGAAATCGGCGAGAGCGCCGGTGGCCCACCTGACGCGCCCGGCGACTTCCCAGGCGGTTGAGCCGCCCCGGTCGACGCAGTTGACCATTTCATCGAGGCGGTGGCGGTGGTGGTCTTCGATTTCGCGGAGACGCTTCTTGAGGTCGAAGATTTCGAACTCGTGGGCGGGAAGGACGATCTCGACATCGAGGTCTTCGAGGATTTCGAGGGAGCGCATGTAGTCGCCGAGGGGGCTGCCGTGGGTCTGGGCGTGGATGCTCACATTGGGGGTGATGGTGGGGAGGACGTGGTCGCCGGTGAGGAGGATCTTGCGGTTGGGCTCGTAGAGGCAGATGTGGCCGGGGGAGTGGCCGGGGGTCCAGATGACCTCTAAGTCGAAGTCGCCGACTTTGAAGGTTTCGCCGCCCTTGACTTCGGTATCGGCGGGCACGGCGGCGACGTTGCCGAGCATGCCCATGGAGCCGCGGGCCATTGTTGGCGAATCGAGGGCGGGGACGCCGTTGGTCTCCATGAACTTGCCCATTTCGTCGGTGAGGCCTTTCGGAGCGAAATAGCGGTCCTTGATGACTTCCGCGTCCTTTTCGTGGAGGACGATCTCGCAGCTGGAGAGCTGTTTGAGGCGGCCTGCCATGCCGTAGTGGTCGGGGTGGATGTGGGTGACGACGAGTCTATCGATGTCGTTGGGGTGAGAGCCGTGCTCCTTCATGCCCTCTTCGAGCGCCTGGTAGGCGCTATCGGTGTTCCAGCCGCAATCGACGAGGACGGTATCGCCGCCATCCTTGAGGAGGTAGGGAAGGACATAGGGCAGCCCCTTGGTGACGCGGGGGTGCTCCTGGAGGTCGCGGCGGAGCGCCTTGGCGTCTTCGATGGTGAACTGGGGGAACGGCGTGAGGAGCTGGTAGATGCCGTCGATGATGCGCATATGGGCGTGCCCTCGGGTTGGCTCGCCGTCCCGGGTCGAGGTTGGCGGCTGCAGCCGATACTACGCGAGATTGTTCACGCGTGGCAAAACAATGTCAGTGAGATGAGAGGGCGATGGCGATGGCGAGCAAGAGCCCGAGGACGAGGTTGTAGCGGGTGGTCGCCTTGAGCACGGGGTTGAGCGCGCGGCCAGAGGCTCCGGCGGTAATGGCGCGGAATGGCCTTGCTGCCCACGGGAGGCTGGCGATCGAAGCGGCCCAGGCCCATTCGGCCGTGGAGAAGAGCGAGATTGCGGGGGGAACCGCCAGCGCGGCCACCAGCAGGACTGTGTACCAGGCGCGTGTGCCGCGGTCGCCGAGGATGACGCCCAGGGTGGTCTTGCCGCTCTTCCGATCGGTGGGGATATCGCGGAGGTTGTTGACGACGAGGATCTGTGTGACCGTGCAACCGACGGGGATGGAGGCCGCGAGGGCGAGCGCGGCGACATCGCCGGCCTGGACGTAGTAGGTGCCGGCAACGGCGACGACGCCGAAGAAGACGAAGGTGAAGAGGTCGCCGAGGGCGTGGTAGCCGATTGGCCAGGGTCCGCCGGTGTAGATGATGGCCGCGGCGATGCTGGCGAGGCCGACAGCCACGATCGGCCAGCCACCGACGTAGACAAGGTACACGCCAATGAGCATGGCGATGCCGAAGACGAGCCACGTGCCGATGAGCATCTGGCGGGGACTGACGAAGCCCATCTGGGTCGCCCGGGGCGGGCCCAGGCGCTCGCTCGTATCGGCGCCCTTCTTGAAGTCGAAGACGTCGTTGGCGAAGTTGGCGCCCACCTGGAGGAGAAGCGCCCCGATGAGCGCGGCCAGGGCTGGCAGGAAGTCGAAGACATCGAGATGGATGGCAACGCCCGTGCCGACCGCCACGGGGGAGATAGCGGCGGTGAGGGTGGGGAGGCGTATCGCGAGTTTCCAGGCCTGGAAGGTAGACGGGCGGGAAGGGGCCGTGACAGTCATGCGCGCACCGCGCTGATGGACTGGATGGCGCCGAACATGGGGGAGCGCCGGGTGATACGAGTGAACCCGGACGCCTCGATCATGCGGTCGAGTTCCGGGCCGGAGGGAAGGTAGGACGCCGACTGCGGGAGGTAGCGATAGGCCGTGCGGTCGGCGATGAGGCCGCCAACGACGGGAACGACACGGTTGAAGTAGACGTGATGGCCGGCGGCGACGAGGCGGTTGCGGGGTTTGTCGACTTCGAGCAGGCCGATGCGTCCGCCGGGCTGGAGAACCCGGGCAAGCTCCTGGAGGACGGGAGGGATGGCGACAAAGTTGCGCAGGGCGAAGCCCGAGACAGCGGCGGTGAACGAACCATCGGCGAAGGGGAGCCGGAGCGCATCGCCCTGGACGAAGATGCCGAGGCCGGGGAAACGGCGCCGGGCGGCTGTCAACATGCCACGGGAGAAATCGAGGCCGACGGCTTCGGCGCCGGCCTTCCGGCAGATCCCGGCAAAGTCGCCAGTGCCGCATGCGAGGTCGAGCACGCAATCGCCCGGGCCGATGAGCAGGCGGCGGACGAGTTCGCGGCGCCAGCGCTGGTCGGCGTTGAAGGTCATGATCCGGTTAACGCGGTCGTACGTGGGCGAGATGCGGTCGAACATGTCGCGGACGGCTGCTGCTTTTTCATCCGGTGGCGGGAGGACGGACATGGTCATATTCATACCCGATTTCGCGCCTACGGCCTGTGCGCCGGGCGGGCGGAGGGGCGCTATCCGACGCGTTCGGCGATTTTGCGCGGGTTGAAAACACGGGTAAGGAGGAAGCTGACGAGGCTGATGATGAGGGCGCCCCAGAACGCGGGCCAGAAGCCATCGATGGCGAACTGGATGCTCTCGAACTTGCCGGCGATCCAGGCGGTGAGGGCGAGGAGCGCCGTGTTGATGAGGACCAGGAAGAAGCCGAGGGTGAAAACGAGCGCGGGGAGCGACCCGAAGACGAGGAGCGGTTTCAGGTAAGCGTTGAGGAGGCCGAGGATAAGCGCGACGGTGAGGGTGCTGCCCCAGCCATCGAGGTGGATACCGCCCAGCAGTTCGGCCGCGACCCAGACGGCGACCGCGGTGATGAGCCAGCGGACGACGAAGGCGACCGCCCTGCCGGCGCCGGAAGGTTCGCCGTTGCGGCCACCGACAGTGACAACCACGAAGCCTGGCATGGGGCCAGTTAACCACTTCGGGGCGGAAGCGGCGATCAGGCGGCCTGCTGGCGGAGCATGGCGAGCATGGTCTGCTGGAAGCGGACGCGCTTTTCGGGATCGCGGATCTCGGCGCTGACCCGTTCGGCCAGCGAGGCGACGGCATCGCGGGGGAGGGTGGCGCGAGTGAACCCGAGGTCCTCCACGGCTTCGTCGATGATGATCTCGGCGAGGGGGCCGAGGGCGGCGGCAACAGCCGTGGTGAGCGCCTGGAAGAACTGGGGCCCGGCGAGCTGGCGGACAGGCGCCGGCGCAGCGTGGGGTACCGCCAGGTCGATGAGGCCGGCCAGTCGGAGCCGGTAGAGGCGCCGGATCGCCTCGAAATCGTCGGTACCGAGTTCCGCGGCGATGGCGCCGGCTGTCGTCTCGCCGTTGATGAGGGCGAGGACTTCCCAGTCGGCCGCGGCGATGGTGACGGAGGGGGCGGGAGCCTTGCGCACGAGGCGGGGGACGGTATCCATGGAAGGAATGACGCGGCGCATGGCCTCGCGTTCGCCGGCGGCGCGCGCAGACTCGGCGAGCAGGAGATCGAGCGGGCGCTCGATCGTGTGGTCGGGGGCGGGGACACCGGGCTCGAAGCGGAACTGGCCGTTGGGCCAGCTGAACAGGCGGAAGAGCGCCTGCTCGCCCCATTCGGGGCCGGATTCGGCATGGACCACCGCGCCGGCGGCGAGGAAGACATCGCCGGTATCGAGGCCAGACGTGAGTTCGAGCCGGCCGGTCTGGCCGCCGGCTCCGAGCATCTTGAGCAGGTCTCCCAGCGATAGCTGGGCGAGGCTGCCGATCAATCCTTCTGGCATGGTTGTCCCTCCCGTGGCCCTCGAACGAAGGTGTTAGCTCCCGCGCGACTGGATGATGGCCCAGGAGTTCCACGAGCCGTGATCGAGGGCGGTTTTGTTGACGAGCGCGGAGCGCTCGGCGCGGTGACGTTGGAGCCGCTTGCGGGCGGCGGCGTCCTTCTGCCAGCTGCCGATGGCGACGTCGGCGCTCATGCGGACCATGGCCATATCGGCATCGGGCTGGCAGACGACGAAGAGGACGGCATCGCCGATATCGCGTGCGAGGAGCCGCCAGGTGTTGTAGGCGAATTCGAGCCTTGGGGCTTTCTGGCCGGCCGTTTCGAGGGCGACAAAGGCGCGGCCGACCTCGCGGCCGATGGTATTCATGGTGACGGTGGCGAGGACGGCGGGGTCGGAGCTCACGATGACCTCGCCGCGGTTGTCGCAGAGGAAGGACCCACCGACGCCGGGCACCGTGCTGATTTGCTCCAGTTCCTTTTCCATGCCGCCCTCCCCGCTAGGCCACGAGCTCGGCGAAGTCATCGCGGAGGCCGAACCGGTCGACCACGGCGGCGTGTTTTTCGCTGACGCTTGCGAGCCCTTCGCGGACGCGGGTTTCGAGGTCGGACCGCTTGAGCTGGAAGGCGAGCTTGGAGACGGTGTCGCTGAGGCAATCGCCGAGGGCCCTGCTGAAGTCGTCGGGGAGCGGGCCATCGAACGCGACCTTACCGGCGCGGTATTCGAATTCAGCGGCGAAGGGATCGAGGAACGGGTAGGTGCCCGCGCGCGCCACCAGGACTTCCTTGAAGGCAAGGAGGAAGCGCCCCGGCTTCGAGAATCCATCGGCCACGGACTCGATGGTGGCGACGACTTCGGACCAGAAGGCGAGCAGGGCCTCGCGGTGGGTTTCCATGGTGGCGACGGGGCCGGCGGGCCTGGCAGGCACGCCGCCGGAAGTGGTGGCGTGGCCCGCCTCGACGAACACGTTGAATGAGCCGCCGGAGGTGTTGACGAGCTGGACGATGGTGTTGAGGGCGTCCTGGCCTGCGTTGAGGCCAGCGGCGGTGGAGAGGACGCTTTCGACGGGTTCGCCGGCGGCGAGGTAGATGACGCCAGAGCCCTGACCCTCGGGGACCTGGACTTCGACATAGCCGGTCAGCCCATCGGCGCGGAGCTTGGCAATGAGGCGATCGAGGCTGGTGAAGGCGCTGGTGAGGTCCTTGTAGAGCGGGCGCGCATCCATGAGGCGGTGGAGGAGCAGGACGACATCGGGGAAGGCGGAGTAGACGTTGAGGGTGCCATCTTTCTGGGCGGCACGGGCGACGATGCCGCGGACGGCGGGCGCGCCGGTGATACGGCCTTCGCCGGACTCCTCGCAGGCGTTGACGATCTCGCCTTCGGAGAGGAGGAGTGTGCCGGTGTATGCCGGGAACGCGACCTCGACATACCCGGTGAGGCGGCGGGATTGGAGGTCGGCGAGGAGCGCCTCGAAGGAGGTGAACGACGTGTTCAGGTTTGCGTAGAGGGTGCGGTCTCGTGGGAACATCATCGTGGTCAACTCCTCGGGGCGGGGTACGTGGCCAGGGCAAGCCGGCGCAGCAGGCGGGCAACGGACGGCAGGACGGCGGTACCGCGGCCAGCATTGGCGACAAGCGAGAGGTATGTGTGCCCATCGATGGGACAGACGAGTGTCTCCGACGCGCCGGGCCCGGCGATGAGGAGATGGTCGAGGCGGCTGCCGGCGAGCTGGCGGCCCATGCCGCGGAGGTCGCCATCGACCGGGAGGGCCTCGGCGCGGAGGGCGACGAAGCTGGCGAGGGCGGCGTCGCGGGCGGGGTCGGGACAGCCGGTTGCACCGAGTGGCGTGCCGCCGGCGTCGCACACCAGGGCCGACCGGACGCCCTCGAGGGCGGCGGCCGCGGCGGCGAGCCTGCGGGCGAGGGCGGGGTCGAACGATGTGGTTGGCGTAGCCATGGTGGCGTCCTCGCGGGTCTGGCCGGATGGTCTCAGGCGGCGGCGCGGCGCTGGCGCAGGCGCTCGATGGCGGAGCGAAGGCTGGCCTGCATGCGGCGGAGCGATTCGGCGAGCTGGCCGACTTCGTTGCGGCCCTCGACGTCGATTTCGACGTCAAGCTCGCCAAGGCTCATGCGGTCGGCGACCTCGGCGAGGTGCTTGAGGGGCCGGGTGATGGTGGCGGAGATGAAAACGGCCAGGGCGAGCGCGAGGAGGACGATGCCAAGGGCAGCGCCGCCATAGGTGTAGAACTCCTGCTGGGCCGCGCTGGTGCGTTCATCGAAGCGGGCGTCGAGGGTCTCCTGGGCGGCGGAGAGGAGCTGGTTCGAAAGGTCGATGGCGCTGCCACCGAGGAGGAAGTAGCCCTCGGCGCCGGTGGGGGAGAGGGCGCCGGCATCGATGATGTTGTTGGCCGTGGAATCGGCGAAGACGTTGCGCGACGTCTCGGCGCGGCGGGCGATCTGGCGGAGCGACTCCTCGAAATCGGCGTTGGCGGACATGGCCGTCTCCAGCGCGCGGGAAAGGGCATCGGCGTGGGCGGCGGCGAGGCTCATCTGGGCGACGAGGTAGGTTTTTTGTTCTTCGGTGGCCGGCTGGCCCTGGCGCGCGATGAGCGCGGCGGTGCCGAAGCTGCGCGCCTGGGAAAGCGCCTCCGTGAGGCGGGGAAGGGAATCGGTGAGGGCGACGATGACGCTGCGGCTATCGAGGTCGGGATCGAGCACCAGCCTGGATTCGACGGCGACGGTGGAAAGCAGCGGGAAGATGCCCTGTTCGATGATGCGGGTGTGGGCGGTGTTGGATTCGGCGGCGCTGGACCCAGAATCCTTCACTTTGGGCCACTCGGCGTTGAGGAACTGGACGAGCGCATCGGTCTCGAAGGCGCCGCCATGGCGAGCGTTCATGTCGTTGATGACGGCGAGGGCCGCATCGGCGGCGGCGGCGGTGCGGACCATGTTGTCGCGTGAGAACTCGTCGCCGCTGAGGACGCGCTGGACGAGGCCGCGGTGGATCTGCACCTCGCGGAGGAAGGGAACGATGGCGGCGACGTAGTCGAGGCCATCGGATTCGGAGCTTGCCTGGCCCTGGGTATCGGTGCGCTGCTGGTACTGGACGAACAGGAGAGCGGCGATTGGCAGCGCGAGGACGAGGACGATGAGACCGAGCTTATTGGAGATCCCGAGATTGGCGATGGTGGAAAATCCGGGCAGGTGACGACGCATGCTCCCTCCAAGGTGGCCCGGGCGAGTTTGGCGACGGGAATCCCGGGCAAGGCCAGTTCCGGCGAAAGACCTGACACTCCCTGCTATTTCCAAAATCGACGCCCGGCGTACACGGATAAGGTGGCAAATGCGTTGAGCAGGAGGCCCAGGCTGGGAAAGTCGGGCGAAGGCGGCGGCCGGTAGGGCCTTGCAGCGGGCCCCGGAGCCCCCCGGCATGCCGTGCATTGGATCGCAGGGGGCACGGGCGATGGCAGCGCCCGGGGGATGCCGGGGTTGCGGATGAAGATTCGTGCGTTGCCCGCTGGCCCAGTTCGCGAGCGGGGACGATTGCAGACGAGCCAGGTGTCGCCCGGGCGACGGGTTCGGGGCCGGACGCGAGGCCCGGTGCGGAAATGGGGAGCATCTGTGACACGGCGAGGCGGCGTGCGCGAGTCGATGCCCGGGCCGGTTCCGGGGATGGACCCGGGCGAGGATTTGCGGCAGGGTTTCGCGGACAAACGTCATCCGCCTGACAACGGTCCGATCGTGCGGTAGACTCCGGCGCACGGCGCCCGTGCCTGGGCCGGGCCGTTTGCTCATGGAGGTGCCCAATGCCTGAGTTTCCGTCCGTCGAGTGGTTCAAGACCGCCGCCGACCTGTTGAACAAGTCCGATAGCTTCAAGCGGCTCGGGACCTGCGACGCCGAGATGGGCGTGCAGGTGGACAACAAGTACTACGAGATCGATTTCGAGGCGTTCGAAGTGAAGGACGTACGGGAGATCGACGCGAGCCGGGCCGACGAGCTCGATTTCGTGCTGGTGCAGTCGCTGGACGGATGGAAGGCGATGCTGGACGACATCAAGGCGCATGGCCGAGCGACGCACGAGTACACGTTGAATTCGCTCGACCTGCGGAGCGCGGAGGAGTTCGCGCGTGGAAAGGACTACCACCGCCGGGACGCGTTTTACCGGTTCAACCAGACGTTCCAGGAATACTTCGACATTTCGTCGCAGATGGAGACCACGTTCCCGGCGGCCGTCGCCTAGTCCAGCGCGCTGGCGGGCACCGGGGTTCCGCCGGCGGACGTGCCTTCGGGTAAACTGCCGGGATGGTGGACCCGCCGATCGTGATTGAGGCGGCTGGCCGGGAGGTGACCATCACCAACCCGGAGAAGGTGTTCTTCCCGAAGGCTGGCTACACAAAGCTTGACCTGGTGCGGTATTACCTCGCGGTTGCGGATGGCGCGCTGCGGGGGGTGATGAACCGGCCGATGGTGTTGAAGCGGTTTGTGAACGGCGTGGAGGAGGAGCCATTCTTCCAGAAGCGGGCACCCGCGAACCTGCCGCCGGGCATCGAGACGGCGCGGGTGACGTTTCCGAGCGGGCGTTCGGCCGACCTGTGCGTGATCGACGATGCGGCGGACCTGGCGTGGGTGATCAACCTCGGGTGCGTGGACCTGAACCCGTGGGCGGTGCGGGCGAACGATGTGGACCACCCGGACGAGCTCCGGATCGACCTGGACCCGACGCCGGGGGCGGACTTTGCCATGGTGCGCGAGCTGGCGCTGGTGTGCCGCGACGTGCTGGCGGATTACGGCTACAGGGGCTTTCCGAAGACTTCGGGGAGCCGGGGCATCCACATCAACGTGCGGATCGAGCCGAGGTGGACGTTCACGGAGGTGCGGCAGTGCGCGCTGGCGTTCGGGCGGGAATGCGAGCGGCGCGTGCCCGGGCTGGCGACGACGAAATGGTGGAAGGAGGAGCGGCACGGGGTGTTCATCGACTACAACCAGAACGCGCGGGACCGGACGGTGGCCTCGGCGTATTCGGTGCGGCCAACGCCCAACGCGCAGGTTTCGACGCCGCTTGAGTGGAACGAGGTAGGGAAGGTGGAGCTGGCGGATTTCACGATCGCGAACGTCCCGCGCCGGTTCGCGGAGCGGGGCGACCCGGGGGCGGGGATCGACGAGCGGGCGTTTTCGCTGGAGCCACTGCTGGCGCTGAGCCGGCAGCAGGCGGAGGCGGGGATGGGCGACGCGCCCTATCCCCCGCACTATCCGAAGGCACCGGGAGAGCCGCGACGGGTGCAGCCGAGCAAGGCGCGCAAGGATGGGGCGGCCGGCTCACGGCGGGCACCTCGAGGAACGCCACGGGAGCCGGAGCCTTAGCGGGCGTTACCCACCGACGACCACGTTCCAATCGCGGATGCGGTGGGCGGTAACGAGGCCGTTCGCGACGTAGGGGTCGCGGGAGACGAAATCCTCGGCAGCCTCGCGGGATGTGAAGACGAACACAGCGCCATCGACGGGGTCGGCATAGGCGCCGGCGAGCTTGAGCTTGCCGTTTGCGAGGAAGGCGCGGGCCAAATCGAGGTGGGCCGGGCGGAAGGGGTCGCGCCGGGTAAGCACATCGGGGACGTAGTCGTAGAAGAGGAGGTAGTGCATGGGCCGGATCCTACGGGACGGGCGGCCCATGCGGAGCGGGCGACCTGCGCTTGCCGGTCAAGAGAGAGGTTAGCCGCCAGCGAACACCCTTTGCAGTTCATAGGGGACGGCGGCCTCGAACTGGTCGAACGTGCAGGCCCGCGGGGGCTTATCGGTGCGCCAGCGCTTGAAGGTGGCGGCGTGGCGGAAGCGGTTGCCCTGGAGGTAATCGAAGGAGACTTCGCAGACGAGCTCGGGGCGGAGCCGGACCCAGGAGAGGTCCTTGCCGCTGGACCAGCGGCCGGGGGCGCCGGGGGTGCGGCCCTGTTGTTCGGAAGCAAGATGGGGCATGGCCGGGCGGCGTGTCGATGGGGGCACGCACAACTGGTGGAAATGGGATGGCGTGTTCAGCGCCGCAGCCGGACAGCGGTGACATCTCGGCCTCCGTGAGCTATCCGTACGACTTCCACCTGAGATGGGGCAACCTCGTAGAAGATCGCCCAGGTCCGGACCATAACCCTCCCTGTGCCCGGGTGTCCGGCAACCCGGGAACCGGCATTTGGGAACTCCCCGAGGCTGAATGCGCGTTCCAGAAGGAGCCTGATCAGTGTTGTGGCCGATCCTGGGCTCTCAAGCGAGACGAATGTCCATATTTCCTCGACATCCCGGAGCGCAGCCTCCGAGATGAGGACCGGGATCACCGGCGCGGCGACCACTCGCGATTGACGAGGCTCTCGATGAGATCCGGGGTGAGCAGCTGGTATCGCCCGGCGCGCAGATCCTCCCGGCCTTCCGCCAGCATGGCCGCAAGCTCGTCCTCGTAGGCAGCGCTACTTTCGCTCAACTGCTGCACGGCCGCCTCGATAGCCTCGCGGGCATCGGCAAAGTCGCCTCGTTCGACAAGGCGGCGAAGGCGCTCGGCGGTCTCAGCTGAGAGTTCTACCTGCATCGCTCTCATCCTACCACCCGCCGCATCGACAAAACCAAACAGGTGCTACGGCTCGCCGCCCGCTCAGCCCGCCCCGAAGACGCGTTGCAGTTCATAGGGGACGGCGGCCTCGAACTGGTCGAACGTGCAGGCCCGCGGGGGCTTATCGGTGCGCCAGCGCTTGAAGGTGGCGGCGTGGCGGAAGCGGTTGCCCTGGAGGTAATCGAAGGAGACTTCGCAGACGAGCTCGGGGCGGAGCCGGACCCAGGAGAGGTCCTTGCCGCTGGACCAGCGGCCGGGGGCGCCGGGGGTGCGGCCTTGGCCGAACGATTCGCCCTCATCGCCGGAGATGCAGGGGGCGAGGAAAGCGACGAGGTCGCGCTTCTCCTTCGCGCTGAAGCTGGAGGTGTGCCCAACGTGGTGGAAGACGCCATCGTCGCTGTAGAGGCCGAGCAGGAGGGAGCCGACCGAGTGTCCCTCTTCGCCGCGGTTCCAGCGGAAGCCCCCAACGACGCAATCGGCGGTACGGAGATGCTTGATCTTGGCCATGATGCGTTTGCCGGGCTGGTAGGCATCGGAGCGCTTCTTGGCAATGACGCCGTCGAAGCCGGCGCCTTCGAAGCGGTCGAACCAGTCAAGCGCGACTGCCCGGTCGGAGGTGGCGGGGGTGAGGTAGGCGGGCGGGGCGGCGCCTTCGAAGTAGCGTTCGAGGCGGGCGCGGCGTTCTCCGAAGGGGCTCCGCATCAAGTCATCGGGCCCGTCGGCGAGCATGTCGAATGCCACGAACGCGGCGGGGGTTTCGCGGGCGAGCATGCGGACGCGCGATTCGGCGGGGTGGATGCGCGCCTGGAGGGCATCAAAGTCGAGGCCACGGGGGCCCATGATCACGATTTCGCCATCAAGGATGGCGGGGCCCGGGAGGGCGGAGGCGAGGCCCTCGGCAAGCTCGGGGAAGTAGCGGGCGAGGGGCTTGAGGTCGCGAGACTGGAGGTAGGGCGGGGCGGCGCCATCGAAGAAGACGATGCAGCGGAAGCCATCCCACTTGGGCTCGTAGAGCCAGCCATCGCCCGCGGGGATTTCGGGGGTGAGTTTGGCGAGCATGGGCGGGATTGGGGTGTCCGAGTGGCGCGTTTCGAGTTTCGAGGCAGGCACGGCGGGATTGTGGCGTATTGAGTTGCGAGTTGCGAGTGCGAGTTGCGGCCAGCCCCTGGGGGGCGTCAGCGGTCGGCGGAGATGGCGGGGAGGCGGAGGCAGTGGTCGCTCTTGCGGCAGATGGGGACGGGGGGCTGGAGGTTGGGGTCGGGGGTGCACTGGACGTCCCACTTCGGGACGAAGACGGGGGTGATCACGGTGCCGGTGAGGGAGGGGTCGAAGGCATCGACGAAGACCGTGGAGCCGCCGTTTTCGCTCTTGTATTCGTTGGAGGTTTCGCCTGGCTGGAGGACGCCGGTGTCGAAGAACGGCAGGTCCTCGGGAAAGAGGGAGGGGATGATGATGCGGCGGGGTTCGTTGCCGACGTTCTTGAAGCGGACGAACTCGCGGTTCATGCGGCAAATGGGCGGATTGAAGCCGGCTTCGCTGACCTCGATGGTCTGCACCTCATAGGCGCGCGTGGCGTCGCGCGGGAGGAGTGCTGGAGCGAGGAGAGCCAGGGCACCAAGAAGCGGAAGGAGGCGGCGGAGGGCAGGCACGTGGTCAAGCCTACGGGGCCGGCGGGGTTGCCGCACGCGTTAGACAAGCAAACAGGCCCCGCTAACTCGCGGGGCCTGTTAATTCCGAACTCCTCCGCCGGGCACCGGGCGGTGCGCCGGTGGAGAGTAACCGCTGGTGGTTGCCGGGCTCTATCGTATCCAGTGCCGCTCCTTGGAGGAGCGATCCGGGTCGCGCCTGCTTCGCGCAGGGCTTTTGTGCGACCGGGCATCACCAGTGAGGACTCTTGGGATACGTGCCCTCAGCGGTTGCTGTGACTGGCCTGCCAGCCGCAGGCCCTAACTCTGCACAATCAGGACTCCGTAGACGGCATGCAGCTTGCTTCGCATACGCTTACCTCCGTCCAGAAAGCGACTTGCCCATGTTCCGCTCCCTCTTCAGGAACGGGGGTTTCGTCGCAGGTCTCACCAGTCAGATTACTCCGGCGGGGAGGGTTGTCAAGGGGTTTTCACGAAACGTAAACGCGGCCACGCCGCACGCTCAGCGGCGGAGAGTGCGGAGGGTGAGAAGGTGGATCGAGACGGCGATGGCGATGGCGAAGAGGGTGAGGCGGACCCAGAGGCTTTCGATGAAGAAGTACTCGGTGACGCCAATGCCTAGCCAGAGCGAGCCGACCGAGTAGGCCTTGGCGGCGACGGTCGCGCCCTTCTCTTCACGGTAATCGCGGAGGTGTTGGCCGAACCAGCGATTGGTGGTGAGCCAGCGATAGGCGCCCGGGGAGCTCTTGCCGTAGCAGCCGGCGGCGAGGAGGAAGAAGACCGTCGACGGGAGGATGGGGAGGAAGATGCCGAGGATGCCAATCCCAACGAGGAGACTGCCCAGGGTGATGAAGAGCCAGCGGACGAGGCGATGGCGGCTGGGCGCACGCAGCTCGAGCGAGGCCGAACTTCCCAAATCTTTCATTTCGGTGATGGAAGTCTCCGTCACGGCAGATTCAGTATGCCATGAAGCACCAGCGGATGCGAGCGCCGTTCGGAACGAGAGGGCGGAGCCGGGAGTGAGCCCGGGGCGTACAATCCGGGCATGACCTACACGCTTGTGCTGCTCCGCCACGGCGAGAGCACGTGGAACCAGGAGAACCGGTTTACGGGCTGGACGGATGTCCCGCTGAACGAGAAGGGCCTCGCGGAGGCGCGGGAGGCGGGGAGGATGATGGCGGAGGCGGGGCTGCGCTTCGACGTGGTGCACACGTCGCTGCTGCGGCGGGCGATCGTGACGACCCAGATCGCGCTGGACGTGATGGACCAGCACTGGCTGCCGGTGCGGCGGTCGTGGCGGCTGAACGAGCGGCACTATGGGGCGCTGCAGGGGTTGAACAAGAAGGAGACCTCGGAGCGGTACGGGGCGGACCAGGTATTCGCGTGGCGGCGCGGGTACGACACGCCGCCACCCCCGCTGGCGCCGGACGACGACCGGCATCCACGCCACGACGCGCGCTACGCGTCGCTGGCTCCGGACCTGGTGCCGGCGACGGAGTGCCTGAAGGACGTGGTGGGGCGGATGCTGCCCTACTGGTACGACGCGATCGTGCCGGACCTGCGGGCGGGGATGCGGGTCCTCATCGGGGCGCACGGGAACAGCATTCGGGCCCTGGTGAAACACCTGGACGATATCAGCGACGCGGACATCCCGGGTCTGAACATCCCAACAGGGATCCCGCTGGTCTATGAGCTGGGCGGAGACCTGCGGCCGGTTTCGTCGCGCTACCTGGGCGACCCGGAGGCGGCGAAGGCAGCGGCGGAGGCAGTGGCTCGGCAGGCGGGATAAGGCGAACCTGGGTGGCGACTGTAAGCGGCAGGCCGGGTCTTGCCCGGCCTGCCGCCGCGACCTCGATGGACGGTCTAGTGGCCGGCTGTCGGGCTGACCATGCCGCTTCCACCGCCCATATCCATGCCGCCGCTCGCGGCAGGTTTCGCCGCGGCCATGATGGTGACCTCGCCCGCCTTTTGGAAGGTGAGGGTGATGGGCACGACCTGGCCCTCGGTCACGGGGGCCTTGAGGCCGAGCATCATGATGTGGTACCCGCCTGATTTCAGCTCGAGCATGCCGTTGGCCGGGACTTCGAAGCCGCCGGGCTTTTCCTGCATCTTCGAGGTGGAGCCCTCGGTGATTACTTCATGCAGCTGGACGTTCGAGCTAATCGGGGAAGTTGCCTTGATGAGCTGATCAGCGTCGCCCGTGTTCTTCACGATCAGGTAAGCCGCGGTGACATCGTTGGTGGTGGTACGGATCCACTGGCCGGTGATCGTGAGGGAGCCGACGGTCAGGTCCTTTGGCATGCCAGACATGGCGGTGGTGGCCGTGGCTGCGGGCGTCGAAGAGGAGCCGCTGTCCATGCCGCCATGGTCCATGCCGGTCATGTCGGGCGCGGCCTTGACGGGGGCTTCGATGGTGACCTCGCCAGCTTTTTCGAAGGTGAGGGTCAGCGAGACCGTTTCGCCCAGGGCGATTGGCGCCTTGAGGTCCATGAGCATGATGTGGAAGCCACCGGGCTTGAGTTCGAGCGTGCCGTTGGCCGGGACGGGGAAGCCGCCGGGCTTTTCCTGCATCTTCGAGCTGGAGCCTTCGGTGATGACTTCGTGGAGCTGGACGGTGCTGGTGAGCGGTGTGGCGGCCTTGACAAGCGTATCGGCCTCGCCGGAGTTGTGGACGGTGAGGTAGGCGGCCGAGACCTCGTTGGTGGTGGGGCGGACCCACTGGCCGGAGATGTGCAGGTCGCCGAGTGTCGTGCCGCCGGTGACGGTGGGTGTTGAGCCGCCGTCGCCGTCATCGTCATCGTCGTCGTCGCCGCCACAGGCGACGGCGACGAGGGAGACGGTGAGTGCGAGGAGGATGAGAAGCGCGGCAAGCGGGCCGCGGCGAAGGAGGTGTTTCACTTTGGTTCGTATCCCTTGTTTACGAGGAGTGGAAGGTCGTTGAGCCATTCGGCCTGGCCCATGCCCGAGGGGTAGACCAGGTAGGCGGTGCGGTCGGTGGTGAAGGCCATGACGTAGGCGGCATGGTTGACGGCGTAGTTGCCACCGCCAAGGTCGGTGCGAGATGCGGGCTCGAGGCCGAGGGCGCGCTGGAAGTCATCCATGAGGTCGCGGGGGCCGGTGAGCCCGACGAAATTCTCGTCGAAGGTATCGAGGTACTTCTTCAGCACTTCGGGGGTGTCGCGTTCGGGGTCGGCGGTCGCGAAGACGACCTTGACCTTGCTGGAGACATCGGCGGGGAGCTTCTTGAGGGCCTCGCTGATCTCGTAGAGGTGGGTTGGGCAGATGTCGGGGCAATGGGTATACCCGACGTAGAGGAGGGTGATGTAGCCCTCGGTCTCCTTCTGGAGGTCGTACTGCTCGCCGTTTTCATCGAGGAGGATGGCATCGGGCATCTGGATTGGAGGTGCGACGGTGGCGCCCATGTAGGAGGAATCGTCGCCACCGGCGGCCGGGGTGCCGCTGCCAACGTCATCGTCATCGTCGTCCCCGCCACAGGCGGTCAGGGCGAAAGCGGCGAGAAGGACGCCCAGGGCGAGGGCCACATGGCGGGCGAGTGTGTACATGACTGACTCCAGGGGGATATGGCTGCCCGGGCGCGGGAGCCCGGGCGGCCGGCGGGAACCACCGTTCGTGATGATCTTCACAGATCATACGCCCGCAGGTGAGGAGCAGATGGCCGTATGGAAGTGACCGGCCGGTACCGGGCACCCGGGGCCACCCGCTTCAATGGGTGTGACCATCATCGTTGCCGAGCCCCGCGGCCTCGTAAAGGTAGTCCCACACCGCGCCAGAAAAGTCGTGCTGGGCGATATGGACCTTCGTTGAGAGCTCGCTGACCCGGGCCATATCGGGGGATTCGGCATCGAGGACTCCGGCGAAATCGCCGAAGAGCGCGGCGAGCGTATCGCCCTGGGCCTTGAGGTCATCGGTGGGCCAGGCAGTGAGTTTGACCAGCGCCTGCATGCGGATCGTGGTGGTCCGGGCAGTCGCCGGGATCTTCTTATCCTGCTGGATGGCATCGTCGATTTCGTGGAAACCGGCGGCATCGAGGATGCTGATTGCGGTGAGGGCGGTCGCGTCGCCGGAGGGGGAATCACCGGCGCCGGCGTCGTCACCGCACGCGGCCGCGGCGAGCAGGGCGATCGCGGAGAGAGCAGCGAACGCCCTGAGCGCCAGCGGGCGCGGCAAGATCGTGGTCATATCCATGTTCCTTATGAGGTCGGAGGCGCAACGCCTCGAATACGAGCGAATGCTGCTCGCAGGGGCACATCAGCAAGCGCGGATGAGGGCTCGCGGCGGCTCCAGCTCGGGGGAAGGGGTGAAGCCTTCGCCTGGCTTCCACCAGCGCAGGGCGAGAAGGACAAAGAGGCCGCAAGCGCCGAAGAGCGCCACGCACTCGTTGAGGATGGCGAAGGTGACGCCGGCGGTGGCGGGGACATCGCTGCAGGAGGAGGCGTCGGCGTGGCAGTGGCTGGAGTGGTCGTGGCCGTCGTCCCCGGCCGGGGCGGGGGCGGCGCCGGGGAGCGCGAGATAGTAGCCGGTGCCGGGGATGGAGAGCTCGGCGGGCCAGTGGCCGAAGAACGTGAGGGTAGGGAGAAGCGCGAGGACCAGGAGCCAGGAGGCCCGGCGGCGGCCTGCCACGGAGGAAAGGCGAACTCCCACGCACCGAGGATAGCACTCCGTGGACTTATGGCAGTGAAACAACGGTCACACCCTCCCACGAGGCAGGGCACCCACTGCCCGAGGATCCTGCCCGCCCAATTCGGCGACAGCCCGCCCCAACAGCCCCTCCCGAAAGGTCCGTTCCGCCGTACCGGGCTGTCGCGGATCCTGCGAACATGGCTCCATTGGCAGGCAATGCCAGCGGAGGAACGCATGGAAATCACCCCGATGCAGAAGGCCACGAACTCACTCAAGGCGCTCGGCCACGGTGAACTGCTCTCACTCGCCCATGCCTACCTGGAAAGCCACATGCTTGCCTGCGAGCTCGTGGGCAAGGAAACGCCGGACCACGCCAGCCAGGAAGAGATCAGCGACCGCGTCCAGAAGCTGAGCGACGACCAGCTGGTGGCCCTGCTCATGCCGATCTCGGCCCTCGGCCACAGCGACTGAGCGGCGGCTCACCGGGCGCGCAGCCCTGCCATCCGGCGGCGTCCATGTGACTACGGGTGCCATGCGTCCCCCAAAACGCAGGACTGCCGCCACGGGGGCTCCCGTTGATGCCTTCCCGCGGACGCCCCGCCGGCGGCCGGTGCGGCTTGCCGCGTCCCGTACGTTAGCCCTCCTCTGGTACCCTCTGTGTAGCTCCCCCGGGCGCGACGCGTCCCGGCCCCGCACCACGGAAGCACCACTCAATGCTGTTTTGCGAAGAAGTCTCCAAGTCGTTCGGACCTGTCGATGTCCTGAAGAACCTCACGTTTATCGTCGGCGATGGCGAACACGCGGGCCTCGTTGGCCCGAACGGCGGCGGGAAGTCCACCATCCTCCGGCTCATCGCGGGGGACCATAAGGCCGATAGCGGCGCCTGCGGTTTCCGAGGCGGCTCGCTGGGCTACCTCCGCCAGGAAGCGGGCCTCGATGAGCGCAACACCCTGCTCGAGGAGCTCTGGCTCGCCTTCCCCGAAGCGCGGGCCATCGAAAATCGGCTGGCCGAGATCGCCGGCCGCATCGAACGCGGCGAGGGCGACCTCGATGCCCTCATCGAGGAGCAAGCAGCGCTCTTCGAGCAGTTCGATGCCCTCGATGGGTATCGCATCGAAGCCCGCATCGGCCGGGTGCTCGATGGCCTCGGCTTCGCCCCCGGCGACAGGGACAAACTGTGCGGCGCCTTCAGCGGTGGCTGGCAGATGCGGATTGCCCTTGCCAAGGTCCTCGTCCGGCGGCCCGAGAACGTCCTCCTGGATGAGCCCACCAACCACCTGGATGCAAAGACGCGCGCCTGGCTCGCCGAGGAGCTCCAGGATTGGGATGCCGCCATCCTCATCGTGACCCACGATGCCGACTTCCTCGACCGGGTGGTCACACGCGTCCTCGACCTGCGCGACCAGAAGGTGGAAAGCTACGCGGGAAACTACACCGCCTACCAGAAGCAGAAGGCCGCGAGGCTCCAGGCGCAGGATCAGGCGGCCGCTCGCCAGGAGCGCGAACTTGCGAAACAGGAGCGCTTCATCGAGCGCTTCCGTGCCTCGGCGACCAAGACGACCCAGGCCCAATCGCGCGAAAAGCAATTGGCGAAGGTGGAGCGCATCGAGCGCACCCGCAAGGAGGCGGAGGTCAATTTCACCATCACCTCGCACGGCCGCACCGAGCGCGACGTGTTGATGATGAAGCACATCGGCCACTCCTACGGCGACCACGTTGTCCTGGTGGATGTGAACCTCCACATCGAACGCGGCCAGAAGGTTGTCTTCATCGGCCCGAACGGCAGCGGCAAGAGCACGCTGCTGCGCATCGCCGCCGGCCTTGTCGCGCCGGCGGAAGGCTCGCTGGAATGGGCGGAGCGCGCCCGCCCCGGCTACTACGACCAGCACCAGGACGAGGCCCTCGACCCGGCCCGCACCGTGCTGGAAGAGGTTCGCGGCGTCGCCGGGGGCGCCCCGGATGTGAAGCTCCGCACCGTCCTGGGCCAGTTCCTCTTCAAGGGCGATGACGTCTACAAGCCGGTCAGCGTGCTATCGGGCGGCGAACGCAGCCGTGTCGCGCTGGCCAAGTTCCTCATCCAGCCGACGAACGTCCTCCTCCTCGACGAGCCGACGAACCATCTCGACCGCACCACCCGGCGCAAGCTCATCGAAGCTCTCCAGGGTTACGAAGGCACGATCGCCTGCGCCAGCCACGACCCGGGAATCGTCGAGGGCGTGGCCACGCACGTGTACGAGGTGAAGGACCTCGCGGTCCGCGAGCTCCTCCACATGCGGAGGGGCTAGCGATGTGCGAAGGCGGGGCGCCCTATCCGCCGCGCGCCCGCCGGATCTGCGCGGCATGCTCGAAGGCGTGGGCGGCGTAGATTTCCAGCCATCGTTCCGGGGTGTAGAGGCCGCTCTCGCTGTGCCAGCCCTCGCGCTTCCAGCCGTCCTCGCTCATGTGCTCCAGGATGCCGAGCGTCGTCTCGCGGGCCAGCCGGAACGCCTCCAGGGATGGCTCGATCGGTCTCCGGTCGTAGAACAGTGCCCTTGCCCAGGCCTCTTCCGGGTATGCCCAGAGGATGGGCACGGGCTCGGCCAGCAACTTCCGTAACCGCAACCCCGAGGTCCACTCGCTATCGGCCAGGTGGTGCACGACCTGGCGAGCCGTCCAGCCATCGGCGGCCGGCCGATCGAGCTCGGCGGGGGCGATGCCCGCAAGTGCCCCCCTCACCTCGCCGTACCCGGCCCGGTAGCGGGCGATCAACTCATTTCGCGTGGCAACGTCCATCCCGGGATGGTACCGGGCGTGGGCGCCCATGTGATGCGCCAATTCCGGGCCGATGGGTGTGGACCACTCGTTGGCGGTGCCCCGGCTCATGCCTCCCGGCGGCGGCCGACGAACCGCCTGGGCAGCCTCACGGTGAAGGTCGCGCCGGCGCCCGGCGTGCTGATCACCGTCGCGGTTCCCCCGTGCGCGCGGACCAGGTGTTTGACGATGGCCAGGCCCAGGCCGACCCCCGGCTCGGCGCGCGAGGCGTCGCCCTTGTAGAACCGTTCGAACACGCGGGGGAGGCTCTGTTCCTTGATGCCCGGTCCATCGTCACTCACTGAAAGGGCGACGAGCGCTCCCTCGTCGGCCGCCGAGACGCGGACCGTGCCGCCCGCCGGGCTGAACTTGATCGCGTTGTCGAGGAGGTTGCTGACCACGCGCAGGAGCGATGCGCGGTCGGCCTCCACGGTCATGTCGCAGCCTTCGTCGGTGACGGTTACGCCGAGGGGCTCGGCCTTGGCGCGCAGGAGCGAGGCAGCCTCGGCCACCAGCTCTGCCAGCAGAACCGGCTCGGGTTGCAGTGTGATCGCCCCCGATTCGATCCGCGAGAGGTCGAGCAGTTCGTTGACGAGCGTCGTCAGGCGATCGACCTGCTGGCGGATACGCCGGAGGAACTCCTGTTCGTCCTCCGGCTCGATGCCACCTTCCATCGTCTCGACGAGGGCCCGGATGGAGGCCAGCGGCGTCCGCAGCTCATGGGACACGTTGCTCACGAAGTCCCGCCGCACCTGGTCGATCCGTTGCACCTCGGTCAGGTCGGTCAGGATGAGCAACACTGCCCAGTCCCCGCCATCCTGGATGGGCAGCGCCGCGGCGCGAAGGGGCGTGCGGGCGGGCCCGAAGTGCACGACCTCGCTTTGGCCCAGCCCGTGTGCGGCGACAACGCGCCGCACCAGCGCATCGATCTCGTAGTCACGGGCAATTTCGATGAGCGGGCGGCCGATGGAGTCAGCCATGGCGGCGCCGAAGAGTTCGACGGCGGCCCGGTTGAGGAAGCTGACGCGCGTATCCGCGCGGAGCGCAACCATGGCATCGGCCGAGGCGTCGAACACGGCCTCGAGGCGCGCCTGCTCGGCTGCCACGCTGTCGAAGAGCTCTTCGACGCGGACGGCCATCGCGTTGAAGGCACTCGTCAGCTCGCCGGCCGGGCCTGGCTGGTCGGGCACCCGCTGCCCGAGCTCGCCATCGGCGATCCGGCCGGCTGTTTCGACGACCGCCCGAAGCGCGGCGGCGGGCCGCCGCAGGGCGAGGTAACCAACGAGCGTGGTAACCAGGACGACGGCAACGCCACCCCACGCCCAGGCGGGCCCCGGGTCGCGCAGGAGCAGCCCAACGCCAAGCCCCGCGAGCCCGCTGGCCAGCGCAACGATCGCTCCCCGCAGCGCGAGGTCGCGCCTCATGGCCTAGCCTTCGAAGAGATACCCGCTTCCCCGGATGGTTCGCAGCCGCGCGGGATTCGCCGGGTCGTCCTCGATCTTCTGGCGCAGCCAGCGGACATGGACGTCGACCGTCCGGGGGCCTCCGTAGAAGTCGTAACCCCACACTTCATCCAGGATCTGCTCCCGCGAAAACACCCGTCCCGGGTGTTGGAGGAAGAATAGCAGGAGTTCATACTCTTTCGGCTTCATCCGTAGCACGCGCCCGCCGCGCGAGACTTCGCGCCGTTCCCGGTCCAGCTGCAAATCACCGGAGACGACGAGCGTGGGCCCGGTGTCGGGCTGGGTGCGCGCGCCGGAGCGGCGCAGGAGCGCCCGCACGCGCGCCATCAGTTCGCGCATTCCGAAGGGCTTGGGCAGGTAGTCGTCGGCGCCCGTATCGAGCCCCGCGACCCGGTCGCTCTCGCCGCCGAGGGCAGTCAGCATGATGATGGGGACGTCAGAATCGCGGCGCAGCATCCGGCACACCTGGATCCCGTCGATTCCCGGGAGCATCACGTCGAGCAGGATGAGGTCGGGGCGCTGTTCGCGGGCCAGCTTCAGCCCATCGTCGCCCCGCGAAGCGGTCACGACCGCGTAGCCTTCGCGCTTCAAGTTATGGGCGAGCGTGAAAAGCAGGGGCTCTTCGTCTTCCACGACGAGTACCTTGGGACGGGCCGCCGCGGATGGTGTCATTGCAATCCCATCATACCCCCGGGCGTTAACGGCCCATGAACGCTCCGGGCTGCTACGATCGAGGGAGATGTCTGAATCACCCCAAGAACCCGCCTCTTCCGCTCCCGGCCGCGGCCTCGCCGGCTACGCCGTCCTTGGGCTGGCTGTCGTGGCGGCGCTCGCCGCCGGGGTCTACCTCTTCGTTTCCGGCGGCGGGGACGAAGACGGGGCGGAGCCCGCCGCCACCATCACGGGAATTTCGGGCGTGCCCAACCCCTACCCGAACACGGGCCCCCTCGACCCCAACCGCCCTGGCATTGGCGAACCGGCTCCCAACTTCGCGCTCGTCGATGCGCGCGATACCTCGGTGGTGCGCCAGCTCGCGGACTACCGCGGCAAGGCGGTGGTGGTGAACTGGTACGCCAGCTGGTGCGGCCCCTGCAAGGCCGAAATCCCCGACTTCCTCAAGGCCCAGGAAGCCCTTGGCGACCAGGTCGTCTTTCTTGGCGTGAACTTCCTCGAATCCCAGGACAAGGCCGTTGGCATCCTCGACGAGCTCGGCGCCGATTATCCCGCGGTCCTCGATGCCAGCGGCTCCGTCGCCGACCACTACCGGGTCGCCGGGATGCCCAGCACCTTCTTCGTCGATGCGGACGGGATCCTCCGCGCGATGAAGACCGGGCGGGTCACCGAGGAAGAGCTCGGCAAGTTCCTTACCGATTCCGGGGTGCCGTACACGCCGTGAACCTCCCGCATCCCGACGCGGCAACCGTCTCGGCCCTGATTGCCGGGGCGGCCGCCGTCGAGATCATGCCCCGCTTCCGGCACCTGGCCGAAGGCGAGATCCGCGCGAAGTCCGCGCCGGATGACCTGGTAACCATCGCCGACGAGGCGATGGAACGCCGGCTCTCCGCCGAGCTCCGCCAGCTGCTCCCCGGGTCCGTCGTGATCGGCGAAGAAGCGGCGGCCGCCGATCCCTCGCTGCACGAGCTCATCTCCGGGGCGGCCCCGGTCTGGGTCGTTGACCCGCTCGACGGTACGTCCAGCTTCGCGGCAGGCCGGCCGGCATTTGGGGTTATCGTTGCGCTCGTCGCCCGCGGCGAAACGCTCATGGGCTGGATCCACAACCCGAACACCGGCGAGACGGTCGCGGCCGAACGCGGCAGCGGCGCCTGGCTGGGCGAGACGAAGTTGACCGTTACCGTGGCGCCGCCGGTGGCTGCCCTCCGCGGCGCCATGGCCACGAAGTTCTTCCCCGAGCCCGTCCGCGAACGGCTCGATTCACGGAGGAGCCTTTTCCGCCGACACCGCCAGTCCCACGCCGCCGGGGACTACATGCAGCTGGTGATGGGCTCGCTGGACTTCGCCCTCTACCAGCGGACCCTCCCCTGGGACCATGCGGCGGGAGTGCTCATCCACGCCGAAGCCGGGGGCTATTGCGCCCGGCTCGATGGCACCCCTTACCGGCCCGAATACCGCGAGGGCGGCCTGCTCGCCGCCCCCGACCGGTCCACCTGGGACTACCTCCACGCTATCCTCTTCGGCCCCGCCCAGGGAATTCCCGGATTCGGGCCGCCCGGCGGCCCCGGCGGGGCTCCACTGTGATGGCACTCACAGAGCAGCGCGAAGGGCGACGGTAGATTGGATGCGTGGCCGCCAGAACCACCCTCCCGGCCGGCATCGATGACCTTACGACGGTGCCGCGCGCGCTCCTCCTGATCGATGTCCCCGGCTCGCTCCGCCTCACCCGCCAGCTTGGCGATATCGAGGCGTATCGCCTCCTCCGGTCCCTTTCCCCCACGATCAGGCAGGCGCCCCCAATGGACGGTGGCCGGCTTGTGCGGAGCCTCGGGGATGGTTTCCTGCTCGAATTCGATAGCGTCGAGGGGGCGGTCGCTCACGCGGTCGCTGTCCAGCGCGGAGTCCGGGCGCTCGATACTCCGGAGTGCACCATCAAGGTGCGCTGCGGCATCCACTACGGCGAAGTGCTCGAAGCGGATGGCGATGTCTTCGGCGTGGCCGTCTACCTGGCCACGCGTGTTTGCAGCCATGCCCACGGGGGAGAAATCCTCCTCACCGGCGAGGCCCGCGAGGCCCTCGGTCCGACCCTGGTGCCGATCAGCTCGCTTGGGCCGACGCTGCTCCCCGGGTTCGAAGAGCCGGTGTGCCTCTTTGAAATCCCCTGGCGCGACCTTCCTGGCGACTCCTGATCCCCACTGATCCCCACGGCCTCCGCGGCGGCAGCGCTACTTCGGGGCGATCTCGTCCCGGTGGACCACCATCGCGCAGCGATCCTGGGTGGCGACCAGGCCAGCCTTTCGCGCCCGCTCCAGGCCCTCGTCGTTTGTAATTCCCTCCTGCAGCCAGACCGCGCCCGCCCCGACAGCGATGGCATCGTCGATCACCTCGTCCGTCTCGGAGGGCCGCACGAAGACATCGACCAGGTCGATGTGGCCGGGGACGTCGCGCAGGGAGGCATAGGCCGTCTCGCCCAGCACCTCGCCCGCCGGGAAGCGGCCGCGATGTATGGGGACGATGGTGTAGCCGTGTTCCTTGAGGTAGCTCGCGATGCGGTACGCGGGGCGGCCGGTACGCGCGTCGAGCCCGACGACGGCGATCCGCCGGGCCCGCCGCAGTGCTTCAGTGGCTTCGTCCACGATTGCTCCTTGCCTTTGGCTCGCTGGTGGGCGCCGGGGCAACCGGTTCGCCCGTGGCGGTATCGATTTCGACCAGCTCCCAGCCTTCGGGGAGCGTGATCGTTGTCCCCACGAGGTTGGCCACCGCCTGCCCCACGGCCAGTGTGCGGTCCATCCCGTCGGCCTGCCCATAGGCTGGCACGGGCACCTGCGCGAGGATGAGCCGCTTTCCGCTCTTCTTGACCAGCACCAGCGCGAACTGGCGCAGGTCATCGGTCTGATCTTTCCAGCGATCCGGCTGGTCACCTTCGATCGTCACTTCGAGGTGGTCGATCTTGGCGAACGGCACGAGTTCCTTCGTCCCGATCCCCATCCCGAGGTAGCCCTGTTGCCAGGTGGCCGAACCCTTCCGCCTGTCGACCACGACATCGGCCCCGACGACCGCGCTGATCAGGCTCATCATGGAGAACGGCACCAGGATGAGGCAGAAGAGGAGCAGCGTGACCAGCAGCCAGAGCGGCATGCCCTGGCCTTGCGTCGCGATGAACCAGCCGGCCGCGCCGCAAAAGATGAGCCCCAGCAGCGGCAGGATCACGGTCCCGCGCGCGCTCTTGATCTCGATCTTGTCGTCGCCGATGACGGCCATGGCCCGGTGAAGCAGGATCTCCCGCTTGCCATCGCGGCGCTGGATAACGACGTGTGCGGGGAGGTCGTAAACCACGGATCTAGCGTAGCCGGGAACGTGAGTTGCGGCATCGAAGGCGCATTCCGGCGAGGCTATACTGGAAGGCAATGGCCACCTGGTCATCACTCGCCCGCTCCTCGGGACACCCAATTGGTTGCGGTGTGTGCAGACACGAGCGATTCCCGATGTTCTGCCCATGATTTCCTCCCCGGGCCGAAGCCGAAATATGGCTGCGATTCGCAGCAAGAACACCAAGCCCGAGTGGCTAGTCCGGCGGGCTCTTCACGCGGCCGGATTCCGCTTCAGGCTGCACCTCAAGGACTTGCCGGGAAAGCCCGACCTTGTTCTGCCTCGGTACCGTACGGTTGTGTTCGTGCATGGCTGTTTCTGGCATGGGCACGACTGCGCCGACGGTCACATTCCACGAACCAACACTCCATATTGGGCTCCGAAGCTAGAAGGAAATCGGGTCCGCGACCAGAAGCACAAAGAGGAACTTGAGGCGCTCGGCTGGAGCGTGGAGACGATCTTCGCGTGCCAGGCCCCAAAGGCGGTCGAGGATCTCATTGGCCGTCTGAAGGTGTCCGGTCGCGCAGAGCCCTAGCCGCGTGCCCGGGGAACTTGTTAATCAGCCACCCGAGCACTTCAAGTTGCTCAGGCATGGCGGCACGGCGCACCTGACCCAGCAGCTTAATGGCCGAAGGGCGATCGGCGGAGATGTTGGACAATCCCTCGTTGCAGACAGAGCACAGCGTGCGAAGGTTAGCCAAAGTGCTGGGTCCGTTTTCGTCCACGTGCCCGATGTGCATCTGAACCTTTCGGCCATCGTACGGGTGGATCTCTCCCGCGCCGATGCCGCACATCTGGCACGTGAAGCCGTTGCGGTCCAGCACGAGAGCCCGAGTCTCCTTGGAGATCCGGCGGTCAAAGATCACCCGCTTCCTGGTGCTTGCGAGGATGTACTGGCCGGGTCTGAGGTCGTTTCGGTCCTTGTGCGTCTGGATATCCATGCCTTCCTGGTCCCGAAGCTCTCTCACGCGACGAGCCCACTCGCTGACGTCCGCGATCCGGCGCAACGTGTCGGAGTCCAAGACTTCGCCTTCGTGCGTTAAGAAATACTGACGAAGCTTGTCTCGGGCACTGGGTTTTCGCTCGGCCATAACTTCACCTGGAAATTCTTGCACGTGACAGTCCCTTGCTGGAGAGCCGACCGAATGGCTGCGCCAACGGCTCGAGCCACAGGTGGAGGAAAAGCATTGCCCACCTGCCTGTACGCGTGGGTCTTGCGGCCCACGAACTGCCAGTGCGGCGGGAAGCCCTGTATCTTCGCCGCCATCTGAACACTCAGCCGCGGCAGGCCGCTGAGGTCGGGTGGCGGTGGCCCGTCTGCAAGAGTCCCTCCGTCAACCCCCAACGCTGCCCAGGCCTTACGAGCTCGGGTTGGGCCCAGGTCGGGTCCCCCATGCTTCTTCGACCCGCCTACAAGCGTTGGTGCAATACCTTCCGCGCGTCGTGCCCAATCGTCCGCCCCCAGCCAGCCCCCGGCGGACATGTCGTCGCGCAGGAACTCACCGATCGACGGCGTTCGTGATGGGTCGGGCGCGGGCCATTGGAAGTGGCCTGCGTACTCATCCGCGATCGCCACGCAGACCACTCGTGGCCTCAGCTGAGGGACGCCGAAATCTGATGCGTGCAACAGCCTCCAGGATGGAGCGAATCCCATGCTCCGAAGCCGCGTGTTGATTGCCTCCCTGTAATCGTCGAATACGGGGTCGAGCAAGCCGCGAACGTTCTCCAGCATCACCGCCTTCGGCTCGCATTCTGCGATCAACCGGAGTGCGGCCGGAAAGAGGTCGCGGTCATCCTCGTGTCCAAGCTGCTTGCCGGCCCTGGAGAACGGTGGGCACGGGACTCCGCCAGCGAACAAATCGACCTGGCCGCGGAACTGCCGGGCCGAGAAGTCCCGCAAGTCAGCCTGAAGCACGTTCCACTGTGGCCGATTGTGCCGCAGAGTGGCGCATGCGAACGCGTCGATTTCGACAAGGGCCAGATGGCTAAAGCCCGCCTGTTCGAGTCCCAGCGCCTGGCCGCCCGCGCCAGCGCAAATCTCAAGAGACGTCAATTCACTCTGCACACGTCTACCCGGAACATAAGTCAGCACATACGTTCGATCGTTGGCCCGATCCTACTGTGCAGTGCGTTGGGTGTCACGTCTTCTCGGCGATCCTTTCCCTGGATCACTAGCCAGCAGGCCAGCCTGACCAACAACCCCGAGCGGCAAGTCTTAGGCATTCTCGCTGGCGGCGGCATGGAGAAGATTCATGAAGGCTTTCAGAAGCTCATAATCATGCGAACGCGCCCTGTCCATGAGTACATGCACCGCTCGAACTCATCGGCCTTCGCGACCGCCCGAGCGCATGGACCCGAGCATGCGCGAACTGCTTGACGCGTGAAGTAACCCCCGGCGCCATCACTCCCCGTCCCCTCCGGCCACCGGGAGAGGATTCGTACACGCCAGGGATCCGATTCGTGAAACTGAAACCAACAACCCGGATACGCGCAACAGCTGGGCTGGACCTGCGAACTCCGCAGGCGCGGCCCCCGGAAACGGCCGACGGCCCTGGCCAGTGCTGGCCCGGCGCGTCAGCCGGG
>DAOKYT010000015.1:0-28607 GCA_035326025.1 Tepidiformaceae bacterium
CCAGTGCGCCATGCTCCAGTCGGGTCCTCCCGGGCCCAGGGGTACCCGCTGGATGGAAGGAACGGTAGGAAGGGGTGGTTTCGCGGGGATGTCGGGAGTGTTTCGAGCCTATTGACGGTTGATGACGATCAGATTTCGGGCGATGGCGGGGATTACGGCAGCCGGCGCCGGGAGCGGATGGGCTTTTCGCCGGGCGGGAGCCAGCGTTTGCTGCCACGGAGAGCGCTGGTCATAGCGCGAAGCGGTCCGAGGGTGCGCGGCCTCCAGGAGCCGCCGAGGACCGCCAGTGCCGCCTGCCATTCGCGCGTGGGGACGGTTTCAGCCCAGGCCAGGAACTGTTCAAGTTCGGCGAGGACCTTATCGACTTCCTCGGTGCGGGCTTCGGACCGGAACTGGCGCGCCGCGCCATTCTGGGTTTCGTAGAGCGTACGGAAGTCCCGGTGGAGGTAGCGATCGAGGAAGCGCCCCAGGTGGTCGTAGTCGGCCATGGCGGCGGTATTGTGCGGGATCGGCCGGGCGCCGCCTACCCCATTCCGGGACTGAGATGAGTTTGACGGGCCGGGTGATGGCGGGCCTGCTATCCGTGCGAGATTTCACAATCTCGTCATTTGTGGTAATCTGCCGCGGGTTCGCCCCACCAACCCCATGGAATTGTCCCGGCACTCACTCCCAATGGGGCCGGGTTACGCGCAGGAGGCCGAATCGCCGCGTGAACATCATCGTCTGTGTCAAGCAAATCCCCGACCCGGAGACCCCCGCTTCGTCGTTCAAAGTCGACGAGGCAGCCCGCAAGGTCATCCCAGCCCAGGGTATCGCGCCCGTCGTGAACCCCTATGACCCGCAGGCCACCGAAGCAGCCCTTCGCCTCAACGAAGCGGATGGCGGTGGCAAGGTCACCGTCATCAGCCTTGGCCCCGATAGCGCCCGCGATGCGATCAAGCATGCGCTCGCCATGGGCGCCGATGAAGGCGTGCTCCTGACCGACCCGGCCTTCGAGGACATCGACAACTTCCAGACCGCCCGCGCCCTCGCGGCCGCAATCCAGAAGCTCGGCGGTGCCGACCTCATCCTCATGGGCCGCGCCGCTGCCGACTGGGACATGGGTGTCGTGCCTTCCGGGGTCGCCCAGATCCTTGGCATCCCCTGCGTCACCGTCGCCAAAGCGATTGAGAAGAACGGCCCGGCCCTCAAAGTCGAGCGCGTGCTCGATGACGGCTTCCAGACCGTCGAAGTGAGCATGCCGGCCGTCGTCTCGATCTCCAACGAATTCGGCGAACCACGGTACCCGCAGCTCCGCCAGATCATGCTCGCCGCCAAGAAGACGGTGCAGGTCTGGAGCGCCGCCGACCTCGGCATCGCCGGCGAAATGGGCGCGGCGAACCGCCTCCTGACGCTCGACGCGCTCTATGTCCCGAAGGTCGAGAGCAACGTCGAGATCATCGAAGGCGACACCCCCGAAGAGAAGGCCCGCAACCTCGCCCAGAAGCTGCGCGCCGCCAAGCTCGTTTAGAACGCCAAGGAGCACCGAATGGCTGGAATCCTCGTCATCGCAGAAGCACAGGAGGGCGCACTCGCCCCCATTTCCGCCGAGCTCCTTGGCGCCGCCCGCAAGCTGGCCGGCGAAGGCGCGGGTAGCGTCACCGCAATGGTCGCGGGCACCGAGGCCCTCGCGAAGGAGCTCATCGCCCTCGGCGCCGATGCCGCCATCGCCGCCACCAACCCCGCCCTCGCCGATGCCACGGTCGATGCCTACCTGCCCGCCGTCGAGGCCGCGCTCTCGCAGACCGGCGCGGAGATTGTCCTGCTCGGCCAGACGAGCCTGGGCCGCGACCTTGGCCCCGCCCTCGCCTTCAAGTACAACACCGCCGTCGCCATGGATTGCGTCGACGTCAAGTTCGATGGCGGCAAGTTGAAGGCCACCCGTTCGGCCTACGGCGGCAACGCCCGCGCCGAAGTCAGCTTCAAGAACGCGCCCGCCATCGCGACCATCAAGGCCAAGTCATTCGATGCGCTTGCAGCGGATTCCGGCCGCAGCGGCCCGGTCTCCACGATCGACGCGGCGGGCGCGTCCCGCGTGAAGCTCCTGGCGACCTCGAAGGCGGAGAGCGCCGGCATCCGGCTCGAGGACGCGCCGGTCGTCGTCGCCGGTGGCCGCGGGCTCGGCGACCAGTCGGCCTTCGGCATGCTGGAAGAGCTCGCCAGCCTGCTCAAGGGCGCGCCCGGCCCAAGCCGCGCCGCCTGCGACATGGGCTGGTACCCGCCGAGCCAGCAGGTGGGCCTCACCGGGAAGACCGTCTCGCCGAACCTCTACATCGCCGTCGCCATCAGCGGGGCCAGCCAGCACATGGCCGGCATGGCCGGCTCGAAGAACATCGTGGCCATCAATAAGGACCCCGATGCGAACATGGTGAAGGTCTCGAAATTCGCCATCATCGACGACTACAAGAAGGTCGTCCCCGCCCTCATCGAGGAGATCAAGAAGCTGGGCTAGGCCGCGGTCTCGCGAAGGCGCACGCCACCTCACCAGGGGCGGGGGAGCAATCCCCCGCCCCTGCCCGTTTGCGGCTGATGGCGCGCAATGTTAACGACCGGAGATCTATCGCCGCGCCCCCGATGCGCTACACTGGAACTACGTTGCGTACGGTGCCGCACCACCACTTCAGCCGGGCTCGCCTGCCCGCTCTGCCATCAATCCCGTCCCTGGGGCGCCTCCCATCCTCCGCGCCCCGGATCGTCAGCGCATGAACCAGTCGACCAACGGCACGCGCCGCGAAACTGTCGGCGTCCTCGCCCTCCAGGGTGACTTTCGCGAACACCGTGAGGTGATCGAGTCCATGGGCCACGCCGTCCGCGAAATCCGCAAGCCAGGCCAGCTCGCCGGCATCGATGCGCTCATCATCCCCGGCGGCGAAAGCACAACCATCGCCCGCCTCATCCTGAGCAACGGCTTCCAGCAACCACTGCGTGACTTCTGCGCCAGCGGCAAGCCCGTCTGGGGAACCTGCGCCGGCGCCATCCTGCTCGCGAAAACGGTCGACCGGCTCGACCGCCCCGGCATCGAGACGATGGACATCTCCGTCCACCGCAACGCCTTCGGGCGCCAGGTCGATAGTTTCGAAGCAGACCTGGACATCGAAGGCCTGGAAGGCGGACCGTTCCGGGCGGTCTTCATTCGCGCGCCGCGGATCGACGCGGTGCGGTTCCCCGCGCGGGCCATCGCCACCCTCGCCGATGGCACCATCGTCGCCGCCCGGGAAGGGAATCTCCTTGCCACCTCATTCCACCCCGAACTCACGGGAGACACGCGGTTGCACGAACTCTTCCTCACCATCGGCGAGCCGCCGGGAGGACCGCCGAAATGAGTGAGCTGCGGGCGGAATCGCTCAGCCCGATCGACGCGGCGACGCTCTGGCCGCAGCTCCACCGGCTCGATACGGAGGTGATCGCGACGCGCGGGGGCGAAAGCCTGCTCGTCTCTTCCGGGCTTGCCGCGACCGGCATCACCCGCCTCCCAAAGGTCCCACGGACCGCGGTCGTCGGCATTCGCCGGGGCCTGTCCTACCGCGGC
Source organism: Tepidiformaceae bacterium (assembly GCA_035326025.1). Classification (GTDB taxonomy): domain Bacteria; phylum Chloroflexota; class Dehalococcoidia; order Tepidiformales; family Tepidiformaceae; genus Amarobacter. Next base: position 3,569 of record DAOKYT010000015.1, read on the forward strand.
GTCGCCGTCGCGCGGCAGCTGGCGGGCGGAGCCGGCTGGGAGGTCGTCTCGCTCCGCATCGCTCGCCCGAAGGATGACGAGGCCGTGATCGCGCTGCTCACTGCGCTCGCGCGTGAAGCCGCAATCCGTGGTGGCCGTTCCCTCTACCTGCGCTATGCCGAGGGGTCGCCCCACGCGCCGGCCCTGCGCCAGGCGGGCTTCTTCGCCTACCGGCTCGAGCGCATCTATGCGCTCCCACCCGCTGCGACCGGCGCGGAAACCGCCTTTCGCCCGGCCACGCGGGCCGATCGCCACGCGGTTTTCCGGCTCTATTGCCGCGCGGTCCCGGAGATGGTGCGCCGCAACGAGGCGCCGACCCAGCAGGAGTTCCGCGCCGTCCTCGATTCGTTCGATGCGAGCCGCGAGTTCGTGCTCGATGGGCCCGCGGGGCTGGTGGCCTGGGCCGGCATTGGCGAGCGCGAAGCGCACGTCCTTGTCGATGCGGACGAAGCCGGCGTGGCAGCCGCGCTTGATCACATCGAGGCTCACGCGCCACGGCACGGTGCGCTCGTCGTCGCCGAACACCAGCCCGGCCTCGAAACCGCGGCCGTGGCCCGCGGATACGCGGCCCTCGGCGTGCGCCTCATGTGCGTGCGAAGGCTCGCGCTCCTTAACCCCTTGAAGGAGGTGGTAGCGGTCCCGGGAGATTCATTCCCCGTTCCGCGGTAACCCGTGTCCCAGCATCCATCCGCCACACCGCTTCCAGACGAACAGATCGTCACCGATGACCTCGACCTGCTGCTCGATGCCCTGCCACCGCGCATCGTCGAATCGCTGCGCGCCGAGGAGCGCCGGACCGACCTGCTCGAAGTCGTCATGGACCTCGGCCGGCTGCCCGAGGCGCGCTACCCCGGCCGCGAAGTCGTCCTCAGCCGGGAGGAAGTGACCGAGGACGACCTCCAGTACGTCATCGACCGCATCGGCGACTTCGGCGACGACAACCGCGCCGGCATCGAGCGCACGCTCCACCGCATCTCCTGCATCCGCAACCGGCGGGGCAAGGTCGTCGGCCTCACCTGCCGCGTCGGCCGGGCCGTCTACGGCACCATCCGCGTCATCGAGGACCTTGTCCTCGGCGGCAAGAGCATCCTCCTCCTCGGCAAGCCGGGCGTCGGCAAGACAACCATGCTCCGCGAAGTCGCCCGCGTGCTGGCCGATGATGCGAACAAGCGCGTCATCATCGTCGATACCTCGAACGAAATCGGCGGCGATGGCGACGTGCCCCACCCGGCTATCGGCGGCTCGCGCCGGATGCAGGTCGCGACGCCGCTCGCTCAGCACGCGGTGATGATCGAGGCCGTCGAGAACCACATGCCCGAAGTCATCGTCATCGATGAGATCGGCACCGAGCTGGAGGCCCAGGCCGCCCGCACCATCGCCGAACGCGGCGTCCAGCTCGTCGGCACGGCCCACGGCACGTCGCTCGAAAACCTGATGCTCAACCCGACGCTGGCCGACCTCATCGGCGGCATCCAGTCAGTCACCCTCGGCGACGAGGAAGCCCGCCGCCGCGGGACGCAGAAGTCGATCCTCGAACGGAAGGCGCCGCCAACATTCGAGGTGGTGATCGAAATCGAGAGCTGGCAGCGCGTCCGCATCCACCAGGACGTGGCCGATACGATCGACGCGATGCTCCGCGGATACGAAGCACGGCCCGAGACCCGCCAACTGGGCCGCGGCGGCCGGATTGAGGTCGTCGACGACTCGGCACCCGAAGAGGCGAGGGTCGGCGCCGGTGCCCAGCACGCGGTCCGCCCGAGCCGGCCAACCTGGGAGATTGGGCACCGCCGCAACGGCGGCCACGTCCGCGAACGCGAACACCGCGACGGCTACCTGTTCGACCAGCCTGAACCCGGCGACCTGCCGGTGGCCCCCGAGCGCGCCTCGAGCCGCGCCGCGCGGCTCTTCCCGTTCGGCATTCCGCGCAGCCGCCTGGAGACGGCCGTGCGGTCCACCGGCGTGCCCGTGCAGCTGGTGGAAGACGTGGCGGAGGCCGATGCCGTCCTCACCATGCGGAGCTACTACCGGAGCAAGCCAGCCGCGCTCCGCGAGGCAGAGGAACGCAACCTGCCGATGTACGTGGTCAAGAGCAACAGCACGTTTCAGCTCGAACAGGCGCTCCTCCAGTTCCGCGGCGCCGGCGAGGGCGGGCGGGGCGCCCGGCGCGACCCGATGGTCGACGTCTTCCGGGAGACGGAGGACGCCATCGCCAGGGTGATCGAGGAGGGCCGCCCCGTTGAGCTGCCGCCCGCGAACAGCTACGTCCGCCGCGTTCAGCACCAGCTCGCGACGCGCTACAACCTCGACAGCACGAGCTCCGGGAAGGAGCCCCTGCGGCGCGTGAAGATCCTCCCGCTGGGATCGGGCGGCGGCGTTGCGCGCTGAGCGGGGCCGCTTCATCGTCTTCGAAGGGGGCGAGGGCTCGGGCAAGAGCACCGCGTCTCTCGCCGTCGTCCACCGGCTCCAGGCCGAAGGCGTCCCCGTGCTGCACACCCGCGAACCGGGCGGGACTCCCGCCGGGGAGCTCGTTCGCGACCTGTTGCACCAGCCCCTCACGCCATGGGCCGAGCTCTTCGCCTTCCTCGTTGCCCGCGCCCAGCTGGTTGCGACGGTCATCCGCCCCGCCCTGGAGCGTGGCCAGCACGTCATCTGCGATCGCTTCGCGCCGAGTACCTTCGCCTACCAGGTACACGCACGCGGACTCGACCCGGTTGTCGTGCGGACGGCCAATGCGGCGGCGACCGGCGGTCTCGAGCCGGACCTGGTCGTGTACTTCGATATCGCCCCGGAGGCCGGGCTGGCGCGCAAGCACGGTGAGGCGGAAGCCATCCAGACCGGGCTCGAAGGACTCGAATTCCACCGCACCGTGCGCGAGGGCTACCTCGTGCAGGCGCGTTCGGCGGCCGGCCGCTGGGTCATCGTCGATGGCGCCTTGCCGGCCCCGCGCGTCGCCGCCCTGGCCTTCGACGCTGTCCGGGCCGCCCTCGATCGGCCCTGACGCCACGGCCCGGGCGCTCAGGGCGTGCGGTCGCGCACCTGGCGGTCCATCTCCTTGAAGAACTGGCCAAGCAGCAGCCTGGCGGTCCCGGCAAGCACCTGCCCACCAGCGCGGGCCAGCGCTCCCCGGGCGCGCAGCTCGCCGGAATAGCTGACCACGGTCGTGCCCTGCTCCTCGCGCAGGTTCACGCGGGCATCGGCCTCGATAGCGCCGGGGTCGCCCTTGCCCGCCATCACCAGCCGAAACGACAGCGGCACCGCCGCATCGGTCACCGCCACTTCGCCAGCGTACTGGCCCCTGACCGCCGAGACACCAACTCGCATGGAGACGTGAAACCGGCCAGGCGCCACCTCATCGAGCGAATCGCACCCGGGGATCGAGGTCTTCAGCGCGCGCGCATCGAAGAGGGTTTCCCAGACCAGCCCGGCCGGGGCCCTGAACCTGTGTTCGCCCGCAATGTCCAACGGCTCCCCCGGCGCGCCCGCCTCACGCTCGTGGGCATACCGATCGTAGCCGGGCAGGCCCCGCCGTCTCAACCCGATGCGTCTGCTCCACGGGCTCCGGAAGCGAGAATCCCGGCAGTGGGAGCGTCAGGCCGCCCGCCGGCCGCCTCCGTTTGCGCGAGTGGCCGGCGCGCTGCCGGCTCGCCAGCAAACGATGAAAGGCGCGTTCCACCGACATGGAACAACTGCCGCATATGCCATGAGAAACAGCGCCATCCACCCCTGAGAGGGTCGTTCCGCACCACGCACACACCACACGCATCGTTCCACCTCCACAGCCCCGATCCGGCTGATGCAATCGTTTCCGGTGTCGCGCCGGAGGCCAATCGGGAGAACCCCTGATAGGGTGTCAACCCTGCGTAACCTTTGTGTAACCCACTGCACGGTTCTCGCCGCGAGCGTGCCGTCTGGTACCATTGGCATTCCATGTCCACGGCCGCCGAGACCAGGCCCCCAGTCCTCGAAGGCGATGTGGAGGGCAGCCCCAACCTGCCGGCACCGGAGGAGACCGTCCTGCGCATGCGCCAGGCCATCCTCGACGGTGTGCACTGGTTCGAGGCGCTGCTCGACGCGATCGCCAGGTGGCGGCTGCCCCGCGAACGCATCGGCGACCGTGACTATTGCTACCTCATCCATGGCGAGGCTTTCGATTGGCTCTTGCTCGCCGAACGCCTGCTCGATGAGGTGCCAGACCTGGTCCCCCCGGCGGAGCGCGAGGCGCTGCTCTGGGAGAATCGCTGGCCCATCGAAATGGACAACGATGACTTCGCCCTCCGCATGGGACAGGTCAAGCACAGCGCGCACCTGAATTACCTCTACGGCGTGCTCGTCGAGGAAGCGCTCCAGCTGAGCGTGGAGGAGGAGATCCACAAGGAAATCCGCTGCCGCGCCTGGGGCTACGACCAGCGGGTCGATGAATCGATGTACCAGCGCGTCTACGGGCACAGCCGCGAAGAGCTTTTCGCCCTCCACTACCAGGACACGGGCGTGCTCCTCCGCGGCGATGTCTCGCTCGCCGACTGGAAGGCCTTTACCTACTGGCTCTTCAAGCAGCGGCTGAAGCTCCAGGACAAGGCGCGGGTGGCGAGCGACACGCGCAAGGGGCTGGCCCAGCTCACGCGGATGGAACTGGCTGTCAGCGAACGGCGCCATGGCGCCCGGCTCGACGCGGCCGATTTCGCGGCGCGCTACGCCTGAGGCAAGGCCCCGGCCGCCTGCCCGGGACCCCGGATGTATGCCACCCGGAACTGTTCGCACGATACCGGCATGCGCCCACCGGGTTGGCGCCCGGGCGGCATGCCTTCCGATTCGTCCGCCTACAGCCCGCGCAGCTCCACGGGGCGGCCCGTCCAGTCACGCACGCGGCCGATGGTCAGCGCCTCGGGGATGGCGCCGAGCACAGCCTCCGCATCGGCCGGGGAGACCATCAGCACCAGGCCGATGCCCATGTTGAACACCTCGTACATCTCCTCGGCGGAGACCGCGCCGCGCTGCTGGATCAGCTGGAAGATCGGCAACACCGGCCAGGCAGCGGTCTCGAACTCCGCCGTCATGCCCTCCGGCAGGATGCGGGGGACATTCTCGGCGTACCCGCCCCCCGTGATGTGGGCCATGCCGTGGATGCGGTCCATCACCGGGGCGACCCGGGCATGGTACGGCCGGTGCGTCGTCAGGAGCGCCTCTCCGAGCGAGGCCCCGCCGAGCAGCGCCGGGCGCTCTTCCAGGCGCCGCCGCGTTTCTTCGAGCGGCTCGCCGTTGCAGATGTCGAGCACCTTGCGCGCGAGGGAGAACCCGTTGGTGTGCAGGCCCGAACTCGGGATGCCGAGGAGCAAATCGCCGGCAGCCACCTTCGATCCATCGATGATGCGGTCGCGTTCGACCACACCGACGATGAAGCCGGCAAGGTCGAACTCCCCCGGAGGGTAGACATCCGGCATGTCGGCGGTTTCGCCACCGAGAAGCGCGCAGCCCGCATCCGCGCAGGCGCGGGCCACGCCTTCCACCAGCGTTTGCTTTTGCTCCGTCGTCAGCCCGTTCCCGGCGATATAGTCGAGAAAGAAGATGGGCTCGGCGCCACAGACCATGATGTCGTTGACGCTGTGCCCGAGGATGTCGGGCCCGCACAGGTCGAGCCGGTTGGCGGCGAGGTGGAGCTTCACCTTGGTGCCGATGCCGTCGGCACTGGCCGAAAGGACCGGGTCGCGGTACTTCTCGCCGAGGCGGAAGAGCCCGCTGAACGGTCCGGCGTCGCTCAGCACTTCGGGCCGGCGCGCCTGTGCGAGGATGCCCGGCAGGCTCTTCGCGAACGCGCTGCGGGCGGCGATATCCACCCCGGCGGCGGCATAGGCGCGCGGTTCTGTCATCACCCATCAGCCTATCGTCCCGCGCCCCTGCTGTCGCGCGCCCGCGCCTGGTTTCCGGTCCCGGTCGGGATGTGCCCGGGGGGTCGGCTGGCGGCGGTCGTTCCAGCCGCTGGTGAAGGCACGGATGGCCGGGATGAGTTGCCTGCGCCCCCCCAAGGAGCTGGGGGCAGAGCCACTCAACAGGCGAGGCGCCGCAAGCGGTCGCCGTTCGGTTGCCTGGGCAGGAAATGAGGAAAAGGAGGGGTCCGCTGGAGCGTCACGCGGGTCGATGGTAGCTTCCCCGGGAAGTGGCACGCACGAAAATCGCCGAGACCGTCGAAGCGCAGCTCGCTGACCCCTGCGAGTCCCTCTACCGGCTGATCTCCTTCACCTCCCGCGACCTTCGCTATGCACTGCGGCAGGAGCTTCGCCAGTGGGGACTGACCGGCACGCAGTTTGGCGTCCTCCTCGGCGCCGCCAACGGCGGGAGTGTCGGCGAGATCGCCGACGGCATCTTCAGCGACCCGACCAGCATCGGCCGGGTCATCGAGCGGATGGAGGCCGCCGGGCTCGTCGAGCGCTACAGGCGGCCGCCTGACCGCCGGGTCGTTTGGGTGCGGCTCCAGCCCGCGGGCGAGCGGCTGCTCAAGAAAGTGCTTCCTCGCCACGTCGCCCGGACGAACGACGTGCTCGGCTTCCTCTCGCCCGAGCAGCGCGAGCAACTTGTCGACCTGCTCACCCGCGTGCGCCGTCATGTGGCCGAAGCGGGTTCATCGGCCGGTTCGGAAGAGTAAACGGCGCGATCCTGGGAGCTGGCCGCGGCGCGGCCCACGGCAAGCGCCGCCACGATGACTGCGGTCGAGGCCGCCCCCGCCGCGGCGAAACCGTACCCGTCGACCAGGAACCCGCTGGCGAACGGCGCCACCGTGAACGCCGCATCGCCCACCACCCGGTACACGCCGATCGCGGCCGCCCGCTGCGATGCCCCCACGGCATCCACGATCATGGACGAAGGGATAGAGAAGGTGGTCCCGGCCAGGCTGGTCAGCAGCACCCCGGAAACGAACAGCGGTGTCGAGTTGGCCATGGTCAGCAGCATCGTGCTGGCCCCAAGCAACACCAGCCCGGGCAGCAGGACGCGCTCGCGCCCGAGCCGATCGGACAGACCGCCCACGAAGGGCCCCAGTACCGTGGACAACGCCGCTGAAACCATCAGGAGCACGCTCAGCGACGCCACGGACAGGCCCATTTCTTCCCGCCCCATGAGCGGCACCACGGTCTGCTGCACGCCCCCCCGGACGAAGAAGATGGCAAACGCCGCGGCGTAGGCGGCCAGCCCCGCGCCAAACACCAGCGCCAGGATCGAAGGCCGCCGCGCCGCGACCGTCTCCGCCTGTTCCGGGGAACCTGGCGCGGCAACCGGAGACGCGGCCGGGTAGCGCAGGACGAGCGCGAGGAGGGCGAAGGACACTGTGGCGGCGACAGCCGTCCCGCCGAGCGCCGCCCGCCAGCCGCCAAACTCGGCCAGCAGCGCGCCGAAGCCCGGCCCGAACAACGCGCCCCCACCGAGCGCGCTGTGAAACGTGCCGCTGGCCCTGCCCCGCCGGTCGGGGGCGGCGCTATCCAGCACCATGGTCAGGCCGACAGTCGTCGAAATGCTCGATCCAACCCCCTGCAAGGCCCTCGATACCAGGAAGAGTTCCAGCCCGTTGCTCAACGCGGCGGCGGCTCCCCCGGCCGCCACGCAAAACGTCCCCGCCATCAACAGGGGTACGCGCGGGAGACGGCCGGCCGCGATGCCGGCCGGGAGGTTCGTGACGAAACGGGCGAAGGCAAAGGCGCTCACTCCCCAGCTGATGGCGCCGTAGGAAACATCGAAGTCCCGCCGGATATCCGTGAGGTTCGGGCCGATCACGCCCAGACCGAGCATGACCAGGAAGATGTTGCTGTAGACAGCCAGTGGTGCGAGCTTCCCGAACACGGCGTTCCTTTCGCGCGGGCGGGCGACGGGAGTCGCCCACCCCGCGCAGGCAGATCCTAGACCGTCGCCGCCACCCTCGGGGCGACCGCGCGGACATATGCGATGGTCTCCTCAACGGAGACGACGTCGGCGTACTTCATATGCATGTCGTAGAGGCTCACCGCGTGCGAGAGCTGGCTCCTGTCGGCACACGCTTCATGGGGAATGATGACATTGAAGTTGTACTGGAACGCATCGAGCACGGTCGCGCGGACGCAACCGCTGGTGGTCATCCCGGTGACGATGCACGTGTCCACCCCTTCGTAGATGAGGAGCGATGCGAGCTGCGTGCCGAAGAATCCGCTCGGCTTCGAACCCTTGTCGATCACGACCTCCCCGGCGATCGGCGTGATCTCGTCGACGATGACGTCGCCGGGCGGAAGCGACGGGTCCGGTGCGCTCCGGCCTCCCATCTTCCAGCGCCCCCGCTGGGCGGGCGCCGGCAGGTAGTCGGCATAGGGATAGGCCTTCGTGAAGTACACGGGGATGCCGCAATCACGGGCGGCGGCGAGGAGCTTCGCGTTGGCCGCCGCCGCCGGGTACCCCGTCTCGCTCCACCCCGTGGGATAGCGGCCATCCACGAACGCGCGGGTCATGTCGACGATGACCAGGGCCGGCCGCGTCCCCGCGCTGATTCCCCGGTCGATGAAATCGGCGTCCTTCTTAAATGAACGGATGTCGCTTTCCGGGATGTAGCCCTCCCAGGGCTTTCGGTCCATGTCCTTCCTCCTGCTGATTGAGAATCCTCGCCAACGCCATCCGTTGGCGGCGCGCACCCGCGAAAGTGCCTGGCGGGTGCGACGCCCGGCGCCATCGTGAACCGCCCGCGTGACGGGCGAATTGCGGCCCCGTTACACCCGCATTAAATACCTGCTAGAGCAGGTAATAGGGGAAACCAACCCGCCCGATAGAAAGCTGCTGTAGCAGATGTGTTAACGCCGCCGTAACCATTTCGGAACATCAGCGCAAAGAACGGGGCCTACCTTGCCCTCATTCGGCCGCACCGCACCAGGCTGCGGCCACCACCGAGGAGGCGCCAAAAAATGGCCTGGACCCCGTTGCCCGAGACCGTCACGGTCACCTACACCACTCCCGTCCCCAGGGAATTCGCGCTCGACCCGAAGAAGACCGCCGTGGTCGTCGTCGACATGGAGAACTACTTCTGCAAGCGCCCCGGCGCCGGCCGCATGGCAGAGGTCATCGAAGGCAATGTCCGCCTCCTGGCGAAGGCCCGCGAAGCCGGCGCGAAGGTGATCTTCATCCAATCGGTACGGACCCCCGATGCCCTCGAAGTCACCGTCTTCGGCCGCAAACCCATGCTCCTCGAAGGCACGCCCGATGTCGAAATCGTGGCTGAAATCGCCCCGCTCCCCGGCGAGCCCGTCGTGAAGAAGTACAACCACGACCCCTTCGCCCGCACCGAACTCGAAGACGTGCTGGCCCGCGAGGGGATCATCGCCGGTGAATGGACCGTCCTCGTCACGGGCGTGTCCGCCGCGGTCTGCGCGAACGCCTGCGCCATGGGCTTCAGCAACCGCCACTACATGACCCTCATCCCCATGGACTGCACCGCCGCCGGCACCTTCGAAGACGAAGCCCGGACGTACGCGCTCTACCAGGGCCCCGCCTACAACTTCGACATGGATTTCACGCTCAGCACCATGGTCAGCTTCGTCCCGGCCGCCGCCACGGCTCAAGCCGAACCGGTGGCCGCCCTCGCCTGACTACTTCCACAAACCCCACGACCAGGAGCCGGCCATGACGTCAACCAAACCCAGGACCTTCCAGCTGCTGGAGACGACAATCTCCCGCATCCACGCCGCTTTCCGGTCGGGCGAGCTCACCGCGCGGCAGCTCGTGGAAGCCTACCTCGCCCGCATCGAAGCCTTTGACCGCGACGGCCCGCGGATAAACTCCATCATCACGGTCAACCCTTCGGCACTCGCCGACGCCGATGCGGCCGACGCGGCGTTCCGCGCCTCCGGCTTCACCGGCCCCCTCCACGGGATCCCGGTCATCGTCAAAGACCAGATGGATGTGAGGGGCACCCCGACCACCATGGGATCGGTCCTCTTCAAGGATTACTTCCCGGACCGCGACTCCTTCGTCGCCGGGCGCCTCCGCGAGGCCGGGGCGATCATCCTCGCCAAGGCCACGCTCGGCGAACTTGGCGGCGGCGACACACACGGCACGCTCTTCGGCTCGACGCGCAATCCCTATGACCCCGAGCGGACCGTCGGCGGCTCCTCCGGTGGCTCCGCCGCCGCCGCTTCCGCCAACCTGGCGACGGTCGCCCTGGGCCAGGAAGGCTTCGCCTCGATTCGCCGGCCCGCGGCCTGGAACTGTGTCGTCGGCATGCGGCCCACCGCCGGGCTGGTCAGCCGCGGTGGCGTCTACGGAGGCTGGCCCAGCCGCGCCGGTTCTGTCGGCCCCATCACGCGCACCGTGGAGGACCTGGCGAAGCTGCTCGACGTGATCGTCGGCTACGACCCGGAAGACCCGCTCACGGCGCACGGCGTCGGCTTTGTCCCGGCAAGCTATACGGAGTTCCTCGACCCCGGCGGCCTCGCCGGGGCGCGCATCGGCATCCTTACCGAACCCATGGGCGCCGGCTCGGAGCCCGGCTCCGAGGATTTCGCCCGCGTGACGGAGGTATTCTCGAAAGCCAGGCTCGAGCTCGAAGCCGCCGGCGCCACGCTCGTCGACATCTCCATCCCCGGGCTGGACGAACTGCTGGCCAAGCGCGCGAGCGACGGCTCACAGAACGACGGCCTGATGGCCTGGCTCGGCCGGAGCGCGAACCCGCCATACCACTCGCTCGACGAACTCACCGCGCAGCCCGCCTACGCCGACTACCAGGCGCTCCGCGGTGGCGCCCGCGCCACCCCGGTCATCCGCAACAGCGGAACGAATGCGCACTACGAATACCTGCTCGCACGCGAAGAGCTGATGACGCGCTTCCTGAAGGTGATGGCGGACAACCGCCTCGACGTCATCGTCCACAAGAGCGTCGAGCACACGCCCACGCTCATCAGGGACGGGATCAATCCGCCCTTCGTGAACCACAAGGGCGCCCCACACCTCAACACCTTCCTCATCTATGTCCCGTCGATCAGCGTGCCGGCCGGCTTCACCAGCGATGGGCTTCCCGTGGGCATCACGTTCCTCGGCCGTCCCTACAGCGATGCCTCGATGGTCAAGTACGCCTACGCCTACGAACAGGCCACGCACCACCGCGTGCCGCCGCCTACCACTCCCGCCCTTCCCTAGTCGTGCACTTCGCCGGAGCTTCGGCGCCCGGCCCAAACCCCATGGAGGACATTCCCTTGGCATCCGAAAGTTGGCTTCCCTATCTCTCCGAACGCGACCGTCAGCACCTTGCCGCCGGCTATCGCAAGACCGAGAACTTCGGCTTCGGGAAAAACCCCGTCTGCCTGGTCATCGACGACTACTACAGCGTGCTCGGCCTCGAGCGGCAGCCCTTCTTCGAGTCGATCAAGAAATGGCCGATGAGCACCGGCCTCGAAGGCTGGGCCGCCATCGACAAGACGGTTGAGCTTATCCGGGCCTCCCGCGCGAACGGCGTGCCCGTCATCTACGTCCACGGCATGGAGCAGGGCTTCGTCCCCTGGGGCCGCCGGGCCATGCGCGACCGGCTGAGCAACCTCACCGCCGAGGAACGCGCCATGGCGAACCAGATCGTGGACGAGATCGCACCGCTCCCCGGCGAGCTCGTGATCCAGAAGGCGGCGGCAAGCGCCTTCCAGGGCACCCCGCTCGTGTTCCACCTGAACTACTACGGCGTTGATACCGTCATCGCCTGTGGCGAAACCACCAGCGGCTGCGTCCGCGCTTCGGTCGTCGACGGCGCCACCTACCGTTTCGCCATGGGCGTCGTCGAGGACTGCTGCTTCGACCGCACCGAGGCTTCGCACTACATCAACCTGTTCGACATGCACCAGAAGTACGCCGACGTTGTCTCGCTCCCCGAGGCAATCGCTTACTTCGATGGCATCGGTGCCAGCAAGGGGCTGCTCGCCGCGCCCGCGGTTTGACAACACAGCGGGCCGGTTCGACCACCAAGGAGAGGGAAGTCATGCTTTTTGTTCGAGATCGCTCGCGGCGGTCATTCCTGAAGGCGGCCGGCGCAGCCGGCCTCGCCGGTGGGCTCACAGTCGTAGGCGCTGGCTGTGGCTCCGACGATGACGAGGAGCCGGCCAGCACCCCGGGGAGTGCGCCGACGCGCCCTGGAGTGACTGGCCAGCCGACGGCGTCCGCGCCCGTCAAGCTGGCAGCCAATCAGACGATCACCATTCGCCAGTACGACGAACCCGGGAGCCTTGATCCCGCCTTCCTCTTCCGGATCGAGGCCGAAAACATCGCCTCCAATATCTACAGCGGGCTCACCGCCTACGACCCGCAAACCGGAGCGCCGATACCGGACCTCGCCGAGAGCTGGGAGATCTCGCCCGACGGCAAGGCCTACACCTTCAAGCTTGTCGAGAACGCCTACTGGCACCAGGACTTCGGCAAGTTCACCTCGGCCGATGTGAAGTACTCCTACGACCGCATCCTCGACCCGGCCACCAAGTCGACCTACCGCGCCGAGTTCAACAACGTCGTCTCCGTGGAAGCGCCCACCGAATACACGGTGGTCATCACCCTCAAGACGCCCGATGTGAACTTCCTCTACCAGGTTGGCAACTACCACCAGGGACAAATCGTCAAGAAGGAGGCCATCGCCAAGTACGGCGACCAGTATCCTCGCAACCCCGTCGGCACCGGGCCGTTCGAGTTGGTGGAGTGGGTGGCGAACTCGCACATGGTGCTGAAAGGCCACAAGGGCTACCACAAAGGCGCCCCGACGCTGACCGAACTGCGGTTCAACCTCATCAAGGACACCGCCGCCGCCGAGACCGCGCTCTCCAACGGCGAGGTCGCCGTCGCGATGAGCATCGGCCGCAATACCGAGATCATCGAAAGGCTCGAGAAATCCGGCCGCTACGTCCTCCACAAGTCCGAGGACTATGCGAACAACCTCTGGATCTTCAACCCCGACTACGCCCCGCTCGCCGACCCGCGCGTCCGCCAGGCCTTTGCCTACGGGACCGACAGCGCCGCGATCTCCAAGGCGTTGACCCCCTACACCGCCAAGCCCGCGAAGAGCATCCTCCCGCCCTTCATGCCCGTCTACACCGACGAGCTGCCCGCGTATGAATACGACCCTGCGAAAGCGATGGAGTTGCTCCAGCAGGCCGGGTACGGTGGCGGCTTCTCCGTCAAGCAGATCCTCACAAGCACGACTGGCGCGAGCGACGACCTGCTCTACCGCCAGTCGCAGCTGGAGCAGATCGGGATCAAGCTCGAATTCGAATTGATGGAAACCGCCATCTGGAACCAGCGGCGCAACAGCGGCGACTACCAGGTCACCGGCCGGCTGTACCCCGCCGTGAACCCGGACACGCTCCTGTTCGGCTATCTCCATCCGGACAACATCGTCCCCAAGGGGCTTAATGGCGCGAAATACAACAACCCGGAGCTCACCGCGAAGCTCGAGGCCGCAAGGGCGGAACTGAACGAAGAAAAGCGCAAGGGCCTCTACAAGGAAGTCCAGCAGATCGCGATGGACGATCTCCCCTACGTGCCCATGGCAACCAGCACCGTCTACTGGGCCGCCTACCCGTGGGTGAAGAACCTCGTCATCGACAAGCTGGCCACCGTCAACTGGTTCCCCGTGCAGCTGGAGGAGCACGCGTGACCGGCTACACGCTGAAGCGGGGAGCGTCGCTACTGCCGACGCTCCTTGGCACCGTGACCCTGGTGTTCTTGATGATCCGGCTCATCCCCGGCGACCCGGCCGCCGCCGTCGGCGGGGAGAACCTCGGCGAAGAGGCCCTCTCCGCCCTGCGCGAGAAGCTCGGCGTCGATGGCTCGATCCCGGCCCAGTATGCCGAGTTCATCGGCGACCTGGCCCGCTTCGATCTCGGCCAGTCGATCCACACCGGGTTGCCCGTCACGCAGGTGATCAGGGACGCCCTCCCCGTGACTGCCGCGGTCGCGTTGCTGAGCGTCTTCCTCGGAACGATCATCGCCGTGCCACTTGGCGCGCTCGCCGCCTACGCCCGGAGCCGGGGCAAGGTCGTCTCCGACCAGGCGCTCACTGGCTTCGCGATGGGGATCGACACGATGCCGGCCTTCTGGGTCGCTCTCGTCCTGATCCTGGTCTTCTCCCTTCGTCTCGGCTGGTTCCCCGTGAGCGGCCAGATCGATTGGGCTGACCCCCTGGCCACCACCAGGCGCCTCTTCCTCCCGGTCGTGGTGCTCGGATTGGCCCAGGTCGCATCCGTCGCGCGGGTCACGCGCACCGCCGTCCTCGAATCGCTCCAGGATGACTATGTGCGCACGGCCAGGGCTCTCGGCACGCCCGAGTCCGTCATCCTCTTCAAGCACGCGCTCCGCAACTCGGCCCTCCCGATTGTCACCATCACCGGCCTGAGCGTCGGCCGCCTCCTCGGCGGCACCGTCATCATCGAGAACATCTTCAGCATCCCCGGGATGGGCACGGCCCTCGTCCAGGCCATCAACGCCCGGGATTACCCCCTCGGCCAGGGCGTCACCCTCGTGTTCGCCCTCCTCTTCTTCTTCATGAATTCCGCGACCGCCGAGATCTACACCCGCGTCGACCCCCGCGTCGGCCTGAACTAAGCGGGCTCCGCCCGCGGTCCAGGAGGAAGACTTATGCAGTACTCAGCTACCACCGCCGTCCGAAGGCACACGGGGTGGCGTCCGCAACTGCGCCTGCCCGGCCTCGGCCGCTTCATCGGTAACAAGAACAACCTGGCCGGCGCCGCCATCCTCTTGCCGATCGTCCTCCTGGCCGCCACCGCGCCCTGGCTCCCTATCGCCGACCCGCTGGAGCCCGACATCGTGGCATCCCTCGCGGCCCCGTCCGTTGAGCACCCCTTCGGCACCGATAAGCTCGGCCGGGATATCTTCAGCCGCACCCTTGCCGGCTTGCGGGTCTCGCTCTTCGTCGGCTTCTCGGCCGCCGGCCTGGCGCTCGCCGGCGGGATGATCATCGGCACCATCGCGGGGTTCATGGGCCGCACCGTCGATGCCGTCATCTCCGCCATTGTCGATGTCTTCCTCGCCTTCCCATCCCTCCTCCTGGCGATCGGCGTCGTCGCCATCTTTGGTCCCGGGATCCCCCAGGTCATCGCCGCCCTCGCCATCTCCGACATCCCCCGCGCCATCCGGCTGCAACGCTCGCTGACGCTTGGGCTGAAGTCCCGGACCTACATGGATGCCGCGCGCATGGCGTCGGCGCCGACGTCCTGGATCCTGGTGAAGCACATCCTGCCGAACACCGTCGCCCCCATGGTGGTGGTCGCGAGCATCTACGCTTCCAACGCGATCCTTGCCGAAGCCACCCTGAGCTTCCTCGGCCTCGGCCTCGTGCCGCCCGACCCCTCGCTCGGCAACCTCGTGAGCGAAGGCCGCGAATACCTCCAGGATGCCTGGTGGATCTCCACCATCCCCGGCCTCGTGATCGCGCTGGTCTCCGTCAGCCTCCACCTCTTCTCCGATGGTATCCGTGAACACCTCGATCCCCGGCTGGGCGTGTAGGAGGCCGCGAAATGCCAGTTCTCACCGCACCCGAACTCCATCCGGCCCCGGCCCGCGCGGGCACGCTCCTCACCATCGAGGACCTCGCCGTGCAGTTTTCAACCCGCCGCGGGACGGTGAAGGCCGTCGACGGCGTCTCGTTCTCGCTCGATGCGGGCGAACGCCTCGCCATCGTCGGCGAAAGCGGCTCCGGCAAGAGCGTCATGTCCATGTCGCTCCTCCAGCTCGTCTCCTACCCCGGGCGGATCGTCAGCGGCTCGGCCATGCTCGAAGGCCAGGACCTCCTCAAGCTCAGCGGACGCGCCCTTCGCGCGGTCCGTGGCTCCTCCGTGACGATGGTCTTCCAGGACCCGATGACCTCGCTCAACCCCGTCCTGCGCGTCTCCGATCAAATCACCGCGCCGCTCCGCAGGCATCTCGGTCTCGGGCCGGCGGCGGCCCGCGAAAGGGCCATCGATGTGCTCCGCCAGGTCGGCATCCCCGACGCCGAGCGGAACGTCACCTCCTACCCCCACGAACTCAGCGGCGGCATGCGCCAGCGCGTCCTCATCGCCATGGCTATCGCCTGCGAACCGAAGCTGCTCATCGCCGATGAACCAACCACCGCGCTCGATGTCACCATCCAGGCCCAGATCGTCGAACTCCTCAAGGATATCTCCGAACGGCGCGGCACTGCCGTCATGTTCGTCACCCACGATATGGGGCTGGTCGCCCGATTCGCCCACCGCGTCGCGGTCATGTACGCCGGGCGGATCGTCGAAATCGGCCCGGTGCGAGAGATCTTCGCCGATCCCCAGCATCCCTACACCCGCGGGCTGCTGGCCTCCATCCCGGCGATCGGGGGGGCCAAGCCCGAGCGCCTCATGCAGATCGACGGCGCTCCGCCGGATCTCGCCAACCCGCCCGCCGGTTGCGCGTTCGCCCCGCGATGCGGGCTGGCAACCAGCCATTGCACGGCCGCCCGCCCGCCGCTCGAACACCGTTCGCCCAACCACAAGGCCGCCTGCTGGGTGACCGGCGGCCACCACAACGAGGTGACCCGATGACCGCGCCGGCTGCCGCTCCATTGCCCGCTCCCGAGGCCGCTGCCGAGCGTCCCCTGATGGAAGTCTGGAACCTCAAGCGGCACTTCCTCCGCCAGAGCGGCCTGTTCCGCCGCCAGCGCCAGGTCATCCGCGCCGTCGATGGCGTCAACCTGACCCTCCATCGCGGCAAGACGCTCGGCCTTGTCGGGGAAAGCGGCTGCGGCAAGACTACCCTCGGCCGCATGCTCGTCCGCCTCGATGCCCCGACCGCCGGCGGTATCGTCCTGGGCAACTCCGATTACTCCACGGCCCAGGGAGACGACCTCAAGAGCTACCGCCGCCGCGTCCAGATGGTCTTTCAGGACCCGATGGCCTCGCTCGACCCCAAGATGAAGGTGCGCAATTGCATCTCCGAGCCACTGGACGTCCAGAAGATCGGCTCGCGAAAGGCCCGCGCCGAGCGCGTGGACATCCTGCTCGAACAGGTCGGCCTCTCCCGGGACATGGGCGAGCGATTCCCCCACCAGCTCTCCGGGGGGCAGCGGCAGCGCGTCGGGATCGCCCGCGCGCTCGCCGTTTCCCCGGAAGTCATCGTCGCCGATGAGCCCACTTCCGCCCTCGATGTCTCGGTCCGCGCCCAGGTCGTCAACCTCCTGAAAGACCTCCAAACGCAGCTCCAGGTCAGCTACCTCTTTATCTCGCACGACCTTTCCACGGTGCGCTACATCTCCGATGAGGTCGCGGTGATGTACCTCGGGAAGATCGTCGAGCGCGCCCCCGCACAGGACCTCTTCGAACGGCCACTGCACCCGTACACCAGGGCGCTCCTCGCCGCCGTACCGGTGCCCGACCCCGTGCTCGAAGCAAGGCGGGAAGTCATCCTCCTCGAGGGCGACCTGCCGAGTCCGGCGAACCCTCCGCGTGGCTGCCGCTTCAACACGCGATGCCCCCTCGCCACCGCCCTCTGCCGTTCGGAGGAGCCGGAACTGAAGGAGTATGGCACCGGCCACCTTGCCGCCTGTCACCTGGTGGCATGAGCGCCGGCAGAAGCGTTCCGTCCAGCCAGGCCCCTTCAGCGAAACTTGGCGAGAGCGGCCCGGTCCGCCGCGCCCTCCGGCGTCAGTTCTCGTCCCTCGCCGAATTCAACTACCGCCTGTTCTTCGCCGGCCAGCTGGTGTCCCAGATCGGCAGCTGGATGCAGATGGTCGGTCAGGGCTGGCTCATCCTCCAGCTCACCGGGTCGGCCACCGCCCTCGGCATCGCAACAATGCTGCAGGCCCTCCCCTTCACGGCACTCTCGCTCGTGGGCGGCGTCCTGGCCGACCGCCTCCCCAAACGCAAGACGCTGATCGTCGTCCAGTCGTTCGCGACCTTGCAGGCGCTGACGCTCTCAATCCTGGTCATCACCGATACGGTCGTCGTCTGGCATGTCTATCTCCTTGCCCTCCTGCTCGGCATCACGAACGCGATCGAGCGCCCCACACGCCAGAGCTTCTTCTCCGAACTGGTGAGCCGGGACAATCTCGTCAACGCCGTGGCCCTCAATTCGAGCCTGCTCAACGTCGCCCGCATTCTCGGCCCCGCGCTTGGCGGGGTGGTCATCGCCCTCGTCGGCGTGCAGGGCACGTTCGTCTTCAACACGCTCAGCTTCCTCGCCGTGCTCGCCGGCTATTTCCTCATGCGGCCGGCGCTCTTCCACCCCGCCCGCAACCGCCCCGCGGATGCCGGCCTGGTCCACCAGATCGCAGAGGGCCTGCGCTACGGCTGGGGCACGCCGCCGGTTCGGTTCATCCTCATCCTCGTGGCCTTCATCGGGATGTTCGGCTACAACTTCAACGTCATCATCCCCCTGGTGGCCGAGTTCGTGCTCCACGCCGGCCCCGAAAAGTTCGGTCTCTTGAGCTCGTTTCTCGGCGCCGGCGCACTGGTCTCCGCCTTCGCGATCGCCGGTATGGGCCGCCGCTCCCCGGCGATGATGCTCGCCGCATCCGTGGTCTTCTGCGTCGCGCTCTACGCCCTCGCGTTCTCCACCTGGTATCTGCTTTCGGGCGTCCTGCTCCTCCTGCTCGGCCTCTCCGGCGCCGCGCTGATGACCACCGCGAACACCTCACTTCAGCTGGGCGCGCCCGATGAGATGCGGGGCCGCATCATCAGCATCTTCATCTTGCTCCAGGCTGGTTCAACGCCCGTCGGCGGGTTCCTCACTGGTTATCTCAGCAGTCACGCTGGCGTGCCGTCGGCGCTCGCCATCCAGGCGTCCCTGTGTGTCCTGGGCGTAGCCCTCGCCGCCCTCCAGCTCTCCATCGCCCGGCGCAACGATCCCTAGCTGCACGCGGGCAACAGCAGGCGGAACGTGCTGCCCACACCGGGCGTGCTTTCGACCGCGAGCCAGCCGCCGTGGGCGCGCGCGATGCCGAGCGACGTCGAAAGCCCCAGGCCCGTCCCCCGGCCCACTCCCTTCGTCGTGAAGAACGGGTCGAAGATGCGCTCGATGATGTCGGGCGTCATCCCCGTGCCCGTGTCGCTCACCGAGACGACGTGGTACCGGCCGCGGGGCAGGTCGGGCGGCGCCCAGCGGTGGCGCGGGCCGATCTCGGCGATGCGCCGCGTCACCGTGATGCGGCCGCCCCCGGGCATCGCGTCGCCCGCGTTCATGATCAGGTTGAGCAACACCTGTTGCAGCGACGTCCGGTTGCCATGCACCAGCCCCGGCTCGCTACTGTGCCGCACGCTCAGCCGCACGCTGGGCGTGAGCATGCTCCGGGCGAGCGCGGCCGTCTCATCGAGGAGGGCATCGAGCGTGATCAGCTCCCCGCCCGCCACCTCGGGCCGCGCATACGTCAGCAACCGCCGCACCAGCTCGGCCCCCCGCTCGGCTGCCCGCCATGCCTCGTCCGCCAGGTCGCGCTCCGCCCCCGGCGGAAGCGACTGCCGGACCATGTAGAGGTTCCCAAGGACGGCCGTCAACAGGTTGTTGAAGTCGTGCGCGATGCCGCCCACGAACACCCCCAGGCTTTCCAGCTTCTGGCTCTGGCGCACCTGGACCTCGAGCCGCCAGAGGTCGGCCTCAGCCGCCTTGCGGTCGGTGATATCGAGGAAGCTGCCAGCCGCCCGGAGCGGCCGCCCATCGGCCGACCGTTCGACCACGGTGCCCCGCGTGAGCACCCACGCCCACCGCCCGGGCCCCGCGTTGAAGCGGTGCTCGCATTCGATCAGCGGCGCGCGGCCCGCCAGGTGTTCGTCGATCGCGCCGCGCAGACGGTCGCGGTCCCCCGGGTGCACCTGCTCGATCCACCAGTCCAGGCCGGCCGCGGTCGGCGCGCCGCCGGGGCTGGCCCAGAGACGGTAGCTGCTCACGAGGCGCCCCGCCGGGATATCGAACTCCCAGATCCAGAGGTCCGCGCCGCGCAGCGCGAGATCGAGACGCGCCTCCGCATCGCGGCGGCCCGTCTCGGCCAGGCGCGCCTCGATGATTGTGCCGCACGTGGCCACCATGGGCTCCAGGTCAGCGCAATCCTGTTCGGAATAACCGCCGGGACGGTTCGCCAGGCCGATCAGTCCCAGCACCTGCCCGCCAGCCACCACCGGCAGCCCGAGGAAGCCGCTCAATGCCGGGTGCCCCGGAGGCAGCCCCCCGCTCCGCGGGTCGCGCGCCGGCTCATTGGCGATAACTGGCCGGCCGGTGGTGATCGCGTGCCCGATCAGGTTCTCGAGGTTCGTGAACTCCATCCCGGCCGAGCCCCGTTCCTCGTACACGCGGCGGCTCGCTTCATCCCAGGCGATGTTCGTCAGCGCCCACGTCCTCAGATAGGGCGTGCCATCCGATCGGCGCGCCACCTCCCCGATCATCCCGTACTCGCTCTCCGTCGCCTCGATCAGCTTCTCGAGCAGGCTATCGAACACCACGGCCGGGCCCGCGCCGCGGATGAAATTCGCCTGGGCCGCCGTCAGCGCCGCCAGCAGCGCATTCGAACGCTTGAGCGCTTGCCCCGCCCGCGCCCGCTCGGTGATGTCCCGGAACATGAAGCGAATGCCCACCGGCATCGAGTGCTTGTCCAGGACGTACGACCCCTGGACTTCCGCCGGGAAGGTCGAACCATCCTTGCGGATCAGCGTGAACTCGTACAGGTGCTGGCCGTGGAGCCGCTCGTACGGCTTGCCCGAGCGGATCGTCGGATCGAGCTGCGCATCGCCGATCTCGAGTATCCGGGCCGCGTCTTCGGGCGTCAGCAGCGAGAGCCCGAAAATGCCCCCGTCGACGTCGTCCTGGCTGTAGCCCAGGAGCACCTGGGCCACCCGGTTCATGTACAGCACCCGGGCCGAAGGAAACTCAATTTCCAGCAGCGCATCGGGCAGGTGGAAGCGAAACTGGTCGTACTCGGCGCGCAGCGCCGACCAGTGCTGCCAGAGCTCCAGGAACGACGACGGCTCGGCGCTCAACGTCACGGTTGCCCTCGGGGACCCAATCCTTCTCCATAGAGCGTAAGGCGCGCCCCCGATCCCGGCACTTCGGGAATTCCCCCGATCCTGTTTCCGAAGCGCGGCAATCCGGCTTCCCTCCCACGCGGCCCGCCGGCGCCGAACCTGAAAGTTTCCGCCGCTGTGACAGCCAGGCCTTCGAGATGGCGGGGTCACCCGCCCACCATCGCCCCAACTTCCCAGGAGGTACTCGCACATGGCCCTCACGCTCGTCGAGGCCGCGAAACTCAGCAACGACACCCTGCTCGCCGGCGTGATCGAATCGATCGCCCAGGAGAGCCCCGTCCTGCAGCGCCTGCCGTTCATCGAAATCGTCGGCAACGGCCTCACCTACAACCGTGAGAACGCCGCCGCCAGCGCCGGCTTCTACGACGTCGGCGACACCTGGGACGAAAGCACGCCCACCTTCACCCAGGCCACCGCCACCCTCAAAATCCTCGGCGGCGACGCCGACATCGATAACTTCCTCAAGAGCACCCGCTCCAACATCCAGGACCTCGAAGCCGCCGTCGTCCAGCTCAAGGCAAAGGCTGTCCAGTCGCTCTTCGACGATACCTTCGTGAACGGCGACGACAGCCTGAACCCCAGGAGCTTCGATGGCATCGATGTCCTCTGCTCCGGCGGGCAGACCGTCAGCATGGGCGCCAACGGCGCCACCCTCACCCTCGCGAAGCTCGATGAGCTCATCGACCGCGTGCGCGGCGGCAAGCCCGACCTCCTCCTGATGAGCCGCCGTTCGCGCCGGACCCTGAACGAGCTCGCGCGCGCTTCCGGCGGCTTCCTCGAAGCCGACCGCGACGAGTTCGGCCAGATGCTCCAGTTCTACGACGGCGTCCCCATCGGCATCTGCGACTACATCAGCGATGCCCGCACCGTCGGCACCTCCACCGACTGCAGCACCATCTACGCCATGCAGTTCGGCGAAGGCGCCCTGAGCGGACTGACCGCCCCCGGCGGCCTCACCGTGGAGCGCGTCGGCAGCCTCGAGACGAAGGACGCGAGCCGCATCCGCGTCAAGTGGTACGCCAGCCTGGCGCTCTTCAACACGGTGAAGCTGGCAAAGCTCGAGGGCGTGCGGCCGTAGCCATCCCGGCGCCGGTGCCCGTTCGCGGGGGTGGCGGATGCCACCCCCGTTTCGCCTCGGCCAACTCGGCCACCACGCGAGCCAGCTGCCGCCCGCCCGGAAACGGCGACCCCGCCGGCGATCAGCGGATGCGGCCCCCCGGCGCATCGCCGGCTACAGGGCGCCCATCGCCGGGTGCGCCCGCCCCCGAATTCTCCGCCGCCGCCACTCTGCGGCCACCACGACACCGTGCCGACAATACCGGTATGGAGTCGCTGCGGCCCGGCTTTGCATCGCGCCGAAAGAAGCCGCGTTACCCGGCGGCCCTGGCCTGCCTTATCCGCTGGCCCGGGTTCGAAACCGAGGGCGCCGTCATCGACCTCTCCCAGGAAGGCGCCTCGCTGACCATGCCGGCCACTCCCCCCGATGCCAGCGCGCCGTTCAGTAT
The DNA here is from genome assembly GCA_035326025.1 of Tepidiformaceae bacterium. Taxonomy (GTDB): domain Bacteria; phylum Chloroflexota; class Dehalococcoidia; order Tepidiformales; family Tepidiformaceae; genus Amarobacter. Next base: position 26,112 of record DAOKYT010000015.1, read on the forward strand.
CGCGATCTTCCCCGATGATCCGCACCCGCTCGTGCTGCGGTGCCAGCCCGTGGCCTCGGCCCCCGACCCGATGGGCGGATGGCTCATCCATCTGCGCTTCGTCGATACGCCGGCCGGCGCCACCGAGGACCTCGAGGGCGTGCTCCGCGCCCTTCGCGCGGAGTTCATCGCCGGCCAGGCGAGCATCGCCCTCGACCGCCTGGGGCCGGTGCGCCGGGCCCGCTTCCCCCACTACCCGCCACTCCTGCTCAGCTGACCCCAACTCGAACGGTGCCACCTGGCCCTTTGACGTGTCCGATACAGAACGCATGTTGCGCTAGTGCTCACGCTCGCCCCTTCCCTCCTCGCCCACCAAAAACAGCCCCGCCGCCTCCCTGCCCTCTCCCTCTCCGTCTCCGCTACCCGCAACGCTATCCCAGCCCTCCGCCCACTCCTCGATGTCGATGGCGCCGAGCCCGACGCTCCTCACGCCGCTGCCTTCGCCAACTCCACCTTCCTCCAGGTCCGCAACGATTCCGGCACCATCAAAACCCGCCAGGACTTCGGCGCATGGTCCGCCTCTATCGGCGCCGTCGCCCCCGGCTCCCCCGTCGCCATCGCCGCCTACGCCAGCGAGGCCATCATCCTCGCCGCCGATGGCACCGCCCTCAAGGCCTGGACCTCCGCCGACAACGGCACCACCTGGTCCGCCCCCACCACCATCGCCACCGAGCCCTCCGCCATCGGCGCCGTCACCGCCGCCTACCGCCCCTCCACCGGCAACCTCTGCGCCTTCTACGTCCTCGGCACCACCCCAACCCTCAAACGCCTCCGCCGCACCTCCGGCACCTGGGAACCCTCCGGCACTACCTGGTCCCGCACCGCAGACGTCAACACCATCACCGGCCTCGCCGCCAGCTGGCGCGCCAACGACTTCCGCCTCATCCTCACCGGCACCGCCGCAACCACCCTCCATCCACGCGTCTGGGCCGTCTCCATGGGAGACGGCGCCATCCCCACAAACTCCTGGTCCTCACTCGTCACCATCGCCCAGGCCGATGCCAACGGCGGCATCACCTTCCACACCCCCGCCATCACCCAGGCCGCCAACTTCGCCTTCGCCACCTTCCGCCAGGCCGAGGCCAACGGCGTCCCCTACAACCGCTTCATGCTCACCCATGAAGTCTCCTCACACCTCGCACCATGGCGGGAACCCGTCCCACTCGATGGCTCCTCCACCTACGCCCTCGCCATCGCCTACAACGGCTCCAATACCGTCCGCCTCTCCACCGCCGCCCAGGCATGGATCGCCACCATCGGCACCACCCACGACCTCTCCACCCGCCTCCTCGCCCTCTCATGGCGCCACGGCCCCACTTCCCTCACCCTCCGCGCCACCCTCGATAACCACGACGGCGCCTTCGACGCCGCACTCACCAACTACCCCGCCCTCCGCCCCGGGCATGACCTCACCATCCTCCACGGCTACCGCTCCGGCACCAACGGCGCCCCACAGTACGGCCTCACCCTCCGCTGCCAGCTCACACGCCTCACCCACCAGCTCCAGCAGGGCAAGGCCACCCTCCAGCTCGAGGCCGCCGGCCCATGGGAACAGCTCGCCGCCTGGCGCGCTCCCCAGGCATGGACAGCACCCACCCCCACCACCCGCGGCACCACCTTCGCCACCCTCGCCGCTCGCTCCGGCCTCCCACTCTCCCAGTCCGCCCAACTCCCACCCTCCACCGCCTGGACCACCGATACCCCCGCCTTCGCCATCACCGCCGGAGAATCCGGCAAGAGCGCCCTTGAACGCCTCCTTGCACCCACCACCGACTTCCTCCGCGGCACCGCTGCCTTCCAAATCTGCGGCCTCAACCCCGCCGACCCCAGCACCTACACCTACGCCCCCGGCGCCCACCAGATCACCACCCTCGAACTCTCCGATGACCCCCTCCCCAACTGGGCCCGCGTCCAGGGCCCCGACCGCTACGCCGAGGCCTACAACGCCCAGGAAGCCGCCGCCTTCGGCCCCCGCATGGTCTTCCTCCGCAACCTCTCCGCCACCACCGATACCCTCATCAACGCCAGCGCCGCCGGCGCCCTCCGCCGCGACCGCCTCGCCCAACAGCGCGGCGAGCTCACCGCACCCGCCAACGTCGGCCAGGAACTCTACGACGTCATCACCCTCACCGCCCCCCACCTCACCCTCACCGCCAAAACCTACCGCGTCATCGGCCTCGGCCTCGAGTACCGCCGCGGCCCCCAGGGCGCCCGCTACGACTCCATCCTCACCCTCGGAGAACTCTAAATGGCTGTCCTTCGCGGCTCGATCGTCAGCTTCAATAGCGGCACCTTCACCGCCTCCGTCCGCCTCGACGGCTCCGCACCCCAGACCCTCGACAACGTCACCGTCTCCCGCGCCATCCCCTCCGCCGAGATGACCACCGGCCGCAACGTCCTCGTCGACACCGGCGACCACAACCACCCCAACGACTTCGTCGTCACCACCGTCTGGCC
>DAOKYT010000015.1:28707-37575 GCA_035326025.1 Tepidiformaceae bacterium
CTAACCCCTCCCGCCTACCCCGGGTAGCCCCACGGCCGCGCCGCCTCGAACACCGCGCTCACCTGGAGCAAGAACGCATCGGCGTAGCGCGGCGCAACCGCCTGTAACCCGATCGGCAGCCCGCTCGCCGAAAGCCCCGCCGGCATTGAGGCCGCCGGGTGGCCCGTGAAGTTGAACGGGTACGTGAATGGGATGAACCCCGAAGGTCCCACCGTCCGCCCCGCGATCTCCTGCGGCGGCGGGCCCTCCGCGATGAACGCCGTCGTCGCCGTGGCCGGCGTCAGCAGCAGGTCATACTGCTCGAAGAACTCCGTCATCATCCGGTTCACCTGGTGCCGCCATTCGAGCGACTCGGCGATCTGCACGGCCGTGATCTCCCGCCCCACCTCCGCGAAGCGCGCGAACCCCGGCTCCAGCCGCGAACGCTCCTCCGGCGTCATCGCGTCCACCATCCGCGTATCGCCCGAAGCGGCGATGCTCAGCCACCACTCCATCGGGTCCGGGAAGCCCGGCCCGGCCTCCACCAGCTCCGCGCCCAGCGCCCCGGCCAGCGCCGCCGCCGCCGCCCGCGTCACGTTCACCACCTCAGGGTCCACCACGGCGTAGCCCAGGTCCGGGCTGTAGGCGATGCGCTTCAGCCGTGGCGGCGTCGCCAGTACGGCAGCCTCGAAGCCGTGCCCCGTCGAATCGAGCGCGTCAAGGTCGTTCGGGTGCGGCCCGGCCGTGGCATCGAGGTACCGCGCCGCATCGCGCACCGTCCGCGCCAGCGGCCCCGGCGTGCTGAACACGCCCCACGCCGGCGCGTGCTCCTGCGCCCGCGGGATCCGCCCGGCGGCCGGCTTGATGCCGTAGCACCCCGTCAGCGAAGCCGGGATCCGGATCGAACCGCCGCCATCGCTCGCCGAACACAGCGGCACCATCCCCGCCGCGACCGCCGCCGCGCTCCCGCCGCTCGAACCGCCCGGCGTCTTCGTGGGGTCCCACGGGTTCCGCGTCGGCCCCCAGAGCCGGTTCTCGGTGAACCCCTTGTAGCCGAACTCCGGCGTGTTCGTCTTTCCCACCACCACCGCCCCCGCCGCCTTCAGCCGCGAAACCGAAACCCCGTCCCGGTCGGCAATCCGCCCCTCGTAGACGCGCGACCCCTCGGTGAAGAGCATCCCCTTCACCGGCTCCAGGTCCTTGATGCCGATGGGCACCCCGGCAAGCGGTCCCGGGTCCTCCCCCCGGGCGATCGCCGCATCCACCGCGGCGGCCTGTTCGCGCGCGGCCTCCGGGTACACCGCGATGAACGCGTTCAGCGCCGGGTTCGTTCGCTCGATGCGGGCCAGCGCCGCATCGAGCACCTCGAGGGCCGAAAAGCGTCTCGCGCGGATTCCATCGGCGATCTCCCAGGCGGGCATCAAGTCGGACATGGGACATCCTCGGGGGTGGTGTGCGCGCCGGAGTATAGACCAGGCGGCCGCCCCCGACCCTCCCCTGCCGCCCGTACCCGAAGGTAAGGAACACCCACGGCCCCTCCAGCGTCCTGTAGGATAACGTTCCACGCCTGGCGGGAGGTGACCCGTGAGACAACGCGCAGTGGCATGGTGGCTCGCGGCCGCGCTCGTGGCCGCGCTCCTTGGCGCTTCCGCCGGCACGGCCAGCGCCGCCTCCACGCGGACCTGGACCGGCGCCGGCGCGACCCCGGACTGGTCCGACGCGGCCAACTGGGATACTGGCACGCCCGCCGCCGGCGATACCCTCGTCTTTCCGAACGGCGCTGCCCGCAAGACCAACACGAATGACCTCGCGGCCGGCACCGCTTTCGCCACCGTGCGCTTCACCGGCGATGGCTATCGCCTGCAGGGCAACGCCTTCGATGTCACCGGTGAGCTTCGCAACGAGGCCCCCTCCGGCGAGACCAACGTGGTCGAAGTGGCCGTCGGCGGCCCCGGTGGCGTCGCCCAGGTCTCCGGCCGGATGGCCCTCACCGGCGCCAACACCTTCACCGGCGCCACCGCCATCAGCGGCGGCACCCTCCTCGTCACCAGCAACACCGGCCTCGGTGCCATCGGCGCCGGCACCACCGTCGCGCCCGGCGCCACGCTCCAGCTCTCGGGCTTCGCCGATATCGGGGGCGAGCCCGTGCTGCTCGCGGGCGCGGGCGTCTCCGGCCTGGGCGCGCTCCAGTCGCTTTCGGGTACGAACGCCGCCGCCGGTGTCACGCTCAGCGGCGCGGTTGTCATCGGCGTGGGTCAGTCCACCCTCGTGCTCGATGGCCTCGACCAGGCCGCCCCCGGCGCCGCGCTCACCCTCGTGGGCGGCGGCAAGCTCCAGGTCGATGGCGCCGGCACCTTCGCCGGGCCCATCACCGCCGAGCACGGGAACCTCACCTGGAACACCACCACCCCCGGCGCCGCGACCGTGCAACGCGATGGCTGGCTGCGCGGCACCGGCACAACCGGCCCCATCGAAGTCACCAGCGGGCTGGTGTGGCCGGGTTCGGGCGCCGCGCCCGGCATCCTCGCCACCACGGGCAGCGCGATCTTCAACGGCGGCCGCTTCAAGGTCGACCTCGATGGGCCCGTTGCCGGGTCCGGCTACGGCCAGCTTGCCACCGGTGGGCTGGTCAGCCTCACCTCCAACGCGACCGTGCTCGAGATCGACCTCGGCTACGTCCCCGCCGTCGGCGATGCCTTCACCATCATCAAGACGCTCGGCGGCGCGGCCGTCCAGGGCACCTTCTACGGCCTTCCCGAAGGCGCCACCTTCGTCGCCGGAGGCTACACCTTCGGGATCTCCTACAAGGGCCCCGGCGGCGCCGGTAACGACGTGGTGCTCACCGTGCTCCGCCAGGTCAACGCCGACCTGGCGGCCGGGCTCTCGGTGCAGCCCACCACCGCCTCCCCCGGCGGGCTGCTCACCTACACCGCCACGGTCACGAACGCCGGCCCGGATGCCGCCTCCTCGCCGAGTGTCTTCATGGGCGTGCCCGAAGGGACATCCTTCGATTCAGTGGCCGCGCCAGCCGGCTGGACGTGCGTGAAGCCATCGCCTTCCGGTTCGTCGAGCGTGAGCTGCACGGGCCCATCGCTCCCGCCTGGCGCCTCCGCCGCCGTGACGATCGTCGTGAAAGCCGGCGCGGGCCGCACCCAGCCGATCACCGCCACAATAGGCGCGTTCTCACAGACCAATGACCAGTCCAGCGTCGATAACAGCGCCACGGTCGTCACACCCGTTGGCACCCCCGACCCGCGGCCCTTCAAGCTCCGGCTGCCCATGGTCGCCCGGGAGTAGCACGGGCCCGGGCGGCACCAGCACCGCCCCACCGGGTACTCCACCCAATCAGCGGCGGGTCAGTCATGACCCGCTGCGATGCCCGTCCCCCGAACACCGCCCCGCACCCCCACACCGTAGGGGCGTATCGCCACACGCTCCCGCTGGCCCGTGGGACTGGAGATGATGGGACGAAAGATCAGTAGCCACTACGGATGCGGACCTCGTTGACGGGGGGCAAGATAGCCTGCGGAGGTTTGGATATGAGGAAACTACTCACCAGCGTGTTGAGCGTCGTTCTTTTCGGAGCCGGTTACGCTAGCTCGGTTCACGCCGCTGGTGACAGCTGGCTCCAGAGCGACAGCTATTGGCGAACAGACGCCTACGGCACTGACTTCTACGCGCAAGCCGCAATGTGGTACGACCTTGGCACATACCCCCCTGCTGGCGCGGGAGTCTACGTCTGGAGGAACTACCTGAGGATGGATGTCATCTACACGGATGCATCTGAGTATCTCAACTGCGATTCAAATGACGTGAATAGCAGTGCCAATCCTAAATGGGAGAGGAACTGGTACAACTCGCCGTTCCCTCTAAACTACTACAATACGCCAACCTGGGACTATTTCACATACGATGGAGTCCGGATTTTGACGGCGTCCAGCCAGTTTGGCGCAAGCCGCAACGAGCAATGTAATCTCGGCTACGCTGTCCCGGTCGGGGCATGGTGGTCGAAGTCCAGCGGGTCACCCTTCTACTACGGCGCGTGGTAGCAGGCTTTTTCGACCCTCTTGGGCTCGTCTCACGGATTTGGAGGTCACTGCCAATGGAAAACACAGCGTCGATTCGTCGATTCACCGGCCGAGGCGCCCTCGTCACCATTCCACTCCTTGCACTCGCCATCGGGTCTGCGATCGGCGTGCTCGCGCGGGACAACGCCCCAACTCGCGTGCTCGGTCCTGCCGCCGCCGTCGTTGACTCGCAGCTCCCGAGCCTTCAGCCACCTGCCGGCGCACCCCTCGCCTCGAAGACCCGGGGCGGCTTCACCGTGGAACTCCACCGGGCCATGCCGTCAGCGACCGGAGACTTCGTGGTCTTCTATCGAGTCGGCGTGGAGGGAGATGGAGCCTTCGGAGACATGCTCGGCATCCCCCGGATCGTCAACCCCGATGGTTCTTTCGTCCTCCCGCGCGAGTACGGCGCCGCCGGGAACGTTGGCGACGATCTCGGCGGTATCCCGGGTCTCCCGGCGTCGACTCAGGCCGCCGTCTTCGAATCCGCCCGGGTGCAGCCCGGAGCGCTGTTCCGGGCCGGACCGTTCTTCCGTTCCTCGAATGCGCCGTTCACGCTCACGGCGACGGGCGAGGCGCTCGCCGCCGGTGTCCAGACCACCATCGGCGGCGAACCGTTCTCCGTGACCGCCGTCGGGAACGGCGACGGCACCACCTCGATCCAGCTGGTCAATACCGGGCCCGGCGCGACCGTTGTTGCCACCCATCCGGGGTCGAGGGTGTCCATTACCGTCGATGGCAAGGAGCTTCCCGAGGTCCACGGCTCGACCAGCTTCGCCAAGACGGTTGGATACGAAGTCAACGCCAACCGCTCGGCCATCGATGTCGCCGGCCTGATCCCGGCCGGCAGCACCGCGACGATCAGCAGTAGCTCCATCGGCCATGTCTATCGCGGCGCCTGGGACTTCCCGCTGGAATAGCCAACCAACGGCCACCCGCCACCCGCCCCTTACGTCCCCGCTCGCGCCCGCTCCCGCGCCCGGCGCGCATCCTGCCGCTTCGCCTCGCGCTCGTCGGCTCGCGCCCAGGCCGCCGCCGCCGCAATCGTGGCGGTAAGCCCGAGCATCTCGCCCACGATGAACATGATCGCCCCCGCTATCTGCTGGTCGAGCAGCGGCGCCGGCCCCCACAGCCGCGGCGTCTCCCGCAACTGCTCGAACATCACCTGCGAGGGCTCATAGAAGATCATCCCCAGGAACGCGTGGATCGGCACCAGCGCGAACAGGTAGAACAACCGCACCGGGTGCGGCAGCGTCCAGCTCGTCGGGTTCGTGCCCACCACCGGCCACCAGTAGTGGATCCCCGCGAACAGGAACAGCCCGTATCCCAGGTAGTGCAGCCATTCGTTCTCGAGCGAAACCCGGAACGCTGGCGTGATGTACCAGGCGATTGGCACCACCGCGAACAGCGCCAGCCCCACCACGGGGTTCGTGGCCATCCGGAACGGCTTCGCGTGCAGCACCGGGTACAGCAGCCGCTCGCGCCGCCGCGCCCCGGCGCTCACCAGCAGCAGCGTCATCGGCGCCCCCAGCAGCAGCAGCGGCGGCGCGATCGAAACCAGGATGAAGTGCTGGATCATGTGCACGAACAGGAACACCCGGCTGTAGGCTGCCAGCGGACCGAACACCGTCAGCAGCACCAGCGCGATCCCGCCCAGGAACACCGCCATCCGCCATGCCGGGAAGAGCCGTGCCCGCCCCGCCGCGCGCGCCCGCCGCCACATCAGCACATAGGCCGCCGCGATGGAAAGCAGGAAGTACACCGGCAGCGGCTCAATCGCCACCGTGAAGAGCGCGTCCGGGAACTCCGGCGGCGGCACGTTCGCAATCGTGCAGACGAAGATGAACCCGACCCCGCCCGTGGCCGCCCCGCTCCGCAGGGCCAGCGTGAGCACCCCGGCGCCAGCCAGCCCCACCAGCCACCACAGCCCAAACGCCCGGGGAGTCACCCTCGCCAATCGCATCGAATCCAGTGTCGGAGACGTGGGTCAGCGGCACAACCTTACATGAAGGTCTTGGATCAGACCTGCCGCCCGCGCGCTGCTACCGAGGGCCCGCGCGCAGGCCAAGGCGGCTTGCTAACTCTTCGCGGAAGCGCTGCCATTCAGCGTGCGAGGTATCGGTGATCTCCTCCAGCTGAAAGAAGCGGTTGGTCGTAGGGGACTCCGTTCTGGCAACGCTCTCGGGAACCACCGAATTCACAATGGTCCAAAACTCTCCGAAGCCCTTGCTCCTGGCCTTTTGATGGGACTTCTCGGCCTCTCCCAGGCGGTTGTGGGCGTTACTCACGTCGGTCCCTCCTTTGATTTCGACCGACAGGGTTTGGCGGATGGTCGAGCCGAGCTCCTCGGTTATCGCAATATCGGGATCACTTCCGAACCGCACAGTCACCCGCCGGCCTGCCGCGTTTTCGAGGGTGATCTCCGACTCGGTCTGGGACAACACGGCTTCGTCTGGAATAGCGTGCCGGATCCGGTTGAAGACGAGCCTCGTAGCGGCTGCCCCGAGTTCATTGAGTCTGGAACCGCGCAGCTGGGGGCCAAGGGTCAGCAGTTGAAGGTCGCGTATGCGCTGGAGGGAAACCTCCGGCAGGTTCTCCAGGAGCCGGCGGCCGGTTTCCGACATCCGTTCGATAAGCCCGTCCAGCAAGGCAGACGTTGCCGGTGACAGTCTTCCTTCGGTCTCCATGGTGAGGAAGCGCGCAGCAGTCCTGCTGAATTCTTTTTGTGACAGTCCATATAGCAAACGGTAATAACCAAGTAACCGGGGCTCCACCCTGAGCAACGACGGGACCGCGAAGAAGACCTCCCCCCTTAATCCCCGCCGGGCGAGCGTTCCGAGCGCGTCGGAGTCTACGAAGTGGCTCAGCTCCGCGTCCAGCGCTGCTATGCCAACCTGAGCAACTGTCCGTCCGAGCGCGGGGGCCAGCTGTGCCTCATCGATTTCATCGAGGCGCACAGCGAACGCCATCTGGAGGTCCGGATAGAACGGCTCACCCATCGACAACGTCCCGATCGACTATCGGCGCCCCGCTGCGCCTCGATGCGATCGCCGCGTAGTCCGCGCTTATGTCGATGCCGATAAACGAACGCTTCAGCTGGCGCGCAACCAGCCCGACGGTTCCTGAGCCCACGAACGGATCAAGGATGGTGTCTCCCGGCTCGCTGCCCGCCAGGATGCACGGTTCCACAAGTGCCGGAGGAAACGTAGCGAAGTGCGCTTCTGGCATCGGTTCGGTAGGGATGCTCCAGACCGTCCGCCGATTCCGGGTCCCCCGACCGTCCTTCGTCTTTTCCAGGATCGCCGAAGCGTTGTAGTAGTACTTCTCGGATTTGGTCATCAGAAACAGGTACTCGTGGGACTGGGTTGGACGGTCCCTGACGGACTCGGGCTGGCAGTTGGGTTTGTGCCAGATAATGTCGGACCGCAGGTACCACCCCGCCGCTTGGAGGGCAAACGCAACGCGCCACGGCACGCCGATCAAGTCCTTGGGTTTCAGTCCGTTTGGAGTCGGTGGCCGGTAGTCCATGGTTCGAGCGGGGTTCTTCTTGTCGGGTGCCCGCCATGTCCGATTTCCACTCGTGTATGAGTCTCCCAGGTTCAGCCAGAGCGTGCCGTCGTCCGCAAGCACGCGCCGCACTTCCGCGAACACGGCTGTTAGCCGGGAGATGTACTCATCCAGGTCATCTTCGGCGCCAATTTGGGCCTCCCGCTCAACGCTGTAGTCGCGCAAGCCCCAGTACGGGGGGCTGGTCACACACGCGCGAACGGTGCCCGCTGCCAGGCTCGAGAGGAGCGAAGCCGCATCACCGACCAGAATTCGCGATGGGGGTATTGCGACGGGGTCATCCGCTGTCAATTCGAGGGGAACCTGCGTTGCTGACTCACGTGGGTCGGGGAAGAGCCTTTTCTGCACGGACCATACTCGCACAGATGTTCGAGCGGATTGTGCACAGGCAACCCGGCCCAGTCAACAGCCTACCGCTTACCGCCGCGGGTTGGCCTCGAAAAACGCCCACGCGATCTCCGCCGCCGAAATCTCCTTCGTCGCCGGTCCCAGCCGGCCGATCGCCAGCCCGCCAGGCCAGGTATGGCCGCCACCTTCGATCACGTAATGGCCCGTCGGGGCCTCGCAGTCCTGGTACTCCCGGAAGACCACCGTCTCGCTGACGCGGTTCTCCACGGGCGCGCCATCACACCCGTTGTGCTCCGCCCACTCCTCCATCAGCGCCGGCACCCCGGCGAACGCCCCGCCGGTCGGCGCCACGATGCCTGGTTCGTACGGCACAATCCGGTCATCAGTGCCGTGGAATTCGATGAACGGCACCGGCTCGCCGCACAGCTCGCTCACCCCGGTCATCCCCGCCACCGGTGCCACCGCCGCCACCACGTCGCCCGCGGCGCACGCCAGCGCGGCCGACATGAACCCGCCGTTCGACATCCCGGTCGCATACACGCGGCCGCTATCGACGCATGCCAGCCGCGAAATCTCCACCACCAGGTCCTTCGTGAACGCGATGTCGTTCACCCACGGGTTCGTCAGCCAGGCCCGGTTGATGCCGTCCGGGCTCGCCACCAGGAACCCCTCGCGCTCCGCGATCGGGACGAGCCCGGAATAGCGGTGCTGCTCCTCGCCATTGCTCCCCAGCCCGTGGAAGTTCAGCACCAGCGGCAGCGGGCGCGTCCCGTCGTAGCCTGGCGGCGCATAGAGCAGGTAGGTCCGCCCCCTGCCGTTCGAGACGACGGAGAGGGAGCTCGTCTGGCCGGGCACAATGGCCGGGTTCGGACCGCCCGCGCAGGCGCCGCGCCCCGGTTCGGTGGTA
>DAOKYT010000015.1:37675-49541 GCA_035326025.1 Tepidiformaceae bacterium
GCGGCCGGCGAGCGCCCCCCGGCTGGCGTGCCTCCATCGCCCGCCATCCCGGCGCCGGGCTCCTCCCGGTCGCTGCACGCCATCCCGGCAAGCCCGAGCGCGGCGACCAGGGCCAGCGCCGTGCGGCTGCCCCACGGCTTCATGCGGGCAGTATAGGCCCGCCCGGCGAGCCCGCGCCCGGGGCCGCCTAACCGGCGAACCGCACCACCGGGCTCGTCCGCCCCCAGAGGTCCTCCAGCCGGTAATACTCCCGCTGCTCCGGCGAAAAGATGTGCACGATCACGTCGCCGAAGTCCAGCAGCATCCAGCCGCTGTCCGGCGTGCCTTCCTTGTGCCGCAAGTCCACGCCTTCGGGCGCCAGGTCCCGCTCCAGGTACTCCGCCAGCGCGTTGAACTGGAGTGGCGATTGCGCCGTCGCAATGACAAAGTAGTCAGTGAAGGTCGCGTTCTTCGAGATGTCGATCAAGGCGATATCAAGCGCCTTGCGGTCCGAAAGGACGTCGACAGCCCGTTGCGCCAGGGTTTCCGAATCCAGAAAGCGCTCTCCTTGCCCGGCCAGTGCGGGCGAAAGGAATGGTACCACAGGCAATGAAGCGCCCCCGCGTTGTCGTCGGCATGTCCGGCGGTGTCGACTCCTCCGTCGCCGCCGCGCTCCTCCATGAGCAGGGCTACGAGGTCGTCGGTGTCACCATGCGGCTCTGGACCGAAGAGCGCCCCGGGGAGTTCAGCGGCCACCAGCAATGCTGCAGCGTCGAGGATATCGACGATGCCCGCCGCGTCGCCGGCCAGCTCGGCATCCGCCACTACGTCATGAACTTCGAACAGGAGTTCCGCGAGCACGTTGTCGAACGCTTCGTCGCCGAATACGCAGCCGGCCGCACGCCCAACCCCTGCGTCCGCTGCAACGAGCACATCAAGTACCGCGCCCTCCTCGACCGCCTGCCCGCCCTCGATGCGGAGTATGTGGCAACCGGCCACTACGCCCGCGTCGAGCCGCCCGCTGCCGCGGGCGGACGCTACCGGCTCCTCCGCGGCATCGACCCGGCCAAGGACCAGTCCTACGTCCTCTACATGCTCGGCCAACACCAGCTCTCCCGCCTCCTCCTCCCCGTCGGCGGCCTGACCAAGGACGAGGTGCGCGCCCATGCCGCCCGGCTCGGCCTCGATGTCGCCGCCAAGCCCGACAGCGTCGAGATCTGCTTCGTCCCCGGAAACGACTATCGCGCCTTCGTCGCGGAGCGGATCGAGCTCGCCCCGGGCGAGCTGCGCGATGCCTCTGGCGCGGTCCTGGGTGAGCACCGGGGCATCGCCGCCTATACGCTCGGCCAGCGCAAGGGCCTCGGCGTGGCCCTCGGCGAGCCACGATTTGTCACCGCCATCGACCCCGCCCGCAACATCGTCACCATCGGCCCCGAAGAGGACCTCTTCAGCGACACCGTGGAGGTGGCCGAGGTCACGTGGGTGGCGGGGTTCGCCCCCGCCCCTGGCGCGCCGCTCCAGGCAAAGGCCCGTTACAAGGCCGGACCGGCTCCTGCCACGCTGCTCGCCGCCGGGCCGGGCAAGGCCGTCATCCGCTTCGATCGCCGCCAGCGCGCCCTCACCCCCGGCCAGGCCATCGCCTGCTACGACGATGTCGAAGTCCTGGGCGGCGGCACGATCGAACGCGCCTGGCGCTCCTGAACGGCCCACTCCGCGGGCTGCGGGGGGCTACCCACCCTCGCCCCGGGAACGTGCGATTTTCCCCGGCTGAGTAGGTGAAATTTTCCCACACTGTGGTAAAATTTCCACCATGTGGCGGAGAAACGCTGAACAGGTCGTGCGCGACGCGCTCCAGGATACCCGCGTCGTCTTCATCGCCGGGCCGCGCCAATGCGGCAAGTCCACGCTTGCCCGAGCCATCGCCAGCGGCCTCGGCGGCCGCTACCTCACCCTCGACGATGCCGCCGTCTTCGACCAGGCCCGTGCCGACCCGGCCGCCTTCGTCGCCCAGGCCCGCGACGAGCGCCTGGTCATCGATGAGGCCCAGCGCCTCCCCGAGCTCTTCAACGCCATCAAGCGCGAGGTCGATACCGACCCCCGCCCGGGCCGCTTCCTCCTCACCGGCTCGGCCAACTTCCTCGCCCTTCCCCGCATCTCCGAGTCGCTTGCCGGCCGCGTCGAGGTCGTCCCCCTCGCCACCCTCTCCCAGGGCGAGCTCGCCGGCGTCCGCGAAGGCTTCGTCGATGCCATCTTCCGCGACGACGACCCCACCCTGCCCCCTTCCACCCTCCACCGCGACGACTACCTCCAGGCCGCCATCGCCGGCGGCTACCCCGAGGTGCTGGGCCGCGCCAGCCCGGCCCGCCGCGCCCGCTGGTTCGGCTCCTACGTCACCACCCTTATCCAGCGCGACCTCCGCGACATCTCCGCGATCGACCACACGGCCGCCATCCCCGGCCTGCTGCGCCTGCTCGCCGCCCGCACCGCCGGCCTCGCCAATGTCCTCGACATCTCCCGGGACCTGCGCATCCCCAACACTACCCTCACGCGCTACCTGGCCATCCTCGAAGCGCTCTACCTGCTCGAGCCGCTGCGGCCCTGGTCCGCCAACCTCAGTGCCCGGCTCATCCGCAGCCCGCGCCTCTTCCTCACCGATACCGGCCTCGTCGCCTACCTCACCGATGCCACCGCCGAGCGCGCCGCCCGCCACCCCGAGGTCGCCGGGCCCCTCCTCGAAGCGCTCGCCCTCGGAGAGGTCCGCCGCCAGGTCACCTGGAGTGATGGGCAGCCCACGGTCTGGTTCTTCCGCACCCACGGCGGCGTCGAGGTCGATATCGTCCTCGAACAGCGCGATGGCCGCATCGCCGGCATCGAGGTGAAGGCTGCCTCCCGCATCGACTCGCGCGATACGCGGGGCCTCGCCTTCCTTCGCGACCGCCTCGGCGACCGCTTCGTCCGCGGGGTGGTGCTCTACACGGGCGAGCAGGTGTTGCCCGCGGGAGAGCGCCTCTGGGCGATGCCGATCGACGCCCTCTGGCGCTGGGGCAGTACGCGCCAATTACCCATCAAGTGGTAGAAATTTGCCCATTCAATGGGAAAATTTCACGGCCGTCCAGATTCAAAAATGCCGGATTTCGCCCAATCTTCGATGTCACGTCCCATCGCCGCGCAACCGCCGCCCCGCCCCCGACCCGCACGCGACAATCCACCGCCTGGACCCCGCGCCTCCCCTCAGCTCGCCTCCACCGGGAACGCCCAGGCGACCTCCCGCTCCGCGCCCGCCACCACCAGCCGCGTCGAGCCCATCTCGTATTCCGGCTCGCGCTTCTTCGTCGCCTGGCGCTCGGCCAGGTAGCCACGTAGCGCCGCCGCCGCACCCTCGCCCACGAAGTGCACCTTCCCGCAGCAGCAATGCTCGAACCCCGCGGAACCATCCGCGCCTGGCCGCGCCGTCGGCACGCACGGGCACCCGCACGTATAGGTCACTCCTTCGCCCCCATCGGTAGCGATCACGCGAAAGTCCGGGGGTTCCATCCCTTGGCGCCTCCCTCCTTTTCCGGCTAGCGTAGCCGAGTGGCGCGCATCGCGCCCGGAGGTTTCATGGGACCACGCTACGCCATCCGCCCCGCCCAGCGCGACGAACTCGACGGCCTCTACGCCATCCACCGCGCCGCCATGGAAACCTCCGTCACCCGGACCTGGGGCCCCTGGGACGACGCCTTCCAGCGCGACTACTTCCGCAACCACTGGCCCGATGTCCGCCTCGCCATCGATGTCGAAGGCGTCCTCGTCGGCTTCGTCGACCTCGATGAATCCTCCGAACGCATCCACGTCGAGAACATCGAGCTCCTTCCCGCTCACCAAAACAAGGGTATCGGCACCGCCATCCTCGTCTCGGTCCAGCAGCGCGCGGCCCAACGCAACCTCCCCGTCAGCCTCCAGGTGCTCAAGGTGAACCCGGCCCGCCGCCTCTACGAACGCCTCGGCTTCCGCCTGACCGGCGAAAGCGAAACCCACTACCAGATGGCCTGGCAGGCCACCCCATGATTCCCCGCGCTGCCGGGCGCCAGCTCACCGCCTTCCTCGATGGCGTGCCCCTCGCCCGCGGTGGCCGCGAGCTCCCCCGCCCGTGCCACACCACCATCTTCCGCGTCCGTCTGCCCCGCGACGTCTGCGCCGTCACGCCTCCCGGCGGTTCACATGCTCGCGCGCGAAAATGGGCGCCAGCGGCCCCCCTGGCACGCTCACCAGCAGCGCCCCCGGCTCGACGGAGAACGTCATCGGCGTCTCGCCCACGTAATCCCCATCGAGCTGCACGCCCAGCCCCGCCGTCTCGATCGTCAGCTCCGGCGTGTGCAGGTGCACGATGCGCGGGTCCTCACGCCGCCCCAGCGCCACCTTCCCCGCCAGCCGCAGCGTCTCGCCGAACCCCCGCGGACAGAATGCGATCACGTCCAGTTGCCCGTCATCGATCACCGCCCCCGGCGTCAGGTGCACCTTGCCCCCGTACAGCCGCGTGTTCCCCAGCACCATCCAGGCCAGGTCGTCCTCGAACGGCCCCGCCGGCGTGACCCACCGCGTCCGCCGCGGCCGCAATCCGGGCGCAAGCCACGCCGCCTGCAGCATGTAGGCGATGTCGCCCGCCGCCCGCTTCAGCCGCGGGTTCACCCGCGCCACGATCTCCGCGTCCCAGCCCACGCCCGCCATCAGCAAGAAGCAGTGCTTGCCAGCCCGGCCCAGGTCCACATGCACGCTCTGGCCCTCCAGGTGCGCGTCGATCGCTGCCCGCATCCCCCGCGGGATGCCCGCCTCCCGCGCCCAGATGTTCACCGTGCCGGAAGGCACCGCCGCCAGCGCCGTCTCCGAACCGGCCAGCCCCAGCGCCGCGTCCCGCACCGAACCGTCACCGCCCACCACGAACAGGATATCGTCGCCCCGTTCCGCCGCCTCCCGCGCCTTCGCCGTCGCCTCCGCGGCCGATGAGGGCAGCACCAGCCCGCACTCCACCCCCCGCCGCCCCAGGTAACGCGTGAGGCGCGTCCCATCGAAGTCCTTGTTCACGCCCCGCGCGGCGGGATTCATCAGCACCGTCCCGCGGCGCAGGCCTGTCATTGCGGGCACCTTCGAGCCAAACGTACCATACCCACACATTCTCCCCCGGAGCCCGTTTTGCTTCCCGTTAAGCGCGTCGACCACATCAGCATGGCCGCGCCGGGCTGGAAGGCGCAGGCTGAAACGCTCGAGCGCCTGCTCGGTTTCAAGTTCGTCCACTCCTGGGATGCCAGCCCCGGCTCCGGCTTCGAGGGCTGCGTCTCCCAGGTCCGTGGCACCGATATCGAGTTCGAAATCATCTCCCCGGCGGGCCAAGGCTCCTTTGTGCAGAAGTTCCTGGACGAACAGGGCCCCGGCCTCCACCACATCGCTGTCGAAGTCCACAGCATCCACGAAGCCGCGGCCGAGCTCGAACGCCTCGGCATCAAGCCCTTCGGCGGCATCACCAGCGACGGCCTCTGGCACCTCACCTACATCCACCCGAAAGATAGCGGCGGCATCCTCTGGCAGCTCTTCGAACCCTACCGCTCACCCGGCGAATTCGACCGCAACGCCGGCGGCGGCGCCGTCAACCTCCAGCGCATCGACCACGTCTCCATGGCCGTGCCCGGCCTCGAACGCCAGGTCGAATGGCAGCAGCGCGTCTTCGGCGGCGAAGTCGAAGGCCGCTGGACCGAGGAGCGGCTCGGCTACCACGGCGCCATCATGTCCATCCCCGGCAGCCTCTTGAAGTTCGAAATCATCCAGCCCGCGCGCCCCGAGAGCGTCGTCCAGGAGTTCATCGACACGCGCCGCCCGGGCATGCACCACATCTGCTGCGAGGTCGCCTCCGTCGAAGCAGCCTGCGAGGGCCTCCGCGCCAACGGCATCGAACCCTTCGGCGGCATCATCGACGAAGGCTGGAAGAAGCACACCTTCCTCCACCCGAAAGACAGCGGCGGCGTCCTCTTCCAGCTCTTCGAAGAGCCCCCCGCCGCAACGTAGCGACCATCGCTTGCATCGCGGCGTAGAATCAGGCCCAGCGCAGCGAATGCGATAGACGGTCCGTTCGCGCGAGAAAGCCCGGCTCACGATGGCAAGTCGCCCCGCCAGGGTATCAGGGGACCTCGCTGGCTCGACGGATGGCTCAGGCCTCCCGGCGCGTATCGGAGCTCGCCGCCCGGCCTTCGTGGGCCGTGAGCGAGAGCTCGCTTCCCTCGCCGATCTGTTGCAGGCCGCCGAACGGGGCGAAGCCGGCGTCGTGCTGCTGAGCGGCGAGCCCGGTATCGGCAAGTCCGGCCTCTTGCGGGAATTCTCGGCCCGGGCCCTTCGAGACGGCTGGCTCGTGCTTTCCGGTCGTGCCTACGACACCGAAGGCATGCCCCCATACCTGCCCTTCGTCGAAGTCCTCCGCCAGTACGTCCAGGCCTCATCCGGCGAGGAACTCCAGTCGATCGTCTCGGCCGCACCGGAAATCGCCATGCTCCTCCCGGAGGTCGCCGTCCGCCTCGGCCCGGTCTCGCCGGGCCGCCTTGACCCGGAGTCCGAGCGCTACGCCCTCTTCCAGTCCGTTTCAGAATTCTTCCTCCATGCTGCCGATTCAACCGAGGCCCGCGGCCTTCTGATTTGCCTCGACGACCTCCATTGGGCCGACCGCTCGACCCTGCTGCTCTTCCAGCATCTCGTCCGCAACGTGACGGCCGCCCGCCTGTGCTTGGCCGCCACCTACCGGACTGTGGGCGTCGATGCCGGCCACCCGCTCTTCTCCATCCTGGCCGACCTTACCCGCGAGCGCCTCTACGAAGGGTTCACGCTCGCCCCGTTATCGTCGGATGAAACCGCCAGCCTTGTCGCCGCCCTCACCGGCCGGAAGGCCATCCCCCTCCCGCTTTCCGAAGCCGTGTACGCCCGGACAAACGGCAACCCGTTCTTTATCGAAGAGCTCTTGCGCCACCTCCAGACCGATGGCCGCGACCTGGACGACCCCGAGCTGATCTCTCGCCAGTGGGGCATTCCCGAGGGCGTGCGCCAGGTCATCGGCCGTCGCATCAGCCGCCTCAGCCCCGGAGATCGCAGACTCCTGGAGGCCGCGGCGGTCCTCGGCGACGAGTTCGGCCAAATGTTCCCGGTCATCGCCCGTATGCTCGATGTCGAAGTTCCGACCCTCGCGCAGACTGTCGAGGAAGCAGTGAGCGCGGGCATACTCCGTGAGGATGGCGCGACCTACCGTTTCGCCCACGCCCTCATCCGGGATGCCCTGCTGGACGAACTGCCCCTTCCTCGGCGGCAGCGGCTTCATCTCAGCGCGGCCCACGCCATGGAGGATGTGTATGCGCGGAACCTGGAGCCCCGCCTCTCGGCCATTGCCGTTCACTGCCGGCTGGCCGGCCCGTTCGCCGATGGCGAAAAGGCCATCGATTACTCGATACGGGCCGGCGAAGCGGCACAGGAAGCATTCGCCTACGAAGAAGCCCGGGCCCACTGGGAAGCCGCCCTTGGCCTGATGGAGCAACAAGCTTCGGAGAGCCTTTCCTCCGGCGAATCCGCCGAACACCGCGCCCGCCTCTTGGAGCGACTCGGCGACCTCATGTATGTCACCGATTGGCAGAATGGCATCAGCTACCTGGAGCGGGCTTTGCGCTCTTTCGAAAACCTCGGCGACGCGCAGGAATCCGCCAGGCTCCACTCGAAGCTCGGCCGCAGCCTCTCCACCTTCGGGCAGAGCCTGGACATCGACCGCGCCTTGGAGCACTACCGGGCCGCCGAGCCCATCCTGAGGGCGGGGCCAGAACAGCTCGCGCTGGGACACGTCCACCTGGGGATGGCGACCGCCGCCCTCATGTCGCTACGCACTGCAGACGGCATGACCCACTCGGCATCGGCGATGACCATTGCTGAGGGTCTGGGAAGCGATGGGCTCTGGGCCAGTGCCGCGAGTCTTCACGGCTGGCTAATGATGGCCTGCGGTGAGATGGCCGAGGGCCAAGCACTGATGCAACAAGCTCACGAACGGGCTGACCGCCAGAACAGTACGGCAACGTTCTTCGCGGCCTGGCTCCGCGCCGACATCGTCGGGCTCGTGTTAGGGGACGCCATTGACGCCCTGGAGTGGATGACACGCGAACTTGCGAGCCCGCGGCTCGCCAACGCACCGCACCAGAGGCGCGTGGCGTACGCCGAACTGGGCTGGGACTTCGCGCTGATGGGACGGCTCGCCGAGGCTCGCCGGGCGCTGCCTTATGCCAACCCGGACTGGCCACTCGATGCAGCGATCGAGGCGAGAGACAACTGGGAAGTCGCCGAGTCTCGATTCGCTGAAGAGCAGGAGAAGTTCAGAAAGCGCGGCGACCGCTGGAACGAGTGGCGCTGCTGCTTGTGGCAAGCCCAGGCCTGCCGAGCCGGGCGCAAGTATGCCCAGGCGGCCGACCTCCTGACGGCGGGACTGGCTGCGGTCGCTTCGGCGCCTTTTGTGCCCATGGAGGTAGCTATGCGCGCGGAACTGGCCCTCCTTTGCGCCGAGAGTGGCCGCGCCGACGAAGCGGAGCTCCACCTCGCCCGCTGCCGCGAAGTCATCATTCATGACGAGGACTGGCACGGCCTCGCCGGCCGGGTGGCACTCGCCCAGGCCGCCACCTCTGGCCTCGCTGGATGTGTGGATGAGGCTGAGGCCCATTTCGCCCGCGCACTCGCGACCTTCCAGCGCTACTCCCTCCCCTGGGACGAGGCCGAGACCTGCACCATCCGTGGCCAGGTCCTCGCCCGGGCCGGCCGAAGCTACCGCTACGCTGCCCTCGAGAGCTTCGAGCGGGCCACCGCGATCTACTCCTCCCATGGTGCATCGCAGCCCTGGATAGACCACGTCCTGGCCATTCAACGGCGCGTTACCGGCAGCCGGTCGGGTTCGGCGCCGGCCCACCCTGATAGCCTCACCGAACGCGAGGTCGAGGTCCTGCGCCTCCTCGCAACCGGCCTGAGCAGCAAGGATATCGGCGAGGCACTTGTGCTCAGCGTGCGTACCGTCGAACGGCACATCGCCAACCTTTACCTCAAGACCAACACGCACGGCCGCGCCCAGGCGACCACCTACGCTCTCTCCCACGGCCTCGGCCCGCAGACGCGCTAACTCCCTCCCAGGACGGCCCTCTCAGACACCCCGCGGATTCGCGCTTCCCTGGAGACCTGCGTAGTCCGTGCCATTTCCCCCGCCGTCCTACCTTCGCGGCACCGAGAAGTTACGCAGTTCCACGGAAGCGGCCGCATCTCCTCGCGCCGAGGATGGGCTGTGCCGGCGGACTCGCCGGACGCCCAACCGCCCCAGGGCCATCGGCGCCCGGCGGGTCACCCGGCCAGCGCGGCAAGGAGGGCCGAATGCAGCAGAGAAAGCCGCCGCGTGGCGGTCGTCCCCGTGCGGAGGCGGCCACAACGGCCGCACTCGCCCTGGCCAAGCCCCCGCGGGAGGGTCATCCCGCAAGGAGAAGAGAAATGTCTCGCAGAATCGTAGTTGGCGCGTTGTTCGCGCTCGTCCTCAGCCTCACAGCCGTCGGCGTGGGCTCCAGGTCCGCCTCGGCGGAGGTCATCGAGAATGCCTGGTTCAACGTGAGCAGGAGCGTCGTGAACCCATGCAACGGTCAGAGCATCACGCTCGCCGGCACCATCCACACGGTCTGGTACACCACGCCGCAAGACACGACGATGATGCGCTACAACATTCACTACACCGGTACGGACAAGGACGGCACCGAATACGTGTTCAACGCCACCAAGCTCATGGAGCACTGGGACTGGCCCAACATGGCGCCCCTTACCGACGAGCTCCGATACAACGTCGTCAGCAAAGGGAGCGGCGAAAACTTCGTGATGACGCTCACGCTCTCTTCGGAAACCTTGCCCCTTCCCCCTTACGACGTCGCCTTCACCTGCAGAGGCTGAGTCCCTCGGCCCCGCCGGTCGCCGGGGAACGAGCGCCCCCGGCCGCCGCTCGCCATACCCCCTGTCGTACCACCCACTCCGCGGCACATCGCGCACTCCCCAAGGAAACTCCCATGGCAACCCCATCCCGCCCCTCGCTCCGGATGCGATGGCTCCCCCTGCTCGTACTCGTCCTGCTGGCCGCTGCCCTCCCTCTCGGCACCGCCGCCGCGCAGGCCCCCGCCGCCAAATCAATCCTCAACGTGCCGTTCAAAGGCGTCGCCGCACCGGCCTCCACCTTCGACCTCGTCGAAAGCATCATCGACTTCAACCCCGGATCGACCTCCCACGTCATCACCACCGGGATGCCCCACTACCTCTCCGTCCTTTCAGGCGAACTCACCGTAACCGTCGACGGTGACGCCCAAACGGTTGTCGCCGCCAAAGGCGTTGCCGTCCCGGCCGGAGCGAAGCTCACCCTGGCCAACACCAGTACATCCCCGGCCGCCCGGCTGTTCGTCTCCACGCTCGTCGAGGTCGGCGCCGTCACCGATGTCCACCTCCTTTCGCCCGCTGGAGTCAAGGTGTTTGCCACCGCCCGCCGGACCATGTCCAACGCCCCCGGGGTCGTCGACGTGGTCCAGATGGCTGCCGTGTACGACGTTGGGTACAGGACCGCCAACCACGTCATGAATGAGTTCCACCTCATGATCCACCTCTCCGGAAAGATCGGCTACGCCTACCTCGACGGGGGAGCCGAGTCCTACGGGCCCGGTTCCCAGGCGGCCATGTACGAAGGCCGCCCCGGCTGGATGCGGAACGATGGCCCGGACGCGTCCTCGATGGCCTGGACCTGGGTGGGCACACCGGGCAAGCCGCTGAGTTCGGCCGTTCCGGCCACCAACCCGCCCGCTCCTCCCAACACCGGTACCAGCCTCGCCCAGGACCGCACCGCCATCACGGCCACCCTGGCGGCCACCGCGCTCGTCCTCGCCATCCTCGGCGCGTCCGCCCTCGCCGCGATGAGCGCCCGCAGGAACCCACCGGCTCGCTGACCCGTCTCCAGCCGGCCGCACGCCACGGAGGCTCGCCAACTGAATCGGCGAGCCTCCGTGGCCTTTCCGGGCAGCACTATCGCCGGTTCGACAACCGCCAGCCGCACCCGGAGAATGGGCCGGCGAGGAACACGACCCATGATGACCGGCGAGCACGGCTACCTCACCATCCACGGCCTCCGCCACCACTACATCCGCTGGGGCGATGTCGCCAACGACCCCGTCGTCTTCCTCCACGGCCTCATGAACAACGCCCGCTACTGGGAGCACATCGCCGAACGCTTCATCGACCGCTGGTCCGTCTACGCCCCCGACCTCCGCGGCCACGGCGAAAGCGAACACGCCCCCGGCGGCTACCTCGTCTGGGCCTTCGCCATGGACCTCCGCGGCTTCGTCGAAGAAATGGACTTCGAAGCCTTCGACCTCGTCGCCCACAGCATCGGCAGCCGCGTCGCCATGTCCTACGCCCGCGACCACAGCCACCGCCTCAAGCACCTGGTCCTCGCCGACATGGGCCCCCAGATGGCCGAAGAGGGGGCCCGCGGCATCCGCCGCACCACCGGCGATGCCCGGAAAGCGCCCGGCTTCGCCACCGAAGCCGAGGCCCTCGCGTACTACGCCGGGCTCTACCCCGGCCGGCCCAGGGAGTTCCTCGAACGCCAGATGGCAGCCTCCCTGACCCTCGATGAGGCGACGGGCAACCTCGTCTTCCGTTTCGACCCTTCCATCCACCAGGCCACCGGGCGCGGCGCCATCGCCGAGATCCCCTACCTCTGGGAAAGCCTCGAACACATCACCTGCCCGACCCTCGTCATCCGCGCCGAAAAGAGCAAAGTCTTCTCGCGCCAAATTGCCCAACAGATGGTCGAACGCCTCCCGGACGCCCGCCTCGT
>DAOKYT010000016.1:0-48458 GCA_035326025.1 Tepidiformaceae bacterium
GTCGGCGCCGGCGTCGTCACCAAAATCCTCGCCTAGGCGAGCGGGAGCAGACCGAAATGGCCAAGAACAAGGGCGATCGCATCATCATCCAGATGCAGAGCACGGAAGGGCCGGTCTTTCGCTATACCACGCAAAAGAACCGGCGCAACGATGCAAACCGGCTGGAACTGAAGAAGTACCACCCCGGCCTCCGCAAACACGTGCTCTTCAGGGAGACTCGGTAAGGCGCATGGCACGAACACAACGGCGCCGCACTGCTCCAGCCGCCACCGGCGGCGAGCAGCCGGCCGACTCGGCGCGGCGCATCCGCGAACATCTGCCGCGCCCTGCCGCGGCGCCTGTCTCCACGGGCATCGCACGCCCCGAACCCCGCCGCCGCCGGAACCCCTTCGGCTTCCTTTCCCGGCTCCAGCCCCGGGCCGTGTCCGATGTCATCGCCGAATTGCGCAAGGTGACCTGGCCGAGTTTCAACGAGACTCGCTACCTCACCATCGTCGTCGCCATCGTCGCGGTCATCATGGGGCTCTTCCTCGGCGGTGTGGACCTCCTGTTCGGCTGGATCATCGAGAGGCTGTTCTTCTAATTATGTCTAGCGAACCGCTGCCCATCACCGCCCTGTCCGGCGTCCACCCCGAAGCGAAGGCCCCCAAACGGCCGGCTCGCCGCCGCAAGGACGAGGATTCCATCGAGCAGGAACAACTGACCGACGAGGAGATCGCCGCGCCGGGCCGCAAGTGGTACTTCGTCCACACCTACAGCGGCCACGAAAACAAGGTCCGCCACGCCATTAAGGCAACTGTCGAACAGATGGATGCCCGGGACAAGGTCTTCCACGTGGTGGTCCCAACCGAGGACGAGATCGAGATCCGCGATGGCCAGCGCCGCACGGTGAAGCGCAAGCTTTACCCGGGGTACGTCCTCGTGCAGACGATCGAGCTGAAGGAAGGCGACCCCGATTCCGACGAGGCCTGGCACATGATCCGGAACACCACCGGCGTGACCGGCTTCGTCAGCTCTGGAACGCGCCCGGTCCCGCTCTCCCAGGACGAGGTCAACCACATTCTCCGGGCCATGCGCATGGAGCAGCCGCGCGTGCGCGTCTCCTTCACCCCCGGCCAGAGCGTCCGGATTGTCGATGGCCCCTTCGAGGACTTCGTCGGAACCGTCGACGAAATCAACACCGAGAAAGGCCGCGTCAAGGTGGTCGTCAACATGTTCGGGCGCGAAACGCCGGTCGAACTCGACTTCCTCCAGGTGGAGCGCCTGTAGCCGTCGGCGGCGCGGCATCATCAGCGCGCCCCGGGGCCATCCGGGGCGCGTTCGCGAGTGACCTTCCAGACCGGCATGGGGCGCCAGATCCGAAACGTGTTCGATGCTCGTTCACTTCCCTGGAGACGGGCAGCACCGGAGGGTGATTCCAGGCTTCCCGAGGACGACCCCGGCGCCTTCTCTGGGGCCCATCGCCATCGGCGCGAGCGAGGCGAGGCGCCGCGAATCACCCGGCACTCCTGGCGGGCATTTGCGTCCATGGAGCGATGCACCGCCTCCTGTCCGAAGACCGGACGGATCCCCGGGCGCACCACGCGCCTGGCCGCCGGCGCCCTGGCGGCGGCCGTGTTCATTTCTCCCGAACCTATGCTCGCGTATCATGATGAGGCCGCGATTTGGCCAGCACGGCCCAATAACGGTGCGGACGGCTGGAAAGGGTGCCGCGGACGGCTACCCGGCCTAGGCGCTGCGCGCCGCTCCCGCATGGCGGGACCGGGGTTTCGAGCGTCATCCCCATCGCTGACGGGAGTGCATCATGCAGCCAGACCAACCGCCCGACCCCCCTGTGCTCCGCTTGCGGCAGGTCAGCAAGCAGTACGGGAGGGACGTCGCCGTACAGTCCATTAGCCTCGAACTCCACCGCGGCGAAGTGTTCGCCCTGCTGGGGCCGAATGGATCCGGCAAGTCGACCACGCTCAACATGGTGCTTGGATTGATCCGTCCGACTTCGGGGACGATCGAAATCCACGGACAACTCCTTTCGAAACGGCCCCGGGCAGCGCTTCGTGACGTAGGGGGGCTCGTCGAAGGACCCTCCTTCTATCCCTACCTTTCGGGACGGAAGAACCTGGAGCTGCTCGCGCAATTGCGCGGGGTCGATCACGGCACGGTCGACGAGGCGCTCGCCACCGTGGGCCTCACCGCGCGGGCCGAGAGTACCTTTGACTCCTACTCCCTGGGCATGAAGCAGCGCCTCGGGATCGCCTCCACGCTCATGCATAAACCGCGCCTGATCGTCCTCGACGAGCCAACCAACGGCCTCGACCCCGAAGGGACCATGGAGATCCGTACGCTCATCCCTCGTCTCGCGCGCGGGGGCCAGACGGTACTCCTTTCGAGCCACTTGCTGCACGAGGTGGAACAAGTCAGCGATCGGGTGGCGATCATGCGCCGTGGAAGCCTCATCGCGGAGGGCCCCATGGCGGAGCTGCTGCGCAGGGACGAGCGCACGCGCGTCTCCGTCGAGCCTTCGGCGCGGGCGCGGGCGATGGAGATACTCAAGCGCGCTGAGTTGGTGACCTCGGTCGAGGCCGACTCCGACGGCACGCTGCTGGTGAAAGGCAGGCCGGACAGGGCGGCGTTGAACCGGGCGCTGGCCGAACAGGGCATCTACGCGTCCGAGCTGGCGAAGGTGACGCCGACGTTGGAGTCGTTGTTCTTACTAGTGACCCAGGGAGAATGAACGCGATGCACCGTCTGATCCGAGTCGAGCTGGTCAAGATCTGGCGCCGCCGCCTGAACTGGATCACCCTGGGCGTGGTGCTGGTCCTCATCGTGACGGTGTACGTACTGCTCTGGGTCGCGAGCGGCGTGATCGACCCGGAGCAGCGCCGGATCCTGCGCGAGGATATCCCGATTAGCGACCTTCGCTCCGTCCTGTTCCTCGAGGACGCAGTCCCCTTTGCGCTCACGATGTTGTACGAGATCGGGTTGCTTGGCGTCGTGGTCGTCGTCGGCGCCAACGTCGGCTCCGAATACGCCTGGAATACCCTCCGGACCAACGTTGCGGCCTACCCCGACCGCATCGAGCTCATGGTGGCAAAGCTCATCGCGCTGGGAGTAGCGGTCGTGGCGGGCATGCTCGTCGGACTCGTAGTCTCCCTCCTGACAAGCACGGTCATCACGGTCATCGACGGCGGATTCACCCTGGAGTTCGTCGACCTGGAGTTCCTCGAGCACTCGCTGTATTCATTCCTGCGGCTGTTGCTCCAGGGTGCGCCCTACTTCGCCCTGGCGGTCCTTGGTGCGACGTGGGGACGGTCGGCGACCAGCGGGATATCCATCGCCGTCGGCTTCCTGTTTCTCGAGACCATCGTTGCGAGCCTGATGACCCTCGCCGGCGGCTGGGTGAGCAACGTCCCGGACCTCCTCCTGAGCAGAAACGCCGACAGTCTCTCCCAGCTCGCGGGCGGCACGTTCCGCGACGACCTTGCGCAAATCACCCAAGCCAGTGGATTCGGGGAAGTCTTCGAGTTTCCTGACCCGCTGCAATCCGGCATCGTGCTGGCGGTTTGGACCGTCGTCTTTACCGTGGCGGCGCTTGTTCGCTTCCACCGCCAGGATCTCGGCTACCAGTAGCGGGATCGCCACCCTGGCGTGCTGCGGGCCGGCCGGAGATCGCTCGACGGTGGGCGTTTCGGCTCGAAACGGGGCGGTCAGGCTCTGCCAGCGCAGGGGATGGCTCAACGCCAGTGTACGAGCCGGCGTCGTTTGCGCCATGGCAGAGGTGCTCGCCCCTGTGCCGAGCCCCGCGAACCCGGGCGCCCGGTGGGGCTGCCTCATCCTGGAAGAGACCCCTTTGCCCTGCCCGGTTGCCCCGGCCAACCCACGCCGGCTGCACTACGAATGCCGCGCCGCAAGGGCGCGGCCAACCTCTTCGTCGCTGTCGCGCCGCTGGCTTCGACCGGCTCGCCCAGGAGATTGCCTTCCGCAGGCCCGTGGGGTTTGCCAGCGCTCGCCTAAGGCCGCCCTCCCTTTCAGCAGCCCGTCGCTGCCCCCATCGCCAGGGGATCGCTGCCGATGGGGGCATGCCGGGGGCTGGCCACGTGAACTCGCGGTTTGCCTTGAGTCTCACGCGTCCAGCGGATGCGGGCCCGTTCGAGCCATCACCCGATCATGCTGTAGCCACCGCTGACGCTGATGTGTTGCCCGGTGATGAAGTCCGCACGCGGGGACGCGAGGAACGCAACCATCCCGGCGATATCATCCGGGATGCCAAGGCGACCAAGACCTCTTGCGATTGGATAGTTCCTGGCGATCTGCTGGGTGCGCGGATCGTCCCATGACGCATCGGGCCTGTTGGGCGTGGCGCCGGGCGATACGCAGTTGACGTTGATGCGATCCCGTCCGACCTCTTTCGCGAGCGCCTTCGAGAAGGCGGCCACTCCGCCCTTTGCCATCGAATAGGTGCTCAGACGCGGCTCTCCGACTTTTCCAGCGTCGGAGATCACGTTGACGATCTTGCCGCCGCCGGCCTCGCACATCCCTGGCAAGACATGGTGGCACAGGTTGAGGACGCCGAACTGGATGAGCTCAATGTCCGCCGCCCAGTTTTCACGGGTCGTCTCCATGAACTTCAGGTTCGTGCCAGCCGTGCCCTTCGGGTGGATGCCCGCGTTATTCACGAGGATCGTGATGGGGCCGAGTTCCGCGGATGCCCGCTCAACCATCGCTCGGACCCGTTCACCGTCCGTCACGTCGGCGGCAACCGCAATGGCCCGGCCTCCGCGGCCAACAATGTCATCCGCGACGGCCTGCGCACGCTCCTCCCGGAGGTCGTTCACCGCTACCGCGGCGCCCTCCGCGGCCAGGGCACGGCAGATGGCCGCGCCGATGTGTTGGCCGCCGCCGGTGACGAGTGCGACCTTCCCTGAGAGTTCGAGATCCATTGGCTATAACTCCTGCTTGAGCTGATTGATCGAGGCGCTGATTCAGCGGTTCCGAAGTCGAGGGTCCAGGCTGTCGCGAAGCGAGTCCCCAAACATGTTGAGGGACATCACGACGAGCGTGATGAGTACGCCGGGCGCGATGGCCATCCATGGTGCCTGGGTGAAGTACTGGCGGCTGGCACCACTCAACATGCCTCCCCAGGTGGGCTCCGGTGGAGGGATGCTGAGACCGAGGAAGCTAAGCGAAGCCTCAGCGATCAGCGCGTTCCCGGCCATCACCGAAGCGAGAACCAGGACGGGCGCGAGCACGTTCGGAAGGATATGTTGCAGCGATATGCGAAAGTAACTGGCGCCGATCGAACGCGCCGCTTCCACATATGCCGTTTCCTTCACGGAGATAACGTTTGACCGTACCAGCCGCACCATTACCGGTATGTAGGGCACGGCTATCGCGATGGTGATGCTGCTAATCCCCGGGTCAGAGAGAGCCACCAGCAGGAGCGCGAGCAGCAGGGGTGGAAAGACCATCATCGTATCGATGACCCGCTGGATGATGACATCGATGACGCCACCACGCGTCCCCGAGAAAACACCCACCATGGTTCCAACGATCGTGGCGGCGATAACCGCGACCGCACTAATCCTGAGACTGATGCGACCACCATAGATGAGGCGGGTGAGGATATCCCGCCCGAGTTCGTCGCCACCGAGGAGCTGCGAACTGTTGGGACTTCTTAACACGCCTCCGGAAACGAACTCCTCGGGCTCGTACGGCGATACCAAGGGCGCGAAGATGGCAGCCAGGGCGAGGAAGATGAGAAACCCCGCCGCCACCGCGGCGACTTTATACCGCCGGCACCACCTGGTCAGGCTGGGAAGACGGCCGCGCCGCGGCAGAGGGGCGAGATCCGGCATAGTTACCGACGTCACGAGTAGCGAATCCTGGGGTCGAGGATGGGGTAGGTCAGGTCCACAGCGAGATTCAGCAGTACGATTACCACCGAAAAGATGAGCATGTTGGCCTGGAGTTGCGTGTAATCCCGGTTGAGGATGGCATCGAGAGTGAGCCGGCCGACTCCGGGAAGCGCGAAGACCTGCTCGATAATCACCGTCCCGGCCAGGAGGGCGCCCAACTGGACGCCCATGATCGTGACCAGCGGCATCAGCGCATTGCGCATCGCGTGGCGCACCACAATGACGCGCAACGCGAGCCCCTTGGCGCGGGCCGTCCGGACATAGTCCTCGCGGAGCACCTCGAGTAACGATGAACGGGTAAGCCGCATGGTCGTCGCCGCAAGAGCGATGCCGAGGACCCCGGCCGGGATCAAGATCTGCTGAAGGTGCTTGGCCGGGTCCTCGGCAAGCGTCACGTAGCCCAGCGGAGGAGTCCAACCCCACCAGATCGCCGGAAGCGTCCAGATGAGGATCGCGATCCAGAAGCTTGGCATGGCCTGACCGAGTACGTTCAGCAGCCGCAGGACATAGTCCAGGACTGTGTTCTGCCTGAGCGCCGAGATCACGCCGATGGGGATGCCCACGAGCAGCGACACGATTATCGCCGCAAGGGCCATCTCCGCTGTCAGCGCCCAGCGGTCAGTGAGCTGATCCACCACGGGCCTCCCGGTCCAAAGGGAGTCGCCGAGATCGCCCCGTATGGCTGATCCGATCCAATCCAAATACTGGACATAGACAGGATCGTCAAGCCCAAGTTCGTGCTTTGCCTCCTCCACCTGCTCCGGGCTCAGATGTCCAGATTCGCCGAGGCTCACTTCCACGACATCGCCGGGAGCGAGGCGTATGGCGAAGAAGACGAGCATCGACGCACCAATGATGGTCAGTACGGCGAGCAGCAGACGACGAATAAGGTACGAAGCCAAGCGTAATCTCCAATGGGATAAGGGTGGCTGGCACCTCAGGCTTCCAGCCAGGTCCCGGGAAACGCGAGATCCCCGTAGCCCTGGTGGGGGGCGTAACCATGCACGGTCTTCTTCATCACGCTGAAGCTCTTCTGGCCGCAGAGGGGAATCGCGTAGGCATTGCTGAGTAGCAGATGCTGGGCCTCCTTCGCGAGTTCCTTGCGCTCCTTGTCGTCCATGCTGGCCGAGAACCTGTCAACCAGTGCATCGTACTGCGGGTCGGAAACTCCCTGGAAATTCCGCGGGTTTCCGGTCCTGAATTGCCCAAGCCATTCGTCCACGCTCGTGAAGGGAGACTGGGCGCTGACGTTCACGGTGAAGTGAGATTCCGGGTTTTGAAGAGCATTGATGCTGGCCGCATATTCCACCTGGGAAATGCTCAGCTCGAAACCAATCTGCTTCCACTGCTGCACGAAGACCTGGGCCGCATCGAGGTAGTTCTGCCCGTAGTTGTACTGAATGCCCTTCATCGACGTGCCAGAGGCGCCGGCATCTTCCAGTAGCCGCTTGGCCGCCGCCGGGTCGTTCTTGTAGTACGCCTGCAGGATTTCCTCGCTGGTGAGCGCCCACTCCGGGCCGAACGCGACGGGGAGCGGGCCTTGAATGACGCCGTCGCCCTTGTAAGCGACCTGGTTGAGTTGCTCCCAGTTTGCCCCGAGCATCAGCGCCTGCCGGACGCGCGGGTCACGGAATATGGTGTTGTCGACGGCCCGCTGGTTCAGGAAGACGAACCCGCCACCAGCAGTGGCGTACTCCAGCACCTTGCCATTGCTTTGGGCGAGGTCCTTCGCGTCGGCGCTCGAAGCCGCATCTACGATGTCGAGCCCACCCGAGCGGAAGCTGTTCGTTCGGGTGCTGTATTCCGGGACGATCAGCTTTTCCACCCCGTCCAGGTACGGGCGCCCGGATACAAAGTATTCCGGGTGCTTCTTGTAGACGAGGCGTTGCGCGGGCGAATACTCGGTTAGCATGAATGCGCCGGTGCCGATCGCTTTTGCATTCAGCTGACCAGCTTCCGCGACCTCGCGGGCGACGATCCACGTGTACGAACCGCCGATATAGTTCAGGAATACCGCCTGCGGCCGCTTCATCGTGATCTTCAGCGTGTAGGCGTCCATGACCTCGTACCGGTCGACGTTTGCGAAGATGTATGACTGGGGGCTCTTGATCGCGGGGTCACGGATGCGATCGAAGGTATATTTCACGTCTTCCGCGGTCAGCTCGCGCCCGTTGACCGGGGCGACGTTGTGGAACTTCACACCCTGCTTGAGCGTGAAGATGTAGGTTGACGCGTCGGGCTGCTCCGGCAGCCCCGCGAGGTCTGGCTCCACGTCGAAGTTGGTGGGGGATACGCCCTCCCCGGCCTTGAACTTGATCAGCTTGCTGTAGGCCGCGCCCACCGCGGTGTGGGTCCCGGCCGCAAGGATGGCGATCGGGTCGAGGTGCGGCGGCTCGTACTGCGTGGCCATGCGCAGTGTCCCCCCGCTGCGCGGCTGCGCCGTGGACGGTGTGGGTTGACCGGCCGGCGATGTCCCGAGGCCCGGTGCCGGCGTTTCCTCCGTCTCGTCGGAGTCGTCGTCATCGCCACAGGCGGCGCCGATTGCCATGAGTGCGCCCACGCCTGCAAGGCCGCCCGCACCCCTCATCACCTGCCGGCGGTTGAAGCGCTTTGTCCAATAGTTATCCATCGTCGTTCCCCTGTTGTGCTGCCGGAATGAGCCCTGATGGAGCTGCCCCGTGTGTTGAGAGATCGCCTGACGTCCGGAAAGTCAATCAGCCGTTCATGGCGGCACCTTCTGCTAGCAGACGCGCGATCTCGGCATCTGTGTAGCCAACCTCCCGCAGATAGGCGCGGGTGTGCATCCCCACGGCGGGCGCTGGCTCCGCCATCGGCGTATCCCCCTCGAACCTCCAGGGGGGCCGGACGTAATCCTGCCCCTGGATCTTGAAGAAGCTCTCCCGGGCGATGAACTGATCGTCCGCGAGTGTTTGGTGTGGCAGGTTGACCGGTCCGGCCGGGACGCCGGCCCGGTTGAAGAGGGCAAGGAGGTCAGCGGTGGTCCTGGCCGCCAGCTGCTCGCGCACCCAGAGCCCCAGCTCGGTTGCCCGTGCGCGTCGCTCAGCGCCGCCGAGAGCACCCAGGTCCTCCCGCTGGAAGCAGGCACACAACGCCCGCCAGAAGTGGTCTTCATGAGCAATGCTCAAGGTCAGGTACCCGTCGGCGGTGGCAAACATGCCGTAGGCGGGTTCGCCTCCAGCTTCCTGCCCGGTCATCCCGCGCCGGATTTGAATCGCGTTCCACGCGAGGACACTTTCCGCCATGCTCACGTCGATGTAGCGGGCGGCCGGTGCGCCACCCAGGGCCCGCTCGGAAAGCATGCCGAGCACCGCCACCGTGGCGAACATCGCGGACGAGAGGTCCGCGATGGGGAGCGAGGAGTGGCCGCCGCCCTCCGGGGCAATAGCCCCCGCGCGGGCCTGGTACGAGAGATCGTGCCCGGGGACGAGCCTCGCCGGGCCGGTCTGCCCGTAGCCGCTGATCGAGCAATAGATGACGTCAGGCCGGACAGCCTTGACTGACTCGAAATCGATCCCGAGCCGCTCGGCAACGCCGGGGCGGAAGCCCTCGAGGACGACCTGTGCCGTGGCCGCGAGCCTCTTGAATGCTTCCAGGCCGGCCGGGTGCTTGAGATCCAGCGCAACGCTCTTCTTGGAGCGGTTCGTCACCTCGAACAGGTCCGGGAACACCCGCGCCGGGTCGCCGGCCGGAATCTGTTCGATGAGGATGACCTCCGCCCCGAGATCGGCGAGCAGCAATCCGCAGTAGGGGCCGGGCAGCTGCTGCGCGAGGCTGAGGACGCGCAGACCGGAGAGGGGCCGGTTCCCGGCACTCATTCGCCCGGCCCCCCTCCGGCAAAGGTCCGCGTTTCGAGACCCATGGCCTTGCGGGCCGCTTCGCGCAGCGCTGGCCGGAAGTCCGGATGAGCAATCGAGATGAGGGCCTCGGCACGCTCACGTTCCGTCTTTCCCATCAGCCGGGCAACGCCGTATTCCGTGACGACGATGTCGGCGAGCTGCCGGGATATGCTTGCGGCTCCCGGAGGCGTGAACTCGGGGACGATGGTGGAGACGTAGCTTCCCTCGGCGGTCTTTTTTCGCGACAACACTGAGTGGACGGAGCGGCCGCCTTTTGACAGGAGCGCCCCGATGACGAACTCGACCTGGCCCCCGACGCCGCGGAAGTAGCGTGGCCCGACGCGTTCGCAGCCGATCTCGCCCCAGAGTGTGATCTCCAGCGGGGCATTAATGGCGATCAAGTTGTCGTTTTGGGCGATGTACCTGGGGTGGTTATTGAGATGCATATCGCGGAGGTCGATCGTCGGGTTGCCATCCACCCATTGCCGGTCCGCCTCTGATTTCGGGATGAAGCCGGTGAGCGATGTCTTCCCGGGTACAAGATTCCGCTTCTTGTTGTTGATGACGCCTTTGCGAGCGAGATCCACCGGGAAGACGACCTCGCTATGGCAGCCAAGATCCTCTTTGTCCTCGAGGTACGGTGCGAGGCGCATCGGCATGGCTCCACCGCCGAACATGACGGTGTCGCCGTTGTTGACCAGTTCAGCCGTATAGAGCGCACATACCTGGCTCGGATCGACTTCCTCGTCCGGTGTTTCGCCGAAGATCGGCGGGAATTCCCATGGCTCCGATTCGACGAAATAGTCGAACGCCTCAGCCGGCAGCCAGTTGTCGCCACCCGGGATGATGGGCAGGTCCCGCTTGATCTCCCCGATGACGATTTGCGCGTTGCGTGCCTGCGCCCGCGCATTCCACAGGTTCGAACCAAAGGTCACATACCCCGCGCTGTTCGGCGGCGTAACAGCCACCGCGAACACGTCCGCCCTGGTGTAGCGAGCGGTCAACTCCTCGCGCTGGGGATAGCCCGCCATGTATCCCATGAACGAAGGGTTCATGGGAACGTAGTTTGCCTGGGGCCTGTTCGCACTGAGTGCGGCCGACTCGACGTCCGCCGCAAACATGGTGGATATCGACCACGAGTCTTCGGTTCCCGGCACCAGGAGGCCGGCGCCTCCAAGCGTCCAGCTGGTATCGACCCTGACGCCACGCAACTCCGTCGCGCGTGCCGCCAGAGCCCTGACAAACGTGAACGGCGTCATCAGTGGCGACGCCATGCCGAGGACGACGTTGTCGCCGCTCCTGACCAACGCCGCCGCCTCGGCGGCCGGCACCACCTTCATCGCCCTGTCTGTGCCCCGGTTCTGTCCCATTGACGCTTCCTCCTTTGTTCTCGCACCAGTACCTCGCTCTGTCCCCCAAGGATCATTTCGATGACGTCGGCCGCGCTGGTGGCGGTGCACTTGAGGTGCGTGACCGCATAGCCAACCGCGCGGCCTTCGTGGGCATCGCTTCCGCCAGTCATGGGCAGGCCCGTAAGCCGTGCCAGTTCGAAGGCCATCTCGTTCTCTTCGTCGGTACAGGCTCCATTCACCACTTCGATGGCATCGACGTAGCCGAGAAGCTCACGCCCGGCCACCGCCTGAACCGGATCGGCACGCCAACGCTCCCGGTGATACCGGAACGGATGGGCGAGGACGACCATCGCGCGCGCCTCCGTGCGACCCGGGGCGGCCGCCGCCGCCGCCGTCGGCGCCCAGCGAAGGGGGGGGGCACGCTCGGGGAAAATCGACGCCGGCCCAAGGACGAGCGGGGGGGCCGCCCCGAACGCCAGCTCAATCCCCGCCATAAGCAACTGGTCGCTGCGGCGGTACTGGTCGGCGACGCGCTCCGACCAGGGCGCAAGGTGTTCCGCGACCAATGCCCCATCGAGCCCCTCGGAGTGGAGCGCGGCGGTGAGCGCGCCGGGCAGGAGAGACGAATCGAGCGACCCTATCGTGGTGTGCACGTGCAAGTCCAAGGCAGTTCCCAGACCCATGGTCGCTCTCCCCCTCCTTCTTCAGCTGTGCCCATGACCGACCGAACGGCCGGAAGTGCGGCAGAGTCTATGGGCCGCCGCAGACCCCTGTCAAGGATAGAGGCCCAGGGATGGCGTCTCGGTGATTCATGGAAGGAGGAGGACGGCTCCAGCGTCCCGGTGGGCCGCCGTCAAGCTGGCCTGCGAGCTGCCGTCCGAGCGCGGCCTGCCGCGCGACGTCTGCCGCGTCAATCGGGTCCGATTGATCGGCGATCTCTACACCCGTCCCCCGGAGCACGACGAAGTGGTCGCCCGCATCGGCGGGTGGACACGTTTGCCGCACCCGTGCGGCCCGGCCCGGCAGCCCGCGCCAGGTCGAGCCCGAATACGAACCCTGCGCCTTGAACCTGTTGGCCGTCGTCGCCATCCGGACCGGCAACCGGGTAGAACAGTGGTTCGGCACGAGGGGGCGCCGGCTCATCCGCCTCGCCAACTGCCCGTCCCATGACTACCTCGCCGATGTGATTCACCACCATAAATAGAAAGAGCACCATATGAAGAGCACTTGAACCGTGCCCCTTTCGACCGGGCCCGGGCTCCCCCTGCCGGCTCCGGGCCTCACCCGCCCAGGAGACCGACTCACTTCGGACCCGATCACCTGGCGGCCTACTCACGGCGGTTACGCTGTTGGAAGGGAGCAATCCAGACGCAAGGTCCCGGCCTGGACCGCTAACGCCACCGCCAGGTCCGCCGGGATATGATGCGCGCGAGCCTCCCGCGGCCGCCGCCGCGGCGCCGCCCGGAACCGGGTCTCTGCTTGACGGGCAAAAAGCCCGAGCCTATAGTGCCGCCATCAACCGTTCGTTCGGTAGGGGGTAATCATGGACTTCGGGATTCCCACGGAGTATAGGCAGATCAAGGCGCTTACGCGTAAGTTCGTTGCGGAAGTGCTCAGGCCCGTCGAGGAAGAAGTCGAGGAGACGGCCGACGTCAGCGACGAGCTTCACGCACGCCTTGTCGCGGAATCAAAGCGGTACGGCCTGTGGGGTGCCTTCGCCCCGGAGAGCCTCGGCGGAGGGGGGCTGACCACGCTCGTGCCCCAGACTCTTGTACGTGAGGAACTCGGGGCCACGTCGTACGTGCTTCGGAGCTACGTCGACAGTGGCAGCCCCCTTCGGCTTGAAAGCGCGACCGAATATCAGCGGGAGAAGTTCTTCATGCCCGCATTTCGGGGTGAAGTGCGAAGCTTCGCCGCCATGACCGAGCCCAACGCCGGGACGGATAACGGGGCAATGGAGACCACCGCGCGGCGCGATGGCGACAATTGGGTGATCAACGGCACGAAGCACTTCATCAGCGGCGTGGACCACGCCGCGTGGGGGATTGTGTACGCGGTGACCGACCCCGAGCGGCGCAAGCACGGCGGGATTAGCGGGTTCATCGTCGAGAAGGGTACGCCGGGCTTCACGGTGGGCCGCCGCCAGGTCATGATGGGCCATCGCGGCTTCAACCAATACGTGCTCCATTTTGACAACTGCGTCGTGCCGCACGCCAACATGCTCGGGCAGGAAGGTACCGGCCTGCGACAGTTCCTCACCAGCATCACCGGAGCGCGGGTGAAAGTCGCCATCGAGGCCGTCGGATCGGCCCAGTACGCCCACGACCTGGCAGTGAACTACGTGAAGGTCCGCGAAGTCCTGGGCTCGGTGCTCGCGGCCAAGCAGGGAATCCAGTGGATGCTTGTGGATTCAATGATGGAGCTCCAGAGCGCCCGGCTGATTACGTACCAGGCAGCGTGGAAGGCGGACCAGGGGGAGGACTTCCGCGTCGAGGCATCGATGGCTAAGGCCTATGCAACCGAAACCGCCCAGCGTGTGATCGACCGGGCCATCCAGGTTCACGGCGGCCTGGGATACTGTGAAGAACTGCCGCTCGCGCGGCTCTTCCGCGACATTCGCGGTGCCCGCATTTATGAGGGCGCAAACGAGGCGCAGCGCTACATCATCTCCAAGGCAATGTTCCAGTAAATACGGTGCGGCTGCTCGGTCAGCCGGCGGAATCATCAACATCGAAGGAGAGACTCATGGCTTCGACCGGAGTACAGGAAATCACACCCCTCGATTCGCGCCTGATCGAGGTTCGCTCTGCTACTGACTGGGATGTCGTCGGTGGCCGGTGCGAGGCGTGTGGGGCGACGTTTCATCCCATGCGGCGCTACTGCGCCGCATGCTGCAAGGAGGCGGTAAAGGCAGTCAAGCTCTCGAAGACCGGCAAAATCACCTCCTGCACCACCGTCTACCAGGTGCTCCCGGACGTTTTCCCGGAACCGCCCTACGTCCTCGCAACGATCGCCCTGCCTGAAGGCGTGACGGTAAAGACCGTGAACGCCAAGGGCGTGAATGTCGAAGAGGTGAAGATCGGGCAGCCCGTCGCATTGGAGCTGGCCCTCATGGATGACGCCACCGGTACAAAGGCGGCGTATGTCTTCAGGCCGGTTGCCTAGGCCCACCCATAACTGAAAGCGAGCAAGTGAATGAGTTCCAACGACCGTAACGTGTATCTCGTCGGGGGCGGCCTCCACCCGTTTGGCCGGTACCCGGACAAGTCGATCGAGGAGATTGGGCGGGTCGCGATCCAGCAGGCGCTCGATGATTCCGGCGTCCCGTTCGAGGACATCGAAGTCGCCTACTGCGGGCACGTCTACCAGGGCATGGGGGCCGGTCTTCGCGTCGTAAGCCAGTTCGGCGAGACGGGCATCCCGATCGTGAACGTGGAGCTGGCCTGCGCAAGTTCATCCACGGCCCTTCGCCAGGCCTATTGGGCAATCGCGAACGGCCTCTTCGACGTCGCCCTCGTGGCGGGCTTCGAAAAGATGACCCGGGGACTGCTCAACATCGTGCCCGTAGGGAGCTACGACTACAAGATGGGGCTCTCGGTGCTCCCAAGCGCCTACGCGCTGAACGCCAAAGCCTATATGGCGAAATACGAAGCGTCAGCCGATGCCTTCGCCTACGTCTCGGTGAAGTCGCATAAGCTCGGGGCGCTCAATCCGAACGCCCAGTATCAGAAGCCAGTCACCATCGAGGAAGTCAAGGCTTCGCGGATGATCTCCGACCCGCTCACGCTGCTCCAGTGCTCGCCGACTTCGGATGGTGCGTCCGCGGTGATCCTCTGCTCCGAAAAGGCAGCCCGCCGGTATTCGACGCCCGACAAGTGGGTCCGCGTCGCGGGTTGGGCGGCGGGAACGCAGAAGTACGTCGCCAACACCGCCGCCTCCGCTGTTGACGAGCTGGCCGAGGGCACCGTTAGCCGCCTCGCCCACGAGGCCTATACGCGGGCAGGCGTGGGCCCCTCCGACGTTGGTGTCACCCAGGTACACGACGCGTTCACCCCGGGTGAGGTGCTCACGATCGAGGAGCTGGAATACTGCAAGCCGGGCGAAGGCGCCGACCTGGTCCTTCGTGGCGAGACCGATATCAATGGTCGCTTCCCGGTGAACACGGATGGTGGCCTCATCAGCCGCGGCCACCCGGTCGGGGCTACCGGCGCCGCCCAGGCGATCGAACTCATGCGCCAGCTCCGCGGAGAAGCGGGCGCCCGCCAGGTCCCCAACCGGCCGAAGATCGGGCTCCAGCAGAACGCTGGTGTCGGCGGCGTCGTCGTCATGGTCTACGAGAAGTAGGAGCGTTCGCATGCCCGAGAATCACCACTTTCCCACCATCGAGTTGGATTGGCCCGCGCCCGAGATTGCCCGCCTGACCCTCAACCGCCCGGAAGCTGGGAACAGCCTCAGTTCTCAGCTGGTGACCGACCTCACTGCCGGCATCAACGAGGTGCGCTTCGGAACGGCGTGCAGAGTCCTGATGATCACCGGCGCCGGACGCTTCTTTTGCGCCGGCGCCGACCTGAAGGAAGCCAACAAGCCCGCCAGTTGGATATGGGATGTGCGCCGCGCCTTCGACCTCCTGGAAGCACTTCCCATGCCGGTGATTGCGCTGATCAATGGCTCGTGCATGGGCGGCGGGACCGAACTCGCGCTCGCCTGCGATTTCAGGATCGCGGCCAGTTCCGTCTCCATTGGCCTGCCGGAAATCCAATTTGGAGCGCTCCCCGCAGCGGGTGGGCCTCAACGGCTGCTCCGTCTCGTCGGCCCCGCGCGGACCAAGTACCTCGTGATGACCGGCGATGCGATCCCGGCCTCCCGGGCCGCCGAACTTGGCCTGGTTGACGAGTGCGTCGATGCGGCCAACCTGCACACCCGCGGGTTGGAGTTCGCCGAACGCCTCGCGCTCCGGGCGCCATATGCCCTCCACGCGACCAAGTTCCTCGTGAACCGGGGCATCAACATGCCGCTTTCAGATGCCCTGGAACTGGACTATGAGGTCATGGAAAAGATGGCCACACCGGAGGAACGCCGCGCCGAAATGCAAAAGGCGGCAGCACGCAGCGAGACCTACGCCAAGATCTTTGCCCAAGCCAGCCGGTGATGGCAGAATGGTCTAGTCATGCCCGATGATGAGCGTGCGATGAAGAGCGGTGGAACCTCGAGTTACTTCGCGGGCGCGAACGGGAAGAAAAGCGCTGAGATCCCCGTCTCAGCGCCCCATGCCAGCCGCAAGGATGATCTCCTCCAGGCTGCCACCCGCCTGTTTGGCCGCCGTGGATTTCATGGCACCTCCATAGGCGAAATTGCGGCGGCCACGGGGATCCACAAGGCGAGCGTCTATCATTGGGTCGAATCAAAAGAGGACCTGCTGTACCAGGTCCTCAGTGGTGCGCTCGATTCGCTCATCGAGAACGCTCAGCTCATAAGCGCTGACGATAAGGCCGACTTCGCCACGAAACTTCGGCGCCTCGTCTCCCTCCATGCACAGTACACCGTAAACCATCCCGACGTAATGCAAGTCTTCCTGGCCGAGGCGAAGTGGCTGGGCGGTGCCCGTGGCCGTGAGGTGCGCGACGTTCGCCGCCAATACCACCGCCTCTACGAGGACCTGTTTTGGAAGGCGCTGGAGAGTGGTGAAATATCAGCGCCGTCGAAGTTTATCCCGGTGTATGTAAATCTCCTCTTCTCGATGACGAATCATCTGTCTGTCTGGTTCAAACACGAAGGCCCGGCCAGCATCATCGAAATAGCCGATCTGATTAGCGACCTGGTGCTCGGAAACATTACGCCACCGCGAGCCTAGAGGCCGAAGCGCCGGCAGCCGGTTATGGTGTCTCGTAATTCGGGAGTGGCGATGAAGCCGGGCCCCGGCCGAAGGGGTGGGCCCGTTCAGCTCCGCACGTCGGCCACCGGGGCGATCCTGGAGCCGTCTTTGCGCGGGCATCCGACTCCCCCTCTTCAGCCACAACCACAGGCGTCCATGCCACCCACCTGGCCAGCAATTACGGCAGGCTAACCTGTGTCGCCGGACTGACCCCGGGCGTCGCCGTAGCCTCGGGTTCCGCCGTCGTGGACTGGCTAGCGCCGGGCGGAGGGGTCATGGCGCCGGGCGAGGCGCTGGCCGGGGGCGGGCCAGCCGTCCCGGTAGGACTCGGACTCGCGGCAGGCGAAGCGGCACTGGTTGG
This sequence comes from Tepidiformaceae bacterium, assembly GCA_035326025.1. GTDB lineage: Bacteria > Chloroflexota > Dehalococcoidia > Tepidiformales > Tepidiformaceae > Amarobacter. The sequence continues at coordinate 17,355 of DAOKYT010000016.1, forward strand.
GCTGGCCGCAGGCGGGGTGGCCGAGCCCGATGGGCTGGCCGTCGCGGAGACCGTGGCCGTGGCCGTGGGTGACGGCTCGCCGGGCTCGTCCGTGTCGTCCGGGGCCACGGGGCCGCTGCCGGGTGGCGGGGGCTCGTACTCCGGCAGATCGGGAAGTCCGGCGGCCGATGCCGTCACCGTGAGATTGCTCTGCTGGCCGATAACCTCGATGAAGATCGGCCCGCGTTCGAACGCGATCTCCTGGCCGGACTCATCGAAAAACCGCGTGCGTGATTCGCGCTCGGGCTTCCTCCAGGTGCCCTTGATCGCCCGGCCGCCCGTGAAGACCGTCGCTGGGCCTTCGCCCAGTTGATCGAGGAGCACGTGTCCAGCGTCATCGACGACCTGGCCGGGGGCGACCATGACAATCACGGTGGTGAACTTGAGCTGTTCCCCCGTTGCGGCGTCGATGTGGGGCCCGCCGAACTGGTACCGGGCGTAGGCACTGGCGCCGGGGTCCCACTTCCATTGGACGAGCTGCCAGCCATGGCGGCTGCCCTGGAAGTCGATTTCGATGCCTTCGGCCCGGTCACCCGGGGCGGGATCCCCGGCGCCGCGGAATTTCCAGGGCGCCAGGGCCGGGGGCCCGGCGAAACCGAGGTTGGCCGCGATTCCCCGGAGCTTGCGAGTCGTCGTCGCCAGGTTGTACGGGGCGTACCGTTCCGGGACCCGGTGGTACGCGGTATTCGCTCCGGGCGAGAACGCATTGAGGTCCTTGACGCCCCACTCGACGATCTGGCCGGTCGCGTTTGCATCGTTGGGAGTGGTTGCGCTGCCTGCGTGGCCGTAGAGGGCACCGAGTTCGGTGGCCCAGATGACGAACGGCGTCCGGGCGGAGCGGATGGGCAGCACGAGTTCGGCTTCGCGCCGCCAGTAGACCGCCATCAGGCGGGTAATGCCACCTTCGACAAACGCTTCGTAGACGAGGTCGGCCTGGGCGAGGCCCGAATGCGGGATGGCATTCGGAGTGTTGTCGAGCATGAGCGCGAGCGGTAGGAGATCCTTGCGTTCGGCCCATTCGGCGGCAGTCATCGCGGCGCCATCGAGGATGCCGAAGTAGCGCACGGGGGTGGCCGGCGGGGTTGGGGATGGCGCGCGTGTGGCGTTAGCGGTGTCTCCCGGCGCGGCGGTTGCGGACGGCTCGGGGGCGACGGATGAAGACCCGCCACCGCCGAGGATGGCCACGGCAGCGACCGCGACTGCAACAGCGGCGACGGCACCGGCAACGGCGCCGGCGATGACGCGGTTACGGCGGAGCACCAGGAGCATCGGCTGCATCCCCGAATGCTAGGGACGACCGGATTGGCGGGCAACGGATGCCAGGGGTGGCCCGGACGGTGCATCGGCAGGTTCCCAACTTGCGACGTTGACCCGCGGGCAGCACAGTAGGATGCCATGAAACGACTCGGGATTCTGACGAGCGGGGGCGACGGCCCCGGCATGAATGCCGCTATCCGGGCGGCGGTGCGCACGGCGACATCGAACGGCGCCACGATGGTGGGCTACATCGACGGGTTTACCGGGTATGTCGAAGCGAACTTCGTCGAGCTTGATGACCGCGCGGTGGGCAACATCATCCAGCGGGGCGGGACGATCATTGGGACATCGCGCAGCAAGGCGTTCCTCGACCAGGAAGTCCGGAAGCGCGCCGCCGCCCGGATGCGCGCGGACGGCATCGAGGGGCTGATCGTGGTCGGTGGCGACGGCAGTTTCCGCGGGGCGCTCGCGCTGCAGGATGAGTGCGGGGTGCCCGTGACGGGTATCCCGGGGACGATCGACAACGACGTGTGGGGAACCGACGAGGCTATCGGCTTCGACACCGCCGTCAACACCGCCCTGCTCGCCATCGACCAGATCCGCGACACGAGCGTCTCGACGGGGATGATGTTCTTCGTGGAGGTGATGGGGCGCACCAGCGGCGCCATTGCCCTGCACACGGCCGTGGCCGGCGGCGCGGCGGGGGTGCTCGTTCCGGAGGCGACTGACCAGACGGGCCTGCTCGTTGAGCAGCTCCGGGCGTCCATCGCGAGGGGGAAGCGGAGCCACATCGTCGTCGTGGCCGAGGGAGACGAGGCGGGTGGCGCATTCTCCGTGGGCCAGGCTGTGGGAAAGGCGCTCGACCATCCCTACCGGGTGGTCGTGCTGGGACACATCCAGCGGGGTGGCCGCCCCACGATGCGCGACCGGCTGGTGGCATCGGAGGCGGGCGCAATGGCGACGGAGGTCCTGCTGGAGGGCAGGACGGGCGTGATGATCGGCCGGCAGGGCGGGAAATCCATCGAAGTGCCGCTCACCGAGGTGGTGGCGAACCGGCACCCGGAGCCGAACCTGCGGCTGCTGACGCTCGCGCAGGAGCTCTCCGGTTAACTGTTCGAGCGCGCACGGTCGTACGATCCCCACGACACCAGGAGAGGAGCAACCCACCATGGCCTTCCCCGAAGTGGGCACACCGGCGCCCCTATTTGCACTGAAGGACCAGGACGGGAGGGAGGTTTCGAACGCCTCGCTGAAGGGCAGATGGGCGGTCATCTACTTCTACCCGAAGGACGACACGCCGGGGTGCACGAAGGAAGCGTGCAACTTCCGCGACAACCATGCGGCGATCGAGGCGGCCGGCGCCGTGGTGCTCGGCGTGAGCGGTGACAGCGCGGCGGCGCACCAGAAGTTCGCCGCGAAGTATGGCCTACCGTTCCGGCTCCTTGTCGACGAGGGGAATGCGGTGGCGCGGGCCTTTGGCGCCTGGGGCACGAAGAACATGTACGGCAGGACGTACGAAGGGATCATCCGGTCGACCATTGTGATAGACCCGGACGGCCGGATAGCGAAAGTCTGGCCGAAGGTAAAGCCGGACGGCCATGGCGCCGAAGTGCTCGCCTGGCTCCAGGCACACGCCTCGTAACGCGCTTCTGATTCGTCGCCCCTAGCCCCGTTGGACGCTAGGATGCGCGCACAATTCGAGTTGGGGTGAGCTCTATGTCGCTGCTGTTCGGAGAACGGGCCGGCTGCGGTCGCTTCCTGGATGAACCGCGGACGCCACCGCACGCGCTGCCCGGCGACCGCCCCGTCTGGCCCCGCGACCGCGCCGTCGATGTGCTGCACATGAAGATCGACATCAAGCTCGATGTGCCCGGCAAGCGCGTCTCCGGAACGGTAACGCATTCGGTCGCGCCACTGAACGACGGCACCCGTTGCGTCGAATTCGACGCCATCGGCATGTCGATCCAGGCAGTAGCGGTGGCGAAGAAGCCGGCGCCGTTCGACTACGATGGGGCGAAGCTCCGGGTGGATATCGGCGAGGGCCGAAAGCGGGGACAGGAACTCGCCATCGCCGTCACCTACGAAGCGCAGCCGCGCATCGGGATGTACTTCATCGCACCGGACGAGGCGTACCCCGATAAGCCCGTCCAGGTGTGGACGCAGTGCCAGGACGAGGACACGCGGTACTGGCTGCCGTGCTTCGACCATCCCAGCGAGAAGGCCACATCGGAGATGATCGTGACGGTGCCGGGTGACTGGTTCGCGCTCTCGAACGGCAGACTCCTGCAGGACAAGCAGAACCGTGACGGGACGCGGACCTTCCACTGGCACCAGGACCGGCCGCACTCGACGTACCTGCTGACGCTGGCGGCGGGCGAACTCGCGCGGATCGACGCGACGCGCGATGGCCTGACGATCGACTACTTCGTGGAAGAGAAGGATGTGGCCGACGCGGAGCGCACCTTCGCGAACACGCCGGCCATGGTGGCCCTCTTCGAAAAGCTGACGGGGGTGAAGTATCCCTGGTCGAAGTACAGCCAGGTGGTGGTGCGAGACTTCGTCTTCGGGGGGATGGAGAACACGAGCGCGACCACGATGACCGAGAACATCATCGTCGACCGGAAAGCGGCGGTGGACTTCACGAGCGACCCGCTCATCTCGCACGAGCTGGCGCACCAGTGGTTCGGCGACCTGCTGACCTGCCGGGACTGGTCGCACGGGTGGCTCAACGAGAGCTTCGCGACGTACCTGGAGATGCTCTGGGATGAGGAGCACCTCGGCGTGGACATGTACCGGCAGGGAGCCATCGAGAACACCGATCTCTACCTCGAAGAGCGCTACCGGCGGCCGATCGTCACGAACGTGTTCAACGAGCCGATCGACCTCTTCGACCGCCACCTGTACGAAAAGGGCTCGGTGGTGTTGCACATGCTGCGCGGGCTGCTGGGCGACGACCAGTTCTTCCGCTCGATCCAGCGGTATGTGCGCGACAACCAGGAGCGCAACGTCATCACGCAGGACCTGGCGAACGCCATCGCGGCGGAAACCGGGCGGAACCTGGACTGGTTCTTCGACCAGTGGGTGTACCGGCCCGGCCACCCGTCGTTCAAGGTGAGCTGGAGCTGGGACGAGGCATCGCGCCTGGCCACGGTGAACGTGAAACAGACGCAGAAGACGGACGACGGCACACCGGTGTTCCGGGTGCCGCTCACCATCGACTTCAAGAAGGGCCGCGCCAAGCCGGTGGCATTCCCGGTGGAGATCACCGAGGCCGACCACACCTTCGTGTTCCCGTTGCCGGCGAAGCCCGACCTCTGCCGGTTCGACCCCTACAACCGCGTGCTGAAGGAGATCGACTTCGAGAAGTCGGTGGCCGAGCTGCGGCTGCAGCTTCGCGATGACGACGACATCGCCGGGCGCCAGCTGGCGGCCAAGGGGCTCGGCAAGAAGGGCGGAGCGGAGGCGGTCGCCGCGCTGGAGGCGTCCGTGATGGGGGACCGGTTCTGGGCGGTACAGGCCGCGGCAGCCAGGGCGCTCGGGGAAATCCGCAGCACGGCGGCCCGCGATGCGCTCCTGCGGTGCCTCCCGGTTCGCCACCCGAAGGCGCGGCGCGGCGTTGTCGCGGCGCTTGGCCAGTTCAAGGGCGACGCCGAGGTGCTCGAAGCCTTGAAGCCACTGGCGAAGCGTGACCGGTCGTGGTTCGTCGAGGCGGAAGCCTGCCGGAGCATCGGCAAGCTGCGGCTGCCGGGGGCGTTCGAGGTGCTGGCCACGCACTTCGACCGGCCGTCGTTCCGGCAGGTGGTGCGCGTGGGGTGCATCGACGGTCTCGTGGAACTGCGCCAAGAGGCCGGGTTCGAATTACTCTCGAAAGCCGCCCGCTACGGCCAGCCGTTCCAGGCACGGCCACCGGCCGTCGGGGCGATCGCGCGGCTCGGCCTGTTCTTCCCGGACCGCAGGAAGGTGCTGGGTGAGGAGATCGCGAATTACCTGGATGACCCGGACTTCCGCGTGCGCATGGCGGCGGCGAACGCGCTGAAGACGCTGAAGGACGACAGCCAGGTGCCCGCGCTCGAGAAGATGGCCGCGCGCGAGCTGGACGGGCGCGGCGTGCGAATGGCGCGCGAGAACGCGCTTGCCCTTCGCAAGGGCGCCGCAACCGACGAAGAGCTGAAGAAGCTGCGCGAGGAGTTCGAAAAGCTCCGCGAGGAAAACACGAAACTGCGGGATCGGCTCGAGAAGCTTGAGGTTACGCGGCAGTAACCACCCGGCTACGGCAGACGCCGCGGGAGTTCGTATACTCCGGCCATGCAACCCCCGTACGTGCTCGCCATCGACCAGGGAACCACGAGCTCCCGGGCGCTCGTGGTCGATGCCGCGGGCGAAATCGTGGGCATCGGCCAGCAGGAGTTTGCCCAGCACTACCCTCAGCCGGGCTGGGTGGAACACGACCCACTGGACATCTGGGAATCCACGCTGGAGTCCATCACCATCGCGCTGGCGCAGGCGGCACTCACGCCGGCAGACCTGGCCGCGATCGGCCTGACGAACCAGCGCGAGACCATCGTGACGTGGGACCGCGAGACAGGCGAACCGCTCGGCAACGCCGTTGTCTGGCAGGACCGGCGAACGGCGGGCATCTGCGAGGACCTTCGCAGCGCCGGCCACGAGGAGTCGATCCGGAAGCTCACCGGGCTGAAGCTGGACCCGTACTTCTCGGGGACGAAGCTGACGTGGTTGCTGCGCCACGACCACGCCGTCCGGGACGCCGCCGCCAGCGGGAGGCTGGCCGCGGGGACGGTGGACGCCTGGCTCATCTGGAAGTTGACCGGCGGGCGGCGCTTCGTCACCGACTACACCAACGCGAGCCGGACGCTGCTGTTCAACATCAACAGGGGCCGCTGGGACGAAACGCTCTGCGACCTGCTCGAGGTGCCGCGGGCGGTGTTGCCCGTGACGCAGCCATCACGCTCATTGTTCGGCACGACGGACGAGTCGGTGTTCGGGGCGAAGGTCCCCATCACCGGTGTGGCGGGAGACCAGCAGGCCGCGCTCTTCGGCCAGGGAGGATTCGCGCCGGGCATCGCGAAGAATACGTACGGCACGGGGTGCTTCCTCCTTTCGAACGCCGGCGCGCGGCCGGTCAGGTCGGAAGGCGGGTTGCTCACCTCAATTGGCGGGGGCGCGGGCCAGCGCGGCCCGGAGTACGTGATCGAAGGGTCGGTCTTCGTCGCCGGAGCGCTCGTGCAGTGGCTTCGCGACGAGATGGGCGTGATTTCGCGTTCGGAGGAGATCGAGACGCTCGCGGCCTCGGTGCCAGATAGCGGCGGTGTGGCGGTGGTACCCGCCTTCACGGGGCTCGGCGCGCCCGACTGGGACCCGCACGCCCGCGGGGCGATCCTCGGCATCACGCGGGGGACGACGAAGGCGCACATCGCGCGGGCGGCACTCGAGGCGATCGCGCTTTCGAGCACCGAGCTCATCGAGGTGATGAACGAGGCACTGCCCGAGCCCATCGGGGAACTTCGGGTGGATGGCGGTGCCTCGCGGAACGACCTGCTCATGCAGATGCAGGCCGACCTCGCGGGGATACCGGTGCTCAGGCCGAAGAGCACCGAGACCACGGCGCTTGGCGCGGCGTACATCGCCGGGCTCGAGGTTGGCATCTGGGCATCGCTCGATGAGGTCGCGGCCATGTGGCAGGCGGAGCGTGTGTTCGAGCCCCGCATGGGGGCGGCCGAGCGGCACCGGCGCCTCCGCCAGTGGCGGCGAGCGGTCGAGCGGACGCTTGGGTGGGCGGCGGAGTGAGCCTCGCGGAGTTGGCCGCCGGGCCGCCGCTCGATGCCGCCATCATCGGGGGCGGCATCAATGGCTGCGCCATCGCGGAGGAAGCCGCGGCTCGAGGTCTGCGGGTCGCGCTCTTCGAGGCGACGGACTTCGGGTTCGGGACGACGTGGCGTTCGACAAAGCTCATCCATGGCGGCCTGCGCTACCTGGAGCATGGAGACGTGCGGCTCGTGTTCGAGTCGCTCCAGGAGCGCGCCTGGCTGCTGAAGACGCGCCCCTACCTGGTGACACCCCAGCGCTTCTTGATGCCGATGTTGCCCTGGACGCGAAGGCCCGCGTGGCAACTGCGGGTTGGGCTGGCGACGTATGACATGCTGGCGCTGTACCGCGGTGTGCCATCGCATCGGCACCTGGGGAGGGCGCGGCTGCGCGAGATGGCGCCGTACCTTCCCGAGTCCACGAACGGGGGCTTCAGCTTCTTCGACGCACGCGTCCACTCGCCGGAGCGGCTGACGTTGGAACTGGCGCTGGCGGCCGAACGGTCCGGGGCGGCGGTATTCAACCACGCACCCGTGACGCGGATCGTATCTTCTGGGGATGCGGTCTCGGCCGTCGAGGTGTCGGCGGGTGGGCGCACGCACAGCATCGCGACGCGGTCCGTGGTGAACGCGGCGGGCCCGTGGGTCGATGCGGTGAACCGGCTGGAGGACGTGGCACCTCCCGAGCTCCTGGGGGTGACGCGCGGGACCCACATCGTGGTTGAGCTGGATGGACCGCCAGGACACGACGCGGTCTTTTCGACGGCGAAGAGCGATGGGCGGGTGTTTTTCTCGGTGCCGCAGGGCGACCTGCTGCTCATCGGCACGACGGACGAGCGCTACGACGGCGATCCATCAGCAATCCGGCCGGTGAACGAAGACATCGACTACCTGGTCTCGGAGGCGCGCGAGCTCCTGCCGGGTTATGGCATCACGAGGTCGCGCGTCCGGTACGCGTATGCGGGGCTCCGGCCACTGCAAAACGTCAAGGGCGGGCCCGAGGCAGCGATCAGCCGGCGGCACGCGGTCCTCGACCACGCGACGCTCGGGGGCGCACGGGGCGTGTATAGCGTGGTGGGCGGGAAGTTGAGCACCTTCCGGCCGCTGGCCGAAGAGGTCGTCGCCCGGCTCTATCCACCAAGGAAGCGGGCGGTGCACACCGGCCAGCCGCCCGCCGGCTGGCGCGAGTCTCTCCTGGCGAGCGGCCTGCCGAAACAGAGCCTTCGACACCTGCGGGTGTATGGCGCAGCGATCCCGGAGGTGCTCGCGCTCGGCCGCGAGGTGGTCTGCGAGCATTCGGGGGCGATCGCCGGCGAGGTGCGCCAGGCAGTACGGAACGAGCATGCGGTGACCCTCGGGGACGTGATGCTGCGGCGCACGGGGATTTCGTGGGCGAGTTGCCGCGGCCTGTGCTGCCATCGCGAGGTTGCGCGCATCGCGGCGGAAGAGGCCGGTTGGTCCGTGGAGCAGGTAGCCGACCAGGTCAGGGCATTCGAAGAGGAAGTGGCCTATCATCTTCCTACAGAGGGATCGCTTGCGGCAGACCACTTCGCTCCTCGATAACCCGGACGTTGCCACCGCGCTGCGCGCGGCCGCCTCGCTCATGAGGCGGAGTCACCACGCGGTGGCGCTGGTGGGTGCCGGGCTTTCGGCCGAAAGCGGCATCCCGACCTACCGCGGGACGGGCGGCATCTGGACGAAGTTCGGCGAGCCCACCATCGACGGCTGGGACATGTTCCAGGACGACCCGGCGGCGTGGTGGCGCTACGCGATCGAGCACCGGGTGGGTGGTTCGGACTTCGCCGATGCGATCGACCGGGCGGCGCCGAATCCCGGGCACTACGCGTTGGCCGACCTGGAGCACATGGGGCGGCTCGCGCACATCATTACGCAGAATATCGACAACCTGCACCAGGTGGCCGGTTCGCGGCTGGTGACCGAGATCCACGGGAACCGCTTCAAGGTGCGGTGCATGGAGTGCGGCGCGCGCGATCGGCTGGAGACGATCGACCTGGAGCGGCTGCCGCCGCTCTGCCCGGAGTGCGGCGGGGTATACAAGAACGATACGGTGATGTTCGGGGAACCCATTCCGAAGGACGCGCTGGATGAGTGTTACCGGCAGGCGCTGCAGGCGGACCTGTTCCTGACGATCGGGACCAGCGCGGTGGTGTACCCGGCGGCGGATTTCCCGGTGATGGCCAAGCGGCGGGGGGCGCCGCTCATCGAGGTGAACCCGGAAGAGACGGCACTGACGGATATCGCCGACGTGGTGATCCGGGCGCCGGCGGGGGTTGCGCTGCCGGCGCTGGTCGATTTGCTGCTGGTGCCTTAAGCGGCGCGGGGCAGGCGCTCCGGGTCGGCCGGCCCGGGTGTCTGCTGGTCGACCTCATTCCCCAGCGCGACGATGCGGGCATCGAGCTCCTGGACGCGTCGCAACGGATCGCCGGGGATGCGCTGGAGCGCAGCACGGACCCCAGGCGAGACGAACAGCCACGCCACCACGCCAGCCATTGCCCAGCCGGCAAGCACGTCGAGGACCCAGTGCTCGCCGAGGTACACCACGGCCGCGCTGATGAGCAGCCCATGGATGGCAAGGGGAAGGGCAAGTGCAGTCCCCCTCTCGGAACGGAGCCAGAAGAACATCGCAATAACCATCGGTATTGCGGCGTGCAGGCTCGGGAAGGCCGCGAAGGGGTTATCGTCGGCCTGTGTGTACTCGATGAAGCTTCGTTCCGCGAGTACCCGCGTGATGCCCTCTTCCATCCAGGGAGGACGGACCGGCATCAGCAAGTAGAAGATGGTGCTCAGATAGCTTGCGGCCAGCACCCAGCAATAGAACTCGAGCATCTTCTTCCGTTCCGTGAATGCCACCACAAGGCTGAAGACGAAAGGAAGGAAGAACCACGACAGGTGCATGGCGAGACCGAACGCATCGAGCCACACCATGTCTCGTGTGTACAGGTGCTCCTGCAGGAAGCGGGTCGGGACACCGAAGAACGCGGCCCGTTCGAGGCCTTCGAACCCGATGGGAGAGAACAGCTCGTCACCTTTTCCCCGGATGGCCACGTACGGCAGGAGCAGAAGGGCAAAAATGCCCCATGTGCCGACTCCCCCAAGGACCCGCAGAGCGCGCTGCCGGCCTCCGGCGAACGTGGCGATGGATGGGTGCGGAAACACCATCAGTACAGCCCCGGCACCAGGCGCCAGCGGACAGAGCGCCTGTACGACTCGTAGTCGGATGTGGCTGCCAGTACCCGCTCTTCCGCCTGGATGCGAAGCACCTGGAACACCGTGACCAGCACCAGTACGAGGGCGTTGTACCACCAGAGGTTCGCGAGGGTGAATCCGATCAATGTCATCGAGTGCGACATGTAGATGGGATGCCGGACGAACCTGTAGGGCCCACCGACCTTGAGGCCCCGGTTCGCGGCGACGATACCGAAGCTCTTACCGAGCGTCACGAAGCTGACGATCACGCAGGTCAGACCAACGACCTGGAGACCCGTGCCAAAGAGCTCAAGGCTCCCCCCGCTTTCGTGGGGACGCATCGCCAGTGAGAGCCATCCACCGATCGTCGCCACGAACCAGTCCCATGGGCGGGTCGATGTGGTGTTGGTGCGCCGCCGGGTGAGAAACACCCCCACGAGCAGCCCCTGTTCCAGCGCGAAGAATACGTTGCCGATGGAACGCGCCTCCACAGCGTGTGTGGCATGCACATAGAAAAACAGGGCGGAAAGGCAGACCAGGGAAGCATCCTGGGCGTAGGACAGTCGCCTCGTCCAGGGCCCGCGGGTACGGGCAGCAGGCCCAACCCCACCGATCAGTTCCGGCATCCGTGACCCTCCAGCAGTGGACCCGGGCGCGCGGGCGCGCGACCTCACTCAGAGAGTCGGCACTCGGCCGCGGGTTCGGCAGGAGACCGGCGCGTTTTTGGGGGCGGGCGGGTTCGCGGAGTCAAGCTGGTGGACAGGTGGTGACGCACCTTTTGGACCTCATGGTGCCGTCGAAACTGCTAGTAGCTTCACCGGCGAAGCGCCCGGTCCCGGGCAGAGCGGAGGCGGAGGCCAACCCGGAAACGGGGTCCGCCAATGCGACTTCCGGGACGGCTGGCTGGAGCCAGCGGGAGGAACGGACGCGAACGCCGGGAGCGAACCAGAACACGGGGCACAGCCCCAGCCAGGAAGAGGTAGGAGAACCAACATGTCGAAGATTCAGAACTGGACGCTCAGCAAGGTGGCGCGGCTGCAGACGCTGCGCCACGAGGATGAAGAAGGCCAGGGCCTCGCCGAGTACGGCCTGATCCTCGCTCTCATCGCCGTCGTCTGCATCGCCGCACTGACCGCGCTGGGTGGTGGCGTCCGCGACAAGATCACCTCGGTCGCGAACGCTCTCTAGACCTGCAACGTCCCGGCACATGCCGGACAACAGCCCGGAAGGGGTGGGCGACCACGGTCACCCACCCCTTTCTCGATCGGAGGCCGCGGCCGCGGCGGAAAGACGAGGCGAGCATGGACCTCACGGACCAGCGGGAACGACCACTTCGCAGGGGACCCGTGCGCAGGCTCTTGCACCGCTTCCGGCAGACGGAAGCAGGGCAGAGCCTCGTCGAGTTCACCATGATCCTGCCGATCTTCCTCGTGCTCATGTTTGGCCTGGTCGATTTCGGCCGGGCATTCTACACGTGGCTCCTGGTCACCAACGCCGCCCGGGAGGGTGCCCGGGTCGCAGCAGTCCAGGCCGACTACGCGACCGTGCAGGATCGCATCTACGACAGCTTCTGCAGCAACTACCCCAGCGACTGTTCGCTGGACCCGGGCAAGCTCGGCATCACGCCGGATAACATCCAGGGCTCTCGCGGCTCGGCCGTGTCGATCGACCTGGCATACGACTTCGAGTTCGTCACACCGCTCGGGTCGATCCTCCAGTTGATCGGCGGGAGCAGCCTGGCGGCGCCGACGATATCGGCCCACTCGTCCATGCGGCTGGAGTAGCCGGCAAAAGGAGGAAGCGATGCTGCGGTCGCTGATTCGCAAGTTGACCCGTCGGGAGGCTGGGCAGGCATTGCCGCTGTTCGGCCTGTTCCTTTTTGTGTTCATCGGCTTCGTGGCGATGAGCATCGATGTCGGCCGGTATGTCTGGGCGCGGACCCAGATGCAGGCCGCCGTCGATGCCGCGGCCCTCGCTGCCGCCCAGAGCATGCCCAGCCAGACGGCCGCCGATGCCAAGGCAACAGAGTACTGGCTCGACAACAGCGGCTTCATCCAGGCGCAGGGCACGAACGTCCAGTTCGCCGTCGAGTATCCGCCGGGAAACAAGGCGATCCGGGTCTCGGCCTCGGCCGACATTCCCACCTGGTTCGCGCGGCTCTTCGGCGTGGACCACTGGACGGTCTCCGCATCGGGCGACGCGGAATCGCAGGTGCTCGACATCGCCGTCGTGCTCGATGTCTCGGGGTCGATGTGCTTTGACAGCTTCGCCCAGGTGGAGAAGAGCATTTCCTACCAGATGAGTCCCGGGCGGCTCACCCCCTCGGGAGGGTTCGCGTTCCCGAAGCTGGCCAACAACATCAATTCCACCCAGACAACGATCCAGCTGAACGATGTGCGGATCTTCACGAGCACGAACTCATCCACCAACTGGAACAACTTCGGCACAACGTTCAACAGCACTACCCCCTACTGGCAGCGAACCACAGGCGGCAGCGACCCGAGCCTGCGGGCCGGGATCATCAAAATCGACGACGAGTTGATGAAGATCACGGCTGTCAACGTGGCAACGAACACATTGACGGTCCAACGGGGCATCCAGAACCGCTACAAGAGCCAGGGAACGACGGCAACCTCGCACTCGGCCAATGCGGAGGTGTGGGCCAACCGGACGGGCTACAGCAGCACCGGCGATTACTGCGAACTCGCCAGCTACTACCAGGCCACCACCGCCCAGAACGGGCCGCACATGCCGTTCGATGGCGCGATCTCGAACGCCCAGTACTTCACGACCCTGTTCGACCCCGCCTACGACAAGATCGGGCTGGCAAAGTACTCGTCGTCGGCGAGCATCGTCGAGAACCTCTCATCGAACCTCGCGACCATCGCGAATTCGATGGACACGATCCTGTTCCCCGCGGGCGGGACGAACATCGCTCACGGCCTGGCGAAAGGAAGGTTCATCCTCGATGGTCCCGGGAAGCGAGCGAACGCCGTCCGGGTCCTGGTCATCCTCACGGACGGCGTGCCCACGAACTATTGCAGCAACTCCGGCGCGTATACGTCGAACTCGACCAGCTGCACCACGCAGAGCGATAGCACGCCCAGCACGTGCCCGGCATCGAACACGGCGATTACACACGCCAAAAACCAGGCCACGGCAGCGAAGGATGCCGGCATCATCGTCTTCACGATCGGCCTCGGCGATGGAGTGCTGGACTGCGTGCTGGAGGACATCGCCACCCTGGGCGGAGGCACGTACTACAAAGCGCCAACCGTTGCCCAGCTCGACGAGGCCTTCCAGGCCATCGCCGAGCAAACGCACATCGCCCTCGTGAAATAGTGGCGGCCCCACCAGGCCACCCATGCCAACACGTCCCCGCTCCTCCGCGGAGCGGGGACCCATTCTTTTTGGCCCGGTAAACGCGGCCTGTAGCCGGTGGGTACACCCGCCGATATTGGTAGGGGAGGAGTGAAACGTGAACCGAACCATTGCGGCAGCATCGAGTAGTTCCAGTCGAAGTCGCGGCGTGCTCTTGCTCGCCGCCGCGTTCGGCGTGCTCAGCGCGCTCCTGATGTTCGCATTCTTGAGCAGCAGGGGTGGCGACGATGGCGTCGAGCAGGTGCTCAACTCCGGCGCCGGCGCCGAAACCGTCGTCGTCCTGACGAAGAACGTGAACGTCGGCGACAAGATCACGAGCGACATGCTCGGGACAAAGACGGTCCCGTCGGCAGGTCTCGTCGATGGCTACTTCACGGATAAGGACCTGCAGAGCCTGGTGGGCAAGGTCGCCACGGCGCCCATGTACCAGGGCGAGCAGGTACTTTCGGCGAAGGTGACAACCTACGAGGGACAGGACACCGTGACGTGGAAGGTCCCGGAGGGAATGCGCGGCCTGTCGCTGCAGGTGCCGCACGAAGCCTGGATCGCGGCCGGACTCCCCCAGCCTGGTGACCGCATCGATGTCCTGGGCATCACGACGCTGATGAAGGTTGACCCGCTCACGGGCGAAGAGAAGCCGGATGTGATTGCGGGGTACATCGCGCAGGACGTGCTCGTGCTGGCTGTCGCCCAGAGCGTGGTGCGGACAGTGCCCAAGATCGACGCCGACGCGACGACCGGCGACACGCCTTCAGATCCGGGGAGCACCAGCATCCAGCAATCGCAGGCGGTGAGCCCGGACGAGGGAGCGACGTACGAGAAGTCGATCTCGGTGACCCTGGCGCTGCCGACAGACCTCGCGGCGAAGGTCGCGCTGATCGATGCGATGAAGGACGACGTGGGCCAGTACCGCCTGTTGGTCCGCCAGAAGGGTGACTCGGCGCCGGTGGAAGGCAAGCAGGTGTACTCCTACGAGGACCTCTTCCCGGTCCAGTAGGCCTCCGAACGAGGGAACACGCAGGTGGGGACAGCCGTAGAGGCAGTCCCCACACCATGACGACGCAAGGCCCCTGGTGGTCCCCGGGGTGCGAGACGGTGGAGGAACAAGACGATGGCACGGGTACCGCAACTGCTTGTGGTGGATCCGGACCGTGAGAGCTCGGCGGAGCTGTCGAAGACGCTCCAGATGCTGGGCTTCCAGGTCGTAGCGACGGCGGGGTATGGCGTCGAAGCCTTCACGCTCTGCTTCCAGATGCGGCCGGACCTGGTCCTGATGCGAATCGAGGAGCCGCTGGTGCGGCCGGTTCAGACGCTGTCCCGCATCAACGATGGGTTGCCAGACCTGCCGATCGTGGTGTTCTCGACGGAAGCGAATATCCGGTTGATGCGGCAATCGATGGTTGGCGGAGCTTCGGACTACCTCGTGGAACCGCTGAACGCGGAGGAGCTCGAGTCCTCCATCATGAAGGTCCTCGAGAAGAAGGAGCGCGAAGCGATGCGGCGGCGGGGCGAGCTCGCCGACCCGGTTGCGCAGGGGACCATCATCACCGTCTTCGGGGCAAAGGGAGGCATCGGGAAGACGACGATCGCCTCCAACCTTGCGGTCGCGCTGGCTACCGAGGCGCACCAGACCGTTGCCCTTGTCGACATGGACACGCGGTTTGGCGACGTTGCGATCACGATGGACATCCCGGTCGAGCGTTCGATCGCGGACCTCGCGCGCAACCTGGACAACGTGGACCGGAACTCTCTCCGCGACTACCTGGTGCAGCACGAATCCGGCGTACGCATCCTCCCGGCGCCGACACGGCCGAGCGACTGGCGCAACCTGACCTCGGCGCACGTGCGGGATGTGGTCGATGTGCTGTCGCAGACGCACGACTTCGTGATCCTGGACACGCCCGGCACGTTCAACGAGATCGTGGCGGCGGCCATCGAAGTCGGCACGATGATTCTGCTGATTACCACGCTGGACATGGCGAGCATCAAAGACACGGTGCTCGCGCTCGAAATGCTGCACGAGCGTTTCGGCAACGATGAGGAGCGCATCAAAGTCGTACTCAACCGCGCCGGGATGGATACCGGCGTCCGCGAGAAGGACGTGGAGCGCACGCTGGATACCGACCTCTGGTGGAAGATCCCGCAGGACAACGAGGTGGTGAAGGCCGCCCAGCTCGGCCGCCCGATCGTGCTGAGCCGGCCCAACAGCCGCGTCGCGGTGGAGATAAAGGACATCGCGCGAGCCCTTGCCGGCATCCGGCAGCGGTCGAAGGCGGGCAAACGAAGTGGCGGTGGCCTTGGGAGCATCTTCCGGATGCCGTTCAAGAAGAGTGCCTAACACGCACAGGGACGGAGTGAGCAATCATGTCTGACGACCTTCGCGATCGACGAGCCGCGGGCGGTGACGAACGGCAACCGTTCGGATGGGCGGGCGCGCGCCGGCGGCTTGGGGACCAATCGCTCTCGAGCCAGGCAGAGAACCCGGCCCCGGCCGGAGATAGCGCGGACGATCCGGCCGGCCCGCCGAAGCTCCGTCCGTCGGGCCAACTCGGGCGGCCCCCCGGGCAGGGGCGGCGCTGGGGCGATGTGGAGCAGGTGCCACCGCCACCACCCGGGATCCCCGGGCAACCGCGGCTTAGCGGGCTTCGGCCGGGCGGCCAGCCCGCGCCCGCGCCAGCGGCGGAACCCGCGCGCACGGAGCCGCCGCAACGCCCGGCCCGAGTGGCAACGCATTCGGGCGCGCCGGCGGCACCGGTGAGCCTCCGGGGCACTCCAAACCCCCAGGCGGAGGCGGCGAAGATCCGCCTGCACGAACTGCTCATCGAGGAGCTGGAGCACGGTGCGCTCGAAGGGCTCGCCCCGGAGCAGCAGCGCGATGCCGTCATCAAGGCCGCTCGCGAGCTCATCGTCCAGGAAGGCATCCAGCTGGGAGGAGCGAGCCGTGAGGAGCTCCTGGAGGCAGTCGCTGACGAGGCGCTCGGGCTCGGGCCGCTCGAGCCGTTGCTCCGCGACCCATCCATCAGCGAAGTGATGGTAAACGACATCGACAAGATCTACTTCGAACGGGAAGGCCGGATTTTCCGTGCCCCGGCGAGGTTCCGCGATAAGCAGCACGTGATGCGGATCATCGAGCGCATCGTGGCGCCCCTGGGGCGGCGCATCGACGAATCGAGCCCGATGGTGGACGCGCGCCTGCCTGACGGTTCCCGCGTCAATATCACCATCCCCCCAGCCTCACCAAAGGCCCCGAGCATCACCATCCGGAAGTTCCGGGCGGACAAGATGCGGATGGCCGACCTGGTGGCAGTGGGGGCCCTGAGCGACGCAACCGCGGAGTTCCTGGCGATGTGCATCCGCGCCCACCTGAACATCATCATCAGCGGTGGTACCGGCACCGGTAAGACGACCATGCTGAATGCGCTTTCGGCGTTCATCCCGAACACGGAGCGAATCATCACGATCGAGGACCCTTCGGAACTGCGGCTCCAGCAGGATCACGTCATCACGCTGGAGGCGCGGCCGGCGAGCATCGAAGGCAAGAACCAGATCAAGCAGCGCGACCTGGTGCGCAACTGCCTGCGCATGCGCCCCGACCGGATCATCGTTGGCGAGGTCCGCGGCGAGGAAGCCTTCGATATGTTGCAGGCCATGAACACGGGCCACGACGGATCGATCTCGACCATTCACGCGAACAGCCCGCGGGAGGCGCTCGCGCGCCTGGAGAACATGGTGCTGATGGCGGGGATGGACCTCCCTTCCCGGGCCATCCGCGAGCAGGTTGCCTCGGCAATCCACATCTTCATCCAGATCAGCCGCCTCCAGGATGGCTCACGCAGGGTGACCCACGTGACCGAAGTGAGCGGCATGGAAGGCGACACGATCACGCTACAGGACATCTTCCTGTTCAAGCTCGACAGGGTGGACGAAGACGGCAAGGTGCACGGCGCCATGCGGCCAACGGGTATTCGTCCCGGGTTCGTCCACAAGTTTGCGATGGCCGGTATCGAGCTGCCGAACAACCTGTTCGGCACGGCGGAAGGGTGGTAGTCACATGGTGCTGATCCTTGCAGCCCTCTGCGCGGGGGCGTTCGCAACCACATTCACACTCTGGGTAACCGCCTATGGGGGCGGTTCGGGAGCGGCGGCGGCACGGCTTTCGAAGTTGCGAGACGCCGAACAATCGTTGCCGCAGGAGGCGCGAGTGAGCCTGCGGCGGAGGGGAGCGGTCAACTTCGCGGGCATCACCGTCATTTCCGGGAACCTGGCGGCCAACTGGACGCGCGATCTCGAGCGGGCCGGGCTGACGCTCAACGCGAAGGAGTACTTCGTGCTCCGCGTGCTGGTTTCGGTGGGCCTTATGGCAGTCATCGTGCTGCTCACTCCGATCCCGGCACTCGGCCTCGTGGGCATCCCGGCCGGGTTCTTCCTCACCGGGTTCTGGCTAAAGCGCCGCATCGTCTCGCGCCTTCACAAGTTGGAAGCGCAGCTGGTGGAGTTCATCCAGATGCTCTCAAGCGGATTGCGGGCGGGATTCGGACTGCTCCAGGCGATGGAGTCTTCCGCCGAACAGCTCCCGGCGCCGCTTTCGGTCGAAATCCGGCGCACGCTCCGCGATACCTCGATGGGGGCGAGCGTGGAGCAGGCGCTGACGGCCCTCAACGAACGTATCGGGAGCTCGGACTTCGATATCGTGATTACCGCGATGCTCATCCAGCGGTCGGTGGGTGGCAACCTGGCCGAGATCCTCGACAACGTTGCGCACACGATGCGGGAACGCGAGCGGATCCGGGGCGAGATCCGGACGCTCACGTCGCAGCAGCGGATGACCGGCTACGTCATCGGCGGGATCCCGGTCGGCCTCCTGGCCATCTTCAACATCATCAGTCCCGAGTTCACCGGCACGCTGTTCACCGATCCGCTTGGCCGGATGATGCTGGGCGGCGCGGCAGTGTCCGAAGTCCTCGGGTTCATCGTTATCCAAAAGATTGTGAACATCGAGGTTTAGCGCCATGGAATTCCTTGTCGCGTTCAGCACGTTCGTCACCGTGACACTCATGGCGTATGGCCTGATGCACAAGACATCGGGCGATGGAGCCATGGACATGCGCCTGGGCGGGCTCCGGTACACGCGCCCGAACCGGGAAGCGCTCCCCGACCCGGAGGCGGCCTTCAGCCAGCGGGTCATCCGTCCGCTCCTCCAGGGCCTGAGCCGCCGGGCAAACGGTGTGCTGCCATCAACCATCGAGGAACGGCTGGAGAAGGCGCTCACCCAGGCCGGGATGAAGATCAAGCCAGGCCAGTTCCTGATGATTGTGGGCATCGCGGTCGGCGTGCTGCCGATCCTGGCGGTCATGTATGTGGCGGCGACGGGCGGCGACTTCAAGATGATGGCGGGCGCCTTTGCCGTGGCCACGGCCTTCGGCATCTATGGGCCCAGGATCATCGTCCTCGGACGCATCAAGCGGCGGCAAAAGGAAATCTGGCGGTCGTTGCCGGATGCCTTCGACCTGATCACGGCCTCCGTGGAAGCGGGCCTGGGCATCGATGCCGCGTTCACCCGCGTCATCGAGAAAGTCCATGGGCCGTTCGCCGAGGAGCTCACGCGAACGATGCGTGAGATCCAGATGGGCCGCGCCCGGCGCGACGCCTTCGTCGACATGGCGGAGCGCACGGGTGTCGACGAACTGCGCCAACTCGTCAACGCCATCGTGCAGGCGGAAGCGATGGGCATCTCGATCGGCGGTGTTATCCGCGTCCAGACCGGGGTCATCCGCACAAAGCGGCGGCAGAAGGCCGAGGAGCAGGCATTCAAGGCGCCCATCAAGATGGTCTTCCCGCTCGTGTTCTTCATCTTCCCGGCGATCATGATCGTGATCGGTGGTCCGGCGATCATCCAGTTGAAGGCGAACCTGTGAGCGGGCCCAACGGCCACGGAATCCGGAAGGGCTCCTCGCGGAGCCCTTCAATCATGTGAGCTCGCCCGTCCAGAGCATGACGATGATGCCGCCAGCCGCGAGATAAGGGCCGTAGCTGAAAACCGTCCGCCAGCCTCTCCGGAATAAGAAGACGAACGCGGCCCCGCCGGCGAGCAGCACGCCGTAGAAAAGCGCCGTCATGACGCCCGGCCAACCCGTGAGTAGTCCGATGAGGACGATGAGCTTGGCATCGCCCATGCCGAAGGCGACGTCCTTTACGCCAAGCAGCGCGCCCACGACCACGCCGAGCGCCACCATGGAGGCGGCAACCCCGGCGGCCACCGCCGCGCCAACGGCGATGTCGCCGGCGTCCCGGTCGGGCCAGGCCCAACACAGGGCTGCCGCTGCCACGATCGCGGGATAGCTCAGCCGGTTCGGGATGATTCGGCGGTCGAAGTCAGTGCTGCTCAGGACGACCAGGACGAGCGCGAACGCTGCCGTCAGGGCGGCCGGGAATGCATCGTAATGGCCGGGGCGAAACGCGAGGCCCCATGCGGCGCCGGTGCCAAGCAGGCAGAACGCCTGGAGCACTCGCAGCTTCAGCCCGGAGGCGGGATGGGAGCGGTGCTCCGGCGCGCGGTACAGCCGGTGCTGGTAGAGGGGGACAACGGCCCCCACGGCGGCGCCGGCAATGGCTGCGGCCAACGAAAGTGCGGCATCCACGCAGGCGACTATCGGCCGGGGCGGCCGTAGCGGCAATCCGGTTGGCTGCACGGCCATGGCGGCGCCGGTACACTCCCGGTACAGCACCCCGGAGGGAAGCGTGAGCATAGTCGATTGGGATGCCGCAACCACCGAGGCCGTGGGGCTGCTGCGCGAGTATCTGCGCATCGATACATCCAACCCCCCGGGGAACGAGGCCCGTGCGGTGGAGTTTCTCGCCGGCGTCCTCGCTGGCGAGGGCATCCCGTTCGAGGTGGCCGAATCGGCCCCGGGCCGTTCGAACCTGTTCGCCCGGATCGGCCCGCCGAACGGAGGCGTGTGCCTGCTTAGCCACACCGACGTGGTGCCCGTTGAGCGTGAGTTCTGGAGCGCGGACCCGTTCGGCGGCGAGGTCCGGGACGGGGTGATCTGGGGCCGGGGCGCGCTCGACATGAAGGGCATGGGCATCATCGAGCTCATGACTTTCATCCTGCTCAAGCGCCAGGGGATCAGGCTCCGGGAATCGGTCACCTTGCTGGCCGCGGCCGACGAGGAAGCCGGCAGTACGTACGGCGTCAGCTGGATCGAGGCGAACCGGCCCGCCTGGATGGATACGGACCTCGTCATCAACGAAGGGGCCTACGGGCTGACGGCGTCGCGGGGGGCGCAGGTCTTCCAGGTGGCTCCGACGGAGAAGGTTCCGCTCTGGGTGAAGCTGACTGTCCGCGGGCGGCCCGGGCACGGGTCGGTGCCGCATGGCGACAACTGCGCCGAGCACCTGGTCCAGGCCCTGGAACGCGTGACCCGGTGGCAGCGCGAGCTGCGGATCGTGCCGGTAATGCGCGACCACGCCCGGGCGATGGCGGCTGCGGGCCTGCTGCACGCCCCAAACGACGCGGCGACCCTGGCAGAGGCGGAGCGGAGCCCATCACTGCGGGCGAGGCTGAGCAACACCGTCACGGTAACCACCATCGCCACGGGCATCAAGGTCAACGTGATTCCCGCCGAGGCGACCGCGACGCTCGACTGCCGGCTGTTGCCGGATGTTGATCCGGACCAGTTCCTTGGTGAGCTGCGTGCAGTACTTGCCGACGACCGCGTGCAGGTCGAGGTGCTGAACCGGTTCAGCGGGACCGAGAGCTCGATGGACACGCGCTTTGTGGAGGTGGTGGGCGAAGTGGTTTCGGAATTGGTCGAGGGAGCGCGGATCGCGCCCGAGATGACAAGCGGATTCACCGATTCGCGGATCTACCGGCTCCGGGGGGTGCCAGCGTATGGCTTTGTGCCGTGCCTGGTCCCGCCCGAGGAGCTTGCGGGCATCCACGGACACAACGAACGCATCAGCGTGGAGAATATCCGGCTGGGCATGCAGGTGCTGTACGAGGTAGTACGCCGGCTCGCGACGTGACGCTCAAGGCGTACCCGGTGGCAGGAGCGCGCGCAATTCGGCGACGAACGCATCGAGCTGCTCCGGGGTCATCACGGCGCTGACATCGCTCCCGAGGAGTGCGAACCAGCGCATGGCGAGTTCACGCACGGCCGGCGCCGCGCCTCCGGCAGCCGGGCCACGCGGGACGAGCGGCGAGACCGGCCGGCCGAGGTCCTCGAGGCGCTCCGCTCCCTGCAGGATGGCGACGGCGTGGAGGACATGGCCGGGCCCTACGTCCGCGTGTCCCAGGTAGTTCGCCACCGCCGCCGAGGTTGTCAGGATTTCGGTAAGACGCAGGCCCTCGGGATCCACGGATCAGTCGGCCTGCTGAGCCCCGGCGGCGAGGTCGCGCGCGCGACGGGCACGGCCGGCATCAACGAAGCGGCCGACGGCGGCTATGAAGGCGTCGATCTCCGCATCGGCGAGGTCTTCCATGAGGGCTGCCGCATATTCACGGATTTCGGCCCGAAGGCTCTCGATGGCTGCGCGGCCGCGGGGTTCGAGCCAGATATTGATGCCCCGGCGGTCAGTCGGCGAGACTTCGCGCCGGATGAATCCACCGCGTTCGAGCCGTTCGAGGAGCGCTGACACTGATGGGCGGGTGACATAGAGGCGCTCGGCGAGCTCGGCGTTGCTCAGGCCTTCCTCCTGAAGCAGGTGGCCCAGCAGGCGAAGTTGGGTCACGGTGAGGTTCTCCCGATCCCAGATCGTGAGGCGAACCTGCTCCAGGAGCGCGCTGGCCGCGAACAGCGCGGTGGCGGCATCGTCGAGCCGCTGGGCGCGGGTTGGCTTGGGCATCGGCTGGCTCCGGGTGGTGCGGGTGGGGCGATTCTGTCGGCTCGTTGGCCCTCGCGCAAACGTTCGGCCAGCACTCGACCATACGCCGAACGCCAACGCTGCGCGAGACTGACCGCCAGGCTCCGCCGCCAACAGAGGCGGACAGTGATCAAGTTCGGCATCCTCCATGGCCGGCGGTGGCCATGGCCATGAACCTCTTCCATGACGCGGCGGCGCCGGCCGGACTGGCGGACCGGCCGGGGATTGATGGTAATGCCAGGTTTCAACGAGCAGGAGGAGCGCGCCAGGTGCAAGGCCGATGAGCTCGCCCCATACGTGACGGGGGCGTTCCGGCGGAAGCAACGGATGACGGATCTCACCGGCGACGAGACTCCGCCGTCCCCGGGCCACGGGCGATGATCGCGGAGGTTGACCCGGACCGTCCCGGGCTGATTGGGTCGGGGACGGCAGCGGTCAGGGTTTCCTGGGCGGGGGCGTTCCCAGCCCCGCCATCGGGGTGAGCTTCGTGACATCGATATCGATAAGGTAGGGGCCTTCCTGGGCGACGCCGCGGGCGAACGCCGCGCGGAACGCGGCGGCGCTGTCCACGCGCTCGGCCTCGACGCCCATCCCCCTCGAGACCGTGACGAAGTCCGGTGTGTGGAGATCGACCCCGAACTGGCGGCCATCGAACGTTCGGCCCTCGATGGAGCGCAGGACCCCGTAGCCACTGTCGTTGAAGACACAAACAATCACCGGCACGTTGTACTGGGCCGCGGTGGAGAGCTCGGCGATGTTGAGCATGAACCCGCCGTCGCCCTGGATGACCGCGGCTTTCCGGCCTGTGCCGATGGCAGCGCCGATGGCGAGCGGCAGGGCCGGCCCGATGGCGGCGGAGGTCGGGTTGATCGACGTGCGCGGTGCGAGGATGGGCAGGAGGCGGTTGCCCCAGAGGTAGGCGGGGACGGTCGCATCGCGGACGACGAAGCCCTCGCGCGGGAGGTGGTCGCGCATCGCGTCCATGATCGCCTCGTAGTCGGGGCCGATTTCCTTGCGGATCTGGGCGCGGGCCGCATCGCGAAGCTCCTGCGCGCGGGAGAGAAAGGTGGAATGTCCGGCCGGGCGGCGGGCGCCATCCTCGCGCGCCTCCGCGTGGGCGTCATCCAGGTCGCGCAGGATGGCCGAGAGCGCGAGACGCGCATCGGCGACGATCGGCAGATCGGCGTGGTAGTTGCGGTTGATCACGGCCGGGTCGGCATCGATGTGGATGAGCTTCGCGGGAAGCGGCATCGTCCAGTTGCGGGTAGCCCCGCCCTGGAAGCGCGTTCCGACGGCGAGGACGACCTCGGCCTCGTCGAAGATCTCGCCGAATGCCGGCATGTTGGTGAGCGGTCCCATGCAGAGGGGATGGTCCTCGGGGATGGCGCCGCGACCGTTGGCCGAGGTGAAGACCGGCGCATTGAGGCGTTCGGCGAGCTGCTGGAGTTCTCGCTCGGCCTCGGCGGTGAGGACGCCGCCGCCCGCCCAGATCACGACGTTCGAGGATTCACGGATGAGCGCCGCGGCGCGACTGACGGCATCGCGGGCAGGCTGGATGCGAGGCCAGGCTTCCACGTGGGGGATGTCGATCTCCGCCTTCGCGTACTGGAAATCGACCGGGATCTCGATGGCGCCCGGGCGCGGCCTGCCCGTGCAGATATCGGACGCGACGCGAAACATCGCCTCGCCGATCTCTTCGGGGCGCCGGACGGACTCGGTGCGGCCGGTGACGGTCCGGAGCATGGGGAGCTGGTTTTCGGCTTCGTGGAGGAAGCCCTTGCCCTTGCCGTAGTACACCGAATCGACCTGGCCGGTGATCATCATCACGCGGCTGGAGGCGAAGCCGGCCTCGAACAGGCCGGTCATGGCGTTGGTGACTCCGGGGCCGGTACTCGTTATGGCAACTCCAAGCTTCCCGGTCGCCCGCGCGTAGCCATCGGCGGCGTGGAGGGCGCCCTGTTCGTGGCGGACGGCAATTGGCGTGATGCCGCCGCCGCGGTGGATGGCGTCGTAGATCGGGATGTTGTGCACGCTAACGATGCCGAAGACGTGCTCGACGCCAAGGGCGCGCAGGGATTCGTAGACGGCCTCGCCGCCGGTCATTTCGCGCATGGTGGTCACCCCGGATCCGTTGTCAAACGTGCGACGACGTTATGGTGGTGACGCCGGGGGTGTCAATCGCGCACTCCCCGGCCCGCGAAATGCGGCGGACGGGTCGTGGAGTTCCGGGGGGACCCGCGTGGGCTTGCGGGCGGAGCGAGTGATGTCGCGCGAGCGTCCATCGCCGCATGATTCTCGCCTGGCCGAATACCCGCGAAGGAACGCGGGCAGGCTGGTGCTGTTGGCCCTCTCGCTGGCTGAGGCCAGGCCTCGAGATGGTCCGCGGCGCGCCCTTCATGGGTTGGCGGAAGCGGAAGGCAGCCTGCCGGTCGTCGCGGCGAGCTCGCGCAGCCAGGCGGCGCGGCCGGGGGGGAGCTGCTCCCAATCGAAGCGCCAGCCCCAGTTGCCATCGAGCACCGCGGGCCGGTTCATCCGCGCCTCACTGCCGAGCTTCAGGACATCTTGCATCGGGATGATCGCGGTGCGGGCGGGGCAGCGGTAGGCGGTGCGGATCAGGTCATCGACGATATCCGAACCATCGATGCCCAGTTCGGCGCGCACATTGTGCCGGTGCCACTCGGGAAGCGACTGCCACCAGCCGAGGGTCGTGTCGTTATCGTGGGTGCCGGTGAAGACGACGGAGTTCTCGACCTGGTTGCGGGGCAGGTAGGGGTTGTCGGCGCCACCTTCGAAGGCGAACTGCAGGACAGCCATGCCGGGGTATCCGAGCCGGTCGCGCAGGGCACGTACTTCGTCGGTGATAATGCCAAGGTCTTCCACAACGATGGGCAGCTCGCCGAGTTCGGCCTCCATCGCCGCGAAGAGCCGGTCGCCCGGCCCCGGGACCCACTCCCCATGGATGGCCGTTTCTTCGTGCGCCGGAATCTCCCAGGCCGACTCGAAGCCGCGGAAGTGGTCGATGCGGACTGCATCGAAGCGCTCGAAGGTGGTACGCAAACGCTCGATCCACCAGCGGAAGCCGTCGCGTTCGAGGACTTCCCAGTCGTACACCGGATTGCCCCAGCGCTGGCCAGTCTCGGAGAAGGCGTCGGGTGGGACACCCGAGACGACGATCGGGTCGCCGTGCTCATCCAGTTTGTACATGTGCTGGTTCGCCCAGGCATCCGCGCTGTCGCGGTCGACAAAGATGGGGAGGTCGCCCCAGAGCGCGATGCCGTTTTCGCGGGCCCAGGAGCGCAGACGCTCCCACTGGCGCGTGAAGAGCACCTGGAGGGCCTTGTGGTGGACCACTTCGCGGGCGAGCGGGGTGCCGGGCTCGAGGTGGACGCCCGCCGGGGTCCTGAGTGGCTCATCCCACCGCCACCATGGCTCGTTCGTGGCGTCGCGGAGCGCGGCGTAAACGGCGTAGGTGTGCAACCACGGGCGCGTGGACTCGAACGCCTGGACCTCGGCCAGGCCTTCGCGCTCGAGGAACCGTGCGGTGGCGGCGCGGAGGAGCGGCTCCTTGTAATTGCGGCGTGCCCCGAAGTCGACCTGGGAACCGTTCGGCGGGGGAGGAGGCGGCGCCGAGTCGAGGTACCCGTCCTCGACCAGGCGCTCGATGGAGATCAGCATCGGGTCGCCGGCGAAGGCGGAGCGCGCGGCGTAGGGCGAGTTCCGTGGGCCGGGCGGGCCGATCGGGAGCATCTGCCAGATGGATTGGCCGGCCTCGACAAGGAAGTCGATGAAACGGCGAGCGTCGGCGCCGAGGTCGGCTCCGGGAAGCGAGGTGAGGTGGAGGAGAATTCCGGCGGACCGCCGCGGGGCGGCGGCGGAGCGGCCGGGCCGTCCGGGGCTCAGGGCAGGGCCTCCTCGAGCGTTTCGAGCGAGACACGGGCGACCCGCCGGCCATGCTGGCGGAGGGTACCGAGGTCGCCAAGCGCCTGGGCCGCTTCGAGCTCGGCGAAGGTGTAGGGCTGGCCTGGCACGGGCCGGTCGATGCCCGGCTCATCGACGAGCTGGATGAAGACACCGGTGTTCGGGCCCCCTTTGTGGAGCTGACCGGTGGAGTGGAGGAATCGCGGGCCGAAGCCGACGGTTGTTGCCACGCGATAGCGGTTGCGGAGCGCCAGGCGAACGCGTCGCAGGCGATCGAGCGTCGCGGTGTTGCGGGGCAGGTAGGCGAGCAGTGCCAGGTAGTCGCCGGGCCGAACCTGGGCCAGCACGGATTCGAGCGGTGGGGTTGTCGGGTCGCTCCCCCCGCCGGCGAGGACTACCGCGGTGGCTTCCTTCGCTTCCTGGACGTTCGGCTGGTTGAACGGGTTGACGCCGAGCACATGGCAAGCAATAGCGGTGGCGAACTCCCAGCGCCAGAACTCCGCGCCCAACGAGGCGGCAGACCCGTGGGGCACGCGAAGCACAGGGTGGCCGGCGGCGGCAAGCGGCTCCAGTGCGGGATGTTCACCCACGGCGACGAACACGCGGTCGTTCCCGTACACCTCTGGTGGCCCGAGCTCCTCGGCTTCGACCGGGACGATGCCCTTGCCCTGCTTCCCCGTGGACTCGGCAACGAGCTGCTCGATCCAGTGGCCCAGCGCTTCGATCTCGGGGGGGAGAACGAGCGTGAGCTTGTCGCGGCCATGGAGGGCGGCTTCCCCGAGCGCGGCGCCGAGCCACGCACCCGGGTTCAGGCGGGCGGGGATGCCAGGCTCGCAGAACCCCGCCATGCGGTCGGCCTCCTCGAGCAACGCGCCGGCATCGATACCGCACAGGACGGCCGGGACCAGGCCGAAGCACGAGAGCGCCGAGTAACGGCCACCGATATCGGGGGGGTTGATGAACACCGCCCGGAATCCCCGGTCGCGGCCGATGCGTTCGAGCCCCGTGCCATAGTCGGTGATGGCGATGAAGTGGCGGCCATCGGGGACCTGTTCCCAGAAGTAGGCGAGGTGGCTCAGCGTCTCGATGGTGCTACCCGACTTGCTCGAGACGATGAAGAGCGTGCGATCGAGGTCGAGCGCGGCCTCGGTTTCAGCGATCTGGCGCGGGTCGGTGGAATCGAGCACCAGGAGGCGAAGGCCGTTGTCCCGCTTGCCGAAGGACTGGTGCATCACTTCGGGCGCGAGGCTGGAGCCGCCCATCCCGAGGAGCAGCGCCGTGGTGAACCCCTCGGCGATGACGTCCTGGCGGAGCATCTCGAACTCCGGGATTCGCGCCTGGAAGTGGCGCTGCGCACGCAACCAGCCGAGCCGATCGCTGATCTCGTCGGGCTGGTCGCTCCAGACGGTATGGTCGTGGTCCCAGATTCGCGGGATGACCCTGTCGCGGTCGATCGAATCGAGCCGGGCGGCGATCGCTGACTCGAGGGCAAGGTCCACGCGCACATCTCCGGCGGCGGTGGCCGCCAGGCTACACCTTACGGCAGGAGCCAGCAGCGCGCAGTCCTTCACCCAGGAGTGCCGGCGAGGGCAGGGGACCGCCTGGTCCGACCAGGACCTCGCCGGCGATGTCAATCTCACCCGGGCGGAAGAGCCGCCCGGCGATGGGCCGCCGCAGCTCTTCGATGACGCGGGGGCGGCGTGGTCG
Organism: Tepidiformaceae bacterium; assembly: GCA_035326025.1. Lineage (GTDB taxonomy): Bacteria > Chloroflexota > Dehalococcoidia > Tepidiformales > Tepidiformaceae > Amarobacter. The sequence goes on from DAOKYT010000016.1 coordinate 45,548, forward strand.
GAGCGAGGATCCGGGGTCGTAATCCATCTGAAGTGATCTTCGACCGGCCACCTTGGGGATTACCCCTACTCCCGGTGAATAAGGCGGGGCGACGGCGTTGCTGGTTGGGACATGCCGGCGGCCCACGGCGGCGGTTGCGTCCGCGGGAACCGGGTTGCCCGGGTGGCATCTGCGTGAAAACGCCGGGACAGTGCGGGTTTCCCCGTAGTGAACATCCGGTGCCTCGCTGCCGAAGATGATCTCAGGAGCCCCGAGGCCGGGACGACCGCGGGTAAGGAGGACGACCGATGACGACCAACATGCGGACCTGTCAGCACTGTGGTCTCCCGTACGACTGGCGGCGTTCTCCGAGCGGGTCGCTCAAGATGACGTACTGCGGGAGCCTCTGCGAGCGCGCGGAGCTGGGGTTCACGATCGAGTCGCTGCTGGGCACGGTTGAGGTGGTTCGCACCGGCTGGCGCGAACTGCTGGCGGCATGAACGTGCCCTTCGCGGCGCGGCCCACAGCCGGCCGGGGGCCATCCTCCCGGGGATGGGCGAAGGGGAGCCGGGCTGCCAGACAGGCCGAAAGCAAGGGCAGAGCCCTGGAGGAGAACCGAAATGACCGCGACGCTGACCGTCATGAGCGAACCCACCCACATCAAGGAATGCCGCCACTGCGGGCTTCGCTACGACTGGCGCCGGTCGCCCAGCACATCGCTGAAGATGACCTACTGCGGGTCGTTGTGCGAACAGGCCGACCTGGGGTTCACGATCGACGCGCTGCTCCGGGTGGAGCGGGCACCGCGCGAACTGGCGGCCGCCGCCTGAGCCGGTAACGCGGGCTGCGGTCGGTCGCTTTACGCAACCGACGCATGCGGTCTACGCTGGATGTGGAACCGGCACTCGACCCCCGTTATGGGGGCGGGGAAGCCGGGAGAGGAGGACCACCGTGGAAACGCCAATTGGACCCGGCCCGGCCGGGATGAACCTGAATCACATCAAGGTCTGCGCCCGGTGCAGCCTCCGCTACGACTGGCGGAAGTCGCCCAGCTCAATGAAGATGACGTACTGCAGTTCGCTCTGCGAAAAGGCCGACCTGGGGTTCACCCTCGAGGCGCTGCTGCGGTATGAACGCGTGAAGACCGTTGGCGAGGAAGAGAAGGAGCCGGCCGCGCCGGTCGTCTAAGGCCACGATTCGCAACAAAAATGGGCCGCGCGGCATCGCGCGGCCCATTTTGATTTGCGCGGGACATCACCCGAGAGTGAGCGGCGTATCCTCGCGGTTCGCCCAATCGCGCATCGAACCATCGTAGACGCGGACGTTCTCCCAGCCGAGGAGCTCCATCACGAAGGCTGCGTGAGCGGCGCGGATGCCGCCCTGGCAATAGGTGATGGTCTCCTTGCCGCGGACGAAGCCGGCCTCCGCCAGGAGCTCTTCGAGCTGGCCGGCGGGAAGGAAGCGCCGGGTATCGGCGGTTTCGACAAAGCGGAGCCATTCGAGATGGCGCGCGCCCGGCACGCGGCCAACGCGCTTGTTGCCGCGGTCGTTGGTGCCGTCCCACTCGGCGTCGGTGCGGGCATCGAGCACCTGGCAGGCCGGGTCGGTGTGCCTGGCCTTTAGATAGTGCGCGTCGGCCACGAGTTCGGGGTGCGGCGTGGCCGTGAAGGTGGCGGCCGGGGGCCGGGTGGCGTGGAAGGTGATCGGCCGTCCCTCGGTGAGCCAGCGGTGCCAGCCGCCGTTGAGCACCTTCACTCTTGTGTGGCCGTAGTACTTGAGCACCCACCACATGCGAGCAGCGACCAGGTGATTGTTGTCGTCGTAGGGGACGACGAGCGTATCGCTGCTCACGCCGAGCGTGCCCATCAGTTGTTCGAACTGGCGGGGCGGCATCACGAAGGTGCCGTGATCGGCGCCGGGCGGGCCGTCCTCCTTCAGGTAGTAGTGGACCGGAAGGTGGACCGCGCCGGGGATGTGGGCGCGGCGATACGCCTCCAGCACGGCGCAATCGATGACGCGGACGTCCGGGTCGTTGATGTGTTCGGCCAGCCAGCCTGGCTCAGCCAGCAGTTCCGGGTGGGCGTAATCGGCCATGGTCTCTCCGGCGGGAAGATGGGCAAAGTCTACGCGAAGGACCGGCATTACGGCTGAGGCGTGCCTTCCGAGGGCGGTGGTGGCGGCGGCGCGCCGGTGAATGGGGTAGGTGTGGCCCCGCCGGGCACGGTGGGCGTGCCCGGGCCCGGTGTTTGCGTGCCACGGCGCACGTTGACGAGCACGGTCACCGAGAGGCCCTTGCCGTCGTCGGTGCTCAGGCGGACGGTGTAGACACCATCCTTCAGGTCGCGCACCTCGATGACGCCGAGGACGCCATTGTTGACCGGCGTGGTCCCGGAACCGATGGTCTTCCACTCCTCGGGTTTTGCCGATTCGCCGATTTCGAGCTTCCAGTTCTTGAGCTTGGGCGGCTGGACACTGCCGACCACCTGGGTGGTCGAGGTGATGGTGCGCCCGTTCGTCAGGTTCGAAATGGCGAGGGCGACCTGGCCGGTGCTCTTTTCGGTGGGGGCGATGGGGATGTCCATCGCCTTCGCCAGCTCCTCGGCGAGCTCCTTCTTGAACTCGGGGAGCTTCACGAACTTTTTCGTTGCGCGGTACTGGGCGGGCGTGTCATCGGTGGCGAGGTAGCCGTTGCGGGTGTCGATCTCCTTCTCCTCGCACTGCGACTCATAGGTGACATCGGTGCGGACCCACGCGGTGACCGTCTGGTCGCAGTACTTGAATGGCTTTTCGAGCACGCGGTCGGTCGCCGGGGTTTCGAATGACCTCTGGGCAACGTTGGCCGGGCGCAGGTCGTCGAATCCCTTGCCGACGTCACCAACACCCTTCTTCACGAGGAGCGAATGGTAGGTGCCCATCCAGTTCTTCCAGAGCC
>DAOKYT010000017.1:0-44757 GCA_035326025.1 Tepidiformaceae bacterium
AGAACCTGACGGCCAGCGAGAGCCGCATCCGCGATGCCGACGTTGCCGCCCTCTCCAGCCAGATGGCCAGCAACCAGATCCTGCAACAGGCCGGCACCGCCGTCCTCGCCCAGGCGAACCAGGCGTCGCAGAGCGTCCTCACCCTCCTCCGCGGTTAGGCCCCGGTCTCGCCGCAATCCAGGCCCCCTCCGCCATGGCGGAGGGGGCCGTTTCCGTTTCGCCACTTTCGTGGTCTCAAGATCCGGCCTCCCCGCTCGATGATTAGGTAGTCTCCTGAAGGGAAGCGCCGCCATGGCCGACCTTAGACTGGCTGCGATCGATCCTGTTCACACCTCCACCGAGGCCGTGGGCTGGGGTCAATCTGGCCGCCGTGGCCGAGACCAGCAGCAGCCGCGGCGCCAGAAATCCACGCGCGAACGGCTGGTCGCCATGCTGGCGCCGTCCCGCGCTCCGGAGACCTGCGAAGTGGACTACGTCGTGGACGCCACCGGGATCATGGTCGCGATCCTTGTCCGCGATGTTTCGACCGGAGAGGTCATCGCCCGCATCAAAGCCGACGATCTCTGGCGCCTGGCAAGCGAAGAAGCTGCCGGCGGACTGCTCGTCGAACGCAGGGGCTAGCTCATGTCCGACCCTATCCGCATCGGCGGCTTCTTTTCCACCTTCGATACCGAGGCGGTAATCGCCCAACTGACGCAGGTCCGCATGCGGGCGGTAAACCAGCTCGAAATCAAGAGCATGCAGGCCTCCGCCCGGAAGAGCGCCCTTGCCTCCATCCAGTCTGCAATGGGCAACTTCCTCTCGAAGCTCAACGCCCTCTCCGGGCTCAACTCCGTCAGCGGCCGCACCGCTTCGGTCTCAGGCTCGGCCGTTAGCGCCTCAACCACACCAGCCTCAACTCCGGGCTCGTTCACGGTCGACGTAACGCGGCTCGCCAGCTCGACTTCGCTCGCGGGCACGCCGATTTCCGCCGGCATCGATGCCGCGACCTCGATGCGGGAATCGAACTTCGGCATGGTCCCGACGAACGGCACCTTCACCATCGCCACGGCCACCGGTGGCTCCCAAACCTTCAGCATCGGGGGAGCCGCGGTCCAGAACGCCGTCACGCTGGATTCAGCCAACTTCGACATGGCCGTGACGAGCGGTACCTTCACCATCGCCACGGAGACCGGCGGCCCGGCCACGCTCACCATCGATGTCGCCACCCAGTCGCTCGACGACGTCGTCACGGCGATCAACAACGCCGGCGTCGGCATCACCGCCTCCATCACCGCCGACGCAAACGGCCGCCTCAACCAGCTCACGCTCACCTCGACCCAGGGCAACATCACCCTCGGCTCGGGCACCGATTCCTCGAACTTCCTCTCCGCCACGAACCTTCTCGCGGCAAACGGAACGACGACGAAGACCAGCAGTGCCGCCTTCACGAAGCAGATGTCGCTGAACGACGTCATCGCCGATATCAACGCGAGTGCCATCGGCGTGACGGCGAGCATCACCAACGACGCCTACGGCCGCCCCGGCATCCTGACGATCACCTCCACCCAGGGCAACATCAGCTTCGGCAACGGTGCCGATACCTCCAACTTCCTGAACGCGACCGGCCTGTTGACCTCGGCCTCCGGCGCGACACGCGCATCCACCTCCTCGATCGCGCGGCTCAGCCTCTCGGAGAAGCTCGACCAGACGTCGCTCAATGGGGGCGCACCCGCCGCCGGCGACCACTTCATCAAGGTGAACGGCGTCCAGATCGACTACAACGCCGCCAACGACTCGCTCACCGACATCATCAACCGGATGAACGCCAGCGCGGCGAACGTAACGGCGAAGTACGACTCGCTCACCGATACCATCAAAATCCAGGACAAGGCCACGGGCGCGCTCTCGCTTACCGTGGAAGACGACGGAGCCGGCGGCAACCTGGCCGCCAGGCTCGGGCTCATCGGAGCGCCGGTGACCATGGGCCAGAACGCCGAATACGCCATCGACGGCGGCCCGCCCCAGGGCTCGGCGACCAACACGATCGGCTACAACGGCGTGAGCCTCACGCTCTCCGCGCTCACCGCCGGGACGCCCGTGACCGTCACCGTGAGCCAGGACGCGGCCGCCGCCACCACCGCTGTCAAGGAGTTCATCACCGAGTTCAACAACGTGATGAAGGCCATCGACACCGCCACGAAAGCCGATGGCTCGAAGACCAACAACACCTCGGGCCCGCTCAGTGGCGACGCGAGCCTGCGGCAACTCAAGTCCGACCTTCGAAGTATCGTGACCGGCGCTGGCGTAAACCTGCCGGGTCAGTACACCACCCTGTCGCAGCTGGGCATCTCATTTGGCGCTGTCGGTTCGGCCATCGGCACCACGAACACCCTGCAACTCGATGAGGCGAAGTTCAAGGCGGCTCTCGCCGCCGATCCCACGGCGGTACAGTCGGCGCTCAGCGCGCTCACGCTCTCGGCATCGCTCGAGCCCGGTGGCACCGGCTCGATCAGCGGGCTCTCGGGGACGTACGCCGGGACAACGCCAGGCAAGTACGTCATCACCGGCGACGGTTCGGGGAACCTCACGTCCGTCTTCACGCCGGCAAACGGCACGCCGGCCACCACCTCAACGGCGGTGGTCCTCGCCGGCGGCACCAACGCATCGCTCATCCCGGGCATGACGCTCAGCATCGGGGGCGTCCTCCAGGCCGGCACCCATACCATCACGGTCACTCCCTCCACCCAGAGTGTCATCCACCGGCTGAAGCAGTTCGCGGAGAACCAGGCGGGCACGGGAGGCGTGCTGAAGAAGCGCCAGGACTCCTACGACGCGGTCACGAGCGACATCGCCGAGCGCATCACCGTCATGGAAGAACGGATCGAGAAGGAGATGGAGGTCCTGCGCAAGAAGTTCGCGGCCATGGAGCAGGCCCAGGCCCGTGCCCAGGGGATCCTCTCGTCGCTCCAGCAGATGGCCGCCCAGATGAACGCGAACGCCAGCCAGAAGGAGTAGTGGGAACTCCGCACTGCGCGGCCGGTCCCAACCGGCCGATCCCTTCATCGAGCAACCAGAGGAGCCAGGCCAACACACATGTCGAGCAACCCTTACGCAGCCTATCGAACCGTGGAAACCACCACGGCCGACCCGATCACGCTCACCACGATGCTCTACGAAGGTGCCGTGAAGGCGCTCAAAAAAGCGCGCCTCCACCACGAAAACGGCAATGCGCGGGGATTCAACGACGAGACGAATCGCGCCTACCTCATTATCGGAGAACTCCGCGCGACCCTGGACATGAGCCAGGGCGAAATCAGCGAGAGCCTCGCCGCGATCTACGGCTACTGCCTCCGTCTCATCGTCGAGTCGTCGCTGGGGGACATGGCGAAGCTCATCGAGGTCGAGCGCCACATCGCGACCATCGGTGATGCCTGGCGGCTGGCGACGGCCGGTCTCCGGGCGGCCCGCGTTGCCCCTCGCTCCGGCGCCGAAGCGGCCGCCTGAGATGGACGATCCCCGGATCGAGCGAGCCCTCCAGACTGCTCGCCGGGCGCTCGAAGCGCTTGCCGGCGGCGATGACGCGGCGTTTGCGCTGGCATGGGCGGAGCACGAGGCAGACTGCCTGGCGATCGAAGGCGTGAGCCAGCGCGAGCTGCCCGCCCTCGATGAGCTCGTTGCCATCGACACCACGATCGCCCACGCCCTCGAAGCCGCCCTCGCCGAAACCTCCGGGCGGATGGCGATGCTTCGCAGGGGCGGCCGCACGCATGCCGCCTATGCCGCTTCCATACGGCTTGTGTAAACCGGCCGTCGCTGCAGCCCATCGGCTTCGTAAACTCTTCGGCACCCCTCGATTTGTCACCGTTTGGCCATCGAGCGGAGCCTGATCAGGCACCTCCCGCCGGTCAAGATCGTTTTGCCGATGCCGACACTCACGGCAGGCCGCAGCTAGCTCCGCGCGGCACTTGAGAAAGGGACGCATGGCCCGAAACGTTCGATTCAGGACCTCTTCGTCGTCGGTGGTGGCTGCCGCCTGCATGGTTGCCGCCGGGGCGATCGCGTGGTTCGGGATGGCGAACACGGAATCCTCACCGCCCGCGCGCGAAACGCTCACTCTTGCTGGCGATTCCCCGGGCCAGGAGGATGCGGACCCGGTGGCGTATCCATCGATCTCGCGGGGGGGCCTCCCCTCGCGCATCGTGATCCCCACCGCCGATGTCGATGCGCCGGTCACCGAGGTCGGAGTCGTCGTCGAAGACGGCGTTCCCCGCTGGGAAACGGCATGGCGGGCCGCTGGCCACCATCTCGATTCGGCGCTGCCAGGCCAGCCGGGGAACATGGTCATTACCGGCCACGTCTCGGTCGCCGATCGGCGCAACCTCGCGGTCTTCGCCACCCTCGATGCCGTCGCCCCCGGCGACGCGATTGAGGTCTATTCTGGCGCATCGCGCTACATCTACACCGTGAGCGAGGTGCTCGTTGTCGATCCCGAAGCGGTGCACGTGTTGCGCTCCGATAGCACCGCGACCATTACACTCGTTACCTGCACGCGTGACCTCGAACACCGTCTCGTGGTCGTCGGCGTGCTTGCAGACATTGAAAGCGGGCTGGCCGATGCCTAGCATGATGCCGCTGGACCAGGGAGGGAGATAGCTCATGGCTGGTGTGAGGAAGACATCGGGCGGCAGTGCCGCGCGGGGAGTGGTGTACGGCGCGGCCAGTGCGCGCCAACCCGTGCCTCCCGCCGCAAGCGCCGACCGCATCGACCGCGCTGGCATCACCTCCGAAGCCCGGGCGCTGTCCCGCGCGCTCGACATGGTTGAGGAGGCCCCGGAAGTGCGGGCCGAACGCGTGCGCGCCCTCCGGGCGCGGATACAGAACGGCACCTACAACCCCGACCCGCGCGAGATCGCGCGGAAGCTCGTCGAGCGGGGCTTCTAACTGGATTCCCAGGCCCGCGTCGGCGTCCGGCGCGGGCCAAACAGGGATTGTCCTGATTTCGTGGCACCGTCGTCGACTCCTACGCTGGTGGCCGGCGGATTGATGTGGGGAAGGGCATCCGGGGGCCCCGCAGGCAACCGTTGAGCTGGCATTTCCTGGAGTTCCCGATGCCTTCTGTCCTCGCCATCGCCCCTGGTGCCCCCGATGCCATCGCGGGTCGCGGTCTCTTCGGGGCCAATATCATCTTCTCCATCGCGAACGACGCGCGACGGGCCCTCGCCGAGGCCTCAACGCGGGTCTTCGACCTGCTCGTCCTCAGCGGGATGAGCGTCGATGAGCAACAGGAAGTCGTTACGGCATTCCACGCCCACCGCCGCTGGCGGCTGGTCCCCGTCCTCTACCTTCTCGATCCTGCCATGCCGGGCCTGGCCATTCCGGGCACGTTCCGCCCGGAAATCGACGGTCTGGTTCGTGGCACGCTCGAATCGCCCGAGGTGCGGCGCCGGGTCCTGGCGATGGCCCGTGAGGGCGTGGCCGAGGCCGACCTGGTCGTCGCCGGGCCCTACGAACTCGACCCGGTCCGGTCAGTCTTTCGGCTGCCCGGCCTCGAAGTCACGCTTACCGAGCGCGAAGCGGAGATCCTGGGCATCCTCCTCGCCCGGCCCAATCGCACCATCTCCGCCGCCGAGATCATCGAGCGCGGCTGGGGCGCCGAGGCCGATGCCAGGTACCTGCAAATCCTGCGGCGGCACGTGTCCAACATCCGCCGGAAGCTCCACCGCACCGCCGCCGCCCGTTCGGTCCGGACCGTCCGTGGCGCCGGCTACCGGTTCGAAATCCGCCTCGCGAGCTAATCCCTACCGGCGCCCCCGGAACGCCGGGTCCGTCCGGTCGATCCAGCAATCCGCCAGCCGATCCTGGTAGCCATCCGCCGTATCGAGCGGGAAGCCCTTCACGTACGGCCAGCTCAACGTCACCACGCGTTCGCTCACCAGGTTGACGCCCGCGTTGATCGCCAGCAGCTTGCGCTGGATTTCATAACCGGTCTGTTGCCGCGTTGCCGCATCGAACTCGGCGCGCTGGGCATCGATGAGCGCGTCGAGGTCCTTGTCGACCAGTGGGAAGCTGTTCTTCGTCCCCGAGCTGTGGAAGTACGGGTACACCCAGTCGTCGAGGTCGATCCACCCGGTGTCTGGGCCCGCCGCGAATGGCGCCTCGGCGGAAAGCAACATGCTCGACAGCGTCGCCAGGTCAACCGGGAACACCTTGACATCGATCCCCAGGCCGAGCGCCAGCTGTTCGGCTATCACGCGGCCCATGCCAATCGCTGTTTCCGCGGTATCGAGCACCAGGAGCGGAAGCCCGTCTTCCGGCAGCTTCTTTTCCGCGAGGAACGCATCGAGCAACGCCTTCGCCTCGCGCAAGTCCTCGGCCCGCCCGCCGGCCCCGGGCCGGTACCCCGGGATCGACGTGAGCTCGCTCTCCGGGAGAGTCCAGCGCGAAACTGGCCAGCTGATCCACGGGTTCACGCCCCCCGCTCCGCCGAAGAACTGGTCGATCATCCCGCGCCGGTCAAGCGCAATCGTCAGCGCCGAGCGGAAACGAAGGTCGTTGTACGGTGCGTTCACGAGTGAGTAGCGCACGCCAAAGAACAACGAGTGACCGACCGTGTGCTCCACGAGCTCCGGCAGCGACCGCTTCAGGCGGTCGGCGAGCGCCCGGTTCACAAATGCCACATCGATGTCCTTCGTGCGGAGCCCGGCTTCCACCTCCACCGTTGTCGCCGGTTGGATGAGCGACATGCCGTCGAGGTATGGTCGCTGATCACCCCCGAACCATGCGGGGTTCCGGCGCACGCTCGCGAACTTCTCATCCGACCATTCGACCCACTGAAATGGCCCACTGCCCACCTGGCGCTGGAGCCCGATGTCGCCGCTGCCCTCGCTCAGCTCTGGCGCCACGATGAACGAATTCACGTCGGCAAACCGGTGTTGCATCGTTGCCTGCGGAGCCTTCAGCTTGAACGTGATGGTCCGCGCGTCGCTGACCTCCATCGTGTCGATTGCCGACCAGTGAGGAGCGCGAACAAATGTGGTATCGCCGCTGAGCTGCCGCTCGATCGAGTGCTTCACGTCTTCGGCGGTCACTTCGCGTCCGTTCAGGGGCGGCAGGTCTTGCCAGCGCGCGCCCGGCTTCAGGCGGAACACCAGCGTCTGACCATCGGGCATCTCTGGCAGCTTTTCCGCCAGGTCCGCGACGATCGTGCCCTGCGCCTGGTCGGCATACGTCAGCAAGCGGCTGAAGACGAGCGCCTGCTGCCCGTAGAACGGCCCGGCCTGGGTGCGGTGAGGGTCGGCGAACGCGTCGCGCTGGACGTACCCGGTGTACCGCAGCGTCTCGCCATGCTTGCCGCTGCGCGGCGTGGGCGAAGGCGTCTGTGGTGCCGGCGTCCGGGTGGGGCCGGTGCCGGCGTCAGTGGGCGACCCGGCTGGCGGTTGTTGCGAGCCGCCGCTGCATCCGAGTGCCGCAAGCCCGGCCGCCCCGGCCGCCAGGCCCGTGGCCCTCAGCACCCAGCGGCGTGAAACGCGTCTCTCCCCTGACGGTTCCCACGTCATATCTCTCCCCATACTATGCCCGTGGGCCACTACGAACCGGCAAGAGCACGTTACCCGGAGATATGACCATGCCAATACCCCTTACCTATGCGGAAGTCAGCCATGCCCTCGCCACGCTCGACGGCTGGACCTTCGAGGACGAGAAGAGCATCTTTCGGCGCTTCGTCTTCGCCGACCACATCGCCGCCCTCGGCTTCGTTGTCCGGGTTGCGGCCACCGCCGAGGTCGCGAATCACCACCCGGAGATCCACTGGGTGTACAACCGCGTGGACGTGATCCTCTCTACACACGACGCGGGCGGGGTGACAGCGAAGGACCTCGACCTCGCGGCCAGGGTCAACGCCCTCCAGGCGTAAACGAAAGGGGAGCGAGCCGGGCGCCCCGGGCCGCTCGTTCCGGCCTTGCCTACGTGACCCGCAGCGCCTCGCGTGCGGCGGTCACGATCTTCTGCTCCTCCGGCGTGAGCTCGCTCCAGTCCTTCAGCACCTCGTCCTTCAGCGGGAAGATGTGGATGGCGTCCCATCCGCAGACATCCTCACAGAGGCGGCAGCCCGTGCACTTCTTCTCGTCGACCGTGCTCACGCCGAAGAAGTCATCGATGCGGTCGGAATGCTGCAGGCTGAGTGCATCGAACGGGCAAATGTTGATGCACAGCTCGCAGCCGGAGCCGATGCACTTCTCCTCGATGACCACGGCCTTTGGCCACTCATGCTTCTTCACGGCCCGGCAAACGTTCCCGAACGTGTCGAGGATGGCCTCGGGCGGGCAGACGATTCCGCAGGCGCCGCAGTCGATGCAGAGCGTCGGGTCGATGACGTGGAGCGCGTTGCGCTCACCGGTGATGGCGTTGGTGGGACAGCGCTTCGTGCAGGCGGTACATCCGATGCACGTTTCGACGATCGAATAGGCCAAGTGAAAACCCTCACAAGGGGTCGATGTGGGCACAGCATACCACGGCCCGCCCGGCTTTGGCGCCGCGGGTGTTGCCTCAGGAGAGCTTCAGGCCCGCCAGGAACTCCTCCACCGCGGCATTGAATGCCTCCGGCTGGTCGATGTTCGCCGCGTGGCCCGCACCGGGGATGACGACCCGCCTGGCACCCGGGATCTTGTTGACCATGTAGTCCGTCGCCCCGAGGAACGGCTCGTCGTTCGCGCCGACGAGCACCAGGGTGGGCACCGCGATCTGTTCGAGCGACTCGATGATCCGCGAATCGAACTGCGCGAGCATGCCGCGCGCCGCCTTCGCCAGGCCTGCGGCCGACCGGTGCCGCGCGATGCGTACTTCCGCCCCCCGGCCGAGCGATTCAAGCCCCTTCGTCTCGAAGGCAACCGCCCGCGCTTCCGCGGTCCTGTTCCAGCCCTCGCGCCCGGCCGGGTTCTTGTACCCCGGTCCGGTATCGAACAGCATGAGCGCGTTCACCATCTCCGGATAACGCACGTTGAACGCCAGCGACATGTAGCCCCCGAGCGAGAGGCCACCGATGACCGCTTTCTCGATTCCCAGCTCGCGCAGGATCGCGGCCATGTCGCCGCAGGTCGCCTCCTCCGAGTACAGCGCCTGGTCGCCGGGGCTGTCGGACTCTCCGTGCCCGCGCATATCCCAGGTGATGACGCGGTAGCGGTCCTTCAGCGTTTCGATCTGGCGGGTCCACATCCGCGAAGTGGCGCCATAGCCGTGGCTGAGGAGCACGGCTGGCCCATTTCCCTGCACGTCGTAGTAGATGCGGACACCGTCGCGGTCGAGCATTGCCATCGGTCACCTCCGGAGATGGGCGCATTCTACGCGCGCCTCCGCCTGCGCGAACGCGGGCCGGCACCACCCCGGTGCACCGGCGGGGCCCCCTACTCGAGATAGCGGTTGATGGCCTCCTTCAGCTCCCTGATCTCGGGGTAACGGCCCGCGGCCTTCTTGGAGAACACCAGGTCGCCGTTCACCACTACTTCGAACTGCCCGCCGCTCCCCGGCACCAGCGTCAGTCCCTTCGTGAAGTCCGCATAGGTTGAAAGCAGTTCTTGCGCCGTCCACGCGGCGCGTGCCGTGTAGTTTCACGGCACGCAATAGGTGATCGAGATAGCCAGCTTCCTCTCGCTCATCTTTCGTTCCTCTCTCCTCATCAGAGTCGCTTCGCGCCCCAGTGCTCCCAGTAGGTCACGTCCTCCACCGGCTTGCGGGGCCCGCTGCCGAACGTCCCTTTCGGCCAGCCGACCGGGATCAGTGCTGCCGTCTCGACGCTCTCCGGGATCCCGAACAACTCGCGGATCTCCTTCTGGCGCCCGCGATGGACCGTGGTCAGCGCGGTCCCCAGGCCGAGCGCGCGAGCAGCGAGCATCAGGTTCTGCACCGCCGGGTAGATGCTCGAACCAGACGTGATGTCGCCGTTGCCGGTCAGCGAGCAGGCAAGGATGAGCACGGGGACCTCGTGCAGGTGTTCCGCCAGGTACGTCGCGCTCTTCATCACTCGCTCGTTGCTCAGCCGTTCGTCCTCTGGAAGGTTCGCCCCGGCGCCGTATCCGCTCGCCATCATCTTCGACCAGCCCTCGTTGTACCACCCCTGGATCTTCTTCTTGTTCTCCGGGTCGGTGATGACCAGCCAGCGCCAGCCCTGGCGGTTGCCGCCGCTCGGCGCCCGGGTAGCCGCCCAGATGATCTTCTTGATGTACTCCTCGGGCACCGGGTCCGGTTTCAGCCGCCGCATCGCCCTTTGCGTCCCAATCACTTCGAAGAAGTCGCTGATCGCTACGACCGGTTCCGCCATTCGATCCCCCTGTCCAGGTTCGGTGCGGAAATCGTACGCGATGGCGTGAGGCCCTGCTGACTCACTCGAGACCGGTTGAATCCCGCGACGGCCGATTCCCGGGCACACGACTCCCCGCCCCCGCCGCGCCGGAGAGGGGTTCGGGGGGTTAGGGCGGACGCGACCCTACCCGGTGATTGCCCGCGGCGTGAGAGTCTACTAACGCGGCGGGTAGTGCTCATTCGGTTCGCCCGTGCGCTCGTACAGGGCCTGCGGGCTCAGCGTCAGCCACTCTTCCGCGCAATCGAGGAAGACCGCCGCGTTCCGTTGGTGGGGACGAGCCTGGACGGCTGCTTCTCGTTCCGCCGGGCTTCTCGCGGCAAGGTCGAGGTTTTCATCCCGGCGCGGACTCTCCGCGTTGATGCGCTCGACGAATCCATCGATATCCGCCTGGGTGAGACGCTCTCCCGTTCGCGGAGATAATTCCACTCCGCGCCCACGGACACACTCGCCGAACGGCTCCCACGCCGGGTTGTAGACTGGGTCCGCCGCCCGTTCCTCCTCCGTCAGGTCCCGGTCATCCCACGTCTCGACCCGAAAGACACCGCGAGTACCGTCGATGAACTGGAACGATCTTCCCGGCGGAGGAGCATCTCGTTCGTCGGGGAACGGTGGCTTCGGTGGATCTTGCGCGAACATACCGGATGCAATCAGCACCCCGATTGCGAGTGTCACGGCCAAAGCAAGGACGCCTCCGCCCGTCAGGAACTTCCTTTGAGTCATCTTCATCATTCTCTGACCTCATTTCCCCGGGCGGATCAGTCGATCCCGGAGAGATACAGGTACCGGGCATCGGAATATCGACCGGTCACGGACTTCCCAGCGTAGTCGCTGGAGTTGTATCCACCGGCCGCGTTTTCGATGTGAAGGTGCGAAGCGGTTGCGCAGCCGGATGGCGGCGACTTACCCGCAAGATGAGACACCGTCGCGAGTGTCGCTCCGGGCAATGCGCTCCGGTCAATACCGGTGGCGCTGAATTTACCGTCAAGAAACCAGTAGCTTACTTTCGTGAGAAACACACTTGCTGTCTGTGTCGTTCTCCGCCTTCCTCACGCTGGCCCCACGGCGGCTGCCTCCAACCGGGGTGGTCTTCGGATGGCGGGTACCGGTGCTGCCCCGCACACTGCGGCGTGGCCCCGTTGGGCATGCCAGGAGTCAGTCGTTCCGGCCGGATTCGCACGCCTATAATCCGCCTCATGACCGACCTGCCCCTCTCCGGTATCCGCGTCTGCGACCTCACCTGGATCATCGCGGGCCCCACGGCGACGCGCGTGCTGGCCGATTTCGGCGCCGAGGTCATCCGCGTCGAGCACGCCCAGGCCGTCGACCCCATCCGCCTCGGCCGCCCCATCAACGGCGAACGCACCACCCTCAACAACTCGGGCTTCTTCAACTACTTCAACCGCAACAAAAAGAGCATCCTCCTCAACGTCCGCCATCCGCTCGGCATGGAACTCCTGCACAGGCTCATCGCGGTTAGCGACGTGGTGATCGAGAACTTCTCCAGCGGCGTGCTGGAATCCTGGGGGCTCGACTTCGAAGCCCAGCGCGCCATCAACCCGGGCATCATCTATTGTTCCATCTCCGGCTTCGGCCACACTGGCCGCGACAGGCACTTCACCACCTGGGGCCCCACCGCCCAGGCGCTCAGCGGCCTCACGATCATGTCCGGCCTCCCCGGGAAGCCCCCTGCCGGCTGGGGCTACTCGTACCTGGACCACACGGCCGGCTTCTACGGCGCCATCGCCATCATGATGGCCCTCCACCACCGCAACCGGACCGGGCAGGGCCAGCACATCGACATCTCCCAGGTCGAGACGGGCATGGTCCTCACCGGCCCCGCCGTCCTCGATTACACGGTAAACGGCCGCGGCTGGAGGCGGCCGGGGATGCCGCCCGGCAACCACGCCTGGGAACCCCGCATCGCCCCGCACAACACCTACCCGTGTGCCGGCGATGACCGCTGGATCGCCATCGCCGTGCGGAACGACGCCGAATGGCAGGCGATGGTCCGGGCGATGGGCGAGCCCGCCTGGGCCACCGCCGCAAGGTTCGCCACGAACACAGGCCGCCTGGAGCACGAGGAAGACCTGGACGCTGGTATCGCCGCGTGGACCTCCGCTCGCGAAGACTACGCCGTGATGCGCGCGCTCCAGGCCGCGGGGGTGCCCGCGGGCGTCTGCCAGACCCCCGGGGACCGTGCCGAACGAGACGAGCAACTCCGGGCTCGCGGGTGGTGGCACACGATGCCACACGCCGAGCTGGGAGAGGCTTCGGAGTTCGATGGCGTCACGCCCCGCCTCTCGCTGACGCCCGGTACGCTCCGCACCGCCTCCCCGCTCCTCGGCGAACACACCGCCCACGTCATGCTCGATATCCTCGGCCTCTCGCCGGAGGAGTACGCCGGGCACGAAGCCAGCGGGGTGTTCATGTGAGCGGGCCCCTCGCCGGCCTCCGCGTCATCGAACTCTGCGACCAGCTGGGCCAGCTCGCTGGAAAACTCCTCGCCGATATGGGCGCCGACGTCATCAAGGTCGAACCTCCCGGCGGTTCCACCGCCCGCGCCGTCGGCCCCTTCGTCGACGATATTCCTGGTCCCAACCGGTCGCTCAATTTCTGGTACCACAACACGAACAAGCGCTCCGTGGTGCTTGACCTCGAAGCCGCGACCGGCGCGGCGGCCTGGAAGGCCCTCGTGACCACCGCCGACATCGTCATCGAAGACCGCCCACCGGGTGCCCTCGACCGGCTCGGCCTCGGCCACCGGTCCCTCCTCTCCACGGGCGGAGCCCGGGGTGGTGCGGCTGCGGGGACTCCTCCCTCCTCCCTCCTCCCTCCTCCCTCCGCCCTCATCTGGTGCTCAATCACCCCGTTCGGTCAGGATGGCCCCTGGGCCGACTACCAGGCGACCGACCTGACCGCACTGGCGCTCGGCGGACCGATGATGATGAACGGGTACGACCCCTCCGATGCAGAAGGGGCCCCGCCAATTCGCGGGCATGGCGACCATGCCTACAACACCGCCTGCCACTACGCCCTGCAGGGCATCCTGGCCGCCCTTCTCCATCGCGACCGGACGGGGCGCGGCCAGCATGTCGATGCCTCGATGCACGAGGCGCTCAGCAGCACGACCGAGGTCGGTCTGCCCTACTGGTTCACGAAGCGCGTGAACGTCATTCGCCAGACGGGCCGCCATGCCGCCCCGGCCCGCTCCGAGCCGTGGCTCTACCTCGCCAATGACGATCGCCATGCGCTCATCTTTGGCATCGGCCGCGACAATGCGAGCTGGAAGAAGATCAAGGAATGGTTCCAGTCCGAAGGCTTCGGCCTCCAGTTTGATGAGCCCCGCTTCGGCGAACCCGCCGTGAGGCAACCGGCCCGGGGCACGCCAGAGGCGGCCGAGATACTCGCCGAGGTCGGCCGCTTCATCGCTGCCCATACCGCCGACGAGGTCTATCGGGGCGGCCAGGAACGCCGCCAATCATGGGGCGTCGTCCGGGCTCCCGATGAGGCGCTCGGCGACCCCCACTGGGAGGACCGCGGGTTCTGGGTCGAGGTCACCGGAGAGGGGCGCGACGAGCCAGCCCGCATGCCGGGCGCCCCCTACCAGTTCAGTGAGACCCCATGGGAACTTCGGCGCCCGGCACCGAGGCTCGGCGAGCACACCGGCGAAGTGCTCAGCGAACTCGGCCTGCCCGTCTGAAACACGACTGTCACAACCGGGTAATGCTCTGTTCATCGTCACTGGCGAAGCTGTGGCTATCGGGCTTCGGCCCGACCAGGTGCCCCGTCCCCCTCAGGGCACGAATTCTGGCGGGCGGCCCGCCCCGCTGTCCCGGCGGGCCGCCCCCACCCCGGCCAACAGTGATACCTCGCATGGTGAACGTTTGGTAGCGGGGGGCTGACTCTAGGAATGAGCGGGCCTAATCTCGTTCTTGGCGAAACACAGCGTTCACCCCGCCGATACGCGAGCGTCATCGGTGGGCTCGAGACTGTTGTAGGGGTGAATCCGATGAACGCAACGATACGACGGCTGCCTGGAAACGCATCGATCTATGAGCTGGTGCGCACCCGCCCGGGGGCGGCCGCCCGGCTCCAGGAGCTCGGGCTTTCGCGCGACGACATGGATCTCCGCCTCGGTGATGCGGCCCGCCGCACCGGCGTGACCGTCGAGCGCATCGCCGAGGTGCTGGGTTCCAGCGCCGATTAGCCAGCGTCCCCGCTCCCCGTCTACGGGATCGATACCACCTGCCCGACCTGCAGCGGACAATCCGGCGGCAAACCGTTGAGCGCGATGATGTCCGCAATCGACACGCCATAACTCGCGGCGATGTCCGCGCAGGTATCGCCTGACTTCACCGTGTACGTCTTCCCCCCGCCACTGCTACCGCTTCCGCTCGTGGCAGTCGCGGTTGCTCGCACGGTGGGGTTCGCCGTGAGCCCACCAGAGGCCGGCGTTGGCGTCGCCTCGGGAGCCGGTATGCGGAGCACGTCGCCGATCGCCAGCGTGTCGCAGACCGTCGGGTTGGCCCGGACCAGCGCATCGAGCGAAACGCCGTGCTCGGCCGCGATCTGCGAGCAGGTATCGCCGGACTTCACGGTGTAGCTCTTGCTGTTGGCCGCCGGCGTGTTCCCTGCCACGGGAGTCAGCTGCGAGCTCTCACCCCCAACCAGCGTGACCTGGTTCCCCTGGATCTTGTAGAGCGTGGGATTCTGCACGGGGGTCGAACTCGGAACCCGGGCCGGGTCGGTGATCCGTTCACCGTTGCCCTCCTCATCGGGGCTGCTCCCGCCACCACACGCCGTGGCAGCGACCGCCGCGAACAGGCCTCCCACGAGAAGCAGCACCGGGAACACGTTCCGCATGAGTGCCATGCTAGGCAGCCCCCTTAGTCTTGGGCAACTTCGGTCAACAGGTCTTTCACCACCAGCAGCGCCAGGTCACCCACGTGGTCGAGCATTGTGCTGTTGATGTCGCCCGCGATGTCCTGGGGAGAATGGATGGTCGAAAACTCCCCCGAGGTAAAGAACACCGTCGGGACCCCCGCGTCGATGAAGCTGGTGTGGTCGCTCCCGGTGTTGGGTGGCAGCCGCGAGGGGATCGCCGGGATGCCCGCGGCGGCGGCAAGCGCCAGCGCCGCCTGGGCGAGTGGCCCGTCGCCGATCACCTCTACCTGCGTGCCGATGCCGGTCACGTCCAGGTTCACCAT
Source organism: Tepidiformaceae bacterium (assembly GCA_035326025.1). GTDB lineage: Bacteria > Chloroflexota > Dehalococcoidia > Tepidiformales > Tepidiformaceae > Amarobacter. The sequence goes on from DAOKYT010000017.1 coordinate 15,544, forward strand.
GTAGCGCGGGAGTGCGCCTTCGGCTCGCAGCCGTTCGGCCAGTGCCTTGCTCCCGTACAGTCCCGACTCCTCGGCCCCGAAAGCGGCGAAGCACACGCCATCGTCCAGCCCATCGGCGGCCAGCGCACGCGCGAGTTCGATGACGTTGGCGGTGCCGCTGGCGTTGTCGTTCGCCCCGGGCGCCGATGGCACCGTATCGAAGTGCGCGCCAATCAGCACCTTGCACTGCGCGTTTGCTGCCGGGCGGGCGAGCACGTTCAGCGCCGTCGTGAGCCCCACCGTGGGTGGCGCCGTCAAGCCGACCTCCCGGCCTTCCTTCGCGGCCTCGATCACCCCGGCTCCATCCTCCTGCGAGACGCCGGCCACCGGGATGCTCGCGCCCGTGGCCAGGTTCCCGGAGAACGACCCCGGCCGGTTGTTCACCACCACCAGGCCAATGGCGCCCGCTGCCTTCACGTTTTCGTATTTCACGCCGAAGTTCAGCACGCCCCGCTCCGCGACCGCCACCTTGCCCGTCAGGTCCCGCCCGCCGATGCCCGCTTCGTCGGCGAGACCCACGAAGACGGCCGGAGCGCTTACCGACCCACCCGGGCTCCCGGCAAGCGTCAGCGCCTCGATGGTCTTTCCGTCGTACGTCACCTCGCCGGCGCGGAAGCGATCGCCGTCGAACTCGAACTCCATGACGTCGACGGTGTACCCGCTCGATCCGAACCGGGCGGCGATGTACTCCGCCGCGCGGGCCTCGCCGGGCGTGCCGGAAACCCGTGGCTCTCTCGAGAGTTCGCCGATGTGGGTCAGCGCGCGTTCCGCTTCGTGCTCGGCCGGGCCCTCGGCGCGGCCTGTGGGGCTGGCCGGGAGGGGCCCGGGCGTGGACGTTCCGGCCGCATCGATGGCGGCGGTGGTGGGGCTTGCGGACTCCGTAAGTACCGGGGCATCGCCGCCCTCGGACCCGTTCGAACACGACGCGGCGAGCACCGCCACGAGTGGCACAAGGAGGAGAAGCAGGAGAAAGGGGGGACGCATACCGGCGAGCGTACGAAGGACTGCCGTTAAACGCCCGGAAACGCTACTTCCGCCTGAACCAGGTCTTGATGCGCGAGGTTCCGGAAGATTCGGTCGGCCCGTACTCGATGTACCGATCGCGCCAGTACACGCCCTTTGGCGCCGAGCCCCGGGCGCTCCGCGGCGCCTTCCGCAATGACCACAAGAAGGCACCCACAAAGAGGACAACTCCGCTCATCGAGGCCCAGATGAGCGGCTGCCAGATGTTCGAGAGCAGGAGCCCGCCAAACATAATGCCGGCACCGGCGAAAAGCAGCGTCGTCGGCGTGATCCGGCTCAGCGGATTCGGGCGTGGCGCCCGGCGACGGGGCGATTTCGCCTTCTGCTGCCGCCGCGAGGCCAGCGAGATCGGCGAGCGATCATCCGCCGGCGGAAGCTTGTCATCGAGCTTCGCCAGGATTTCTTCTATCTCACGTTCGAACTTGTCAGCCATCTCCCAACCATGATCACAGTAGGCCATCCCGCGGCCCGCGTCGATGGTGCCGATCGTAATCACCTTAACGTAACGGAGCCGGCCGTGGTGTCCCCGCGGCGCCGCCGCCTATCATGCACGCCGCGGGAGACCGCCGTGCACTTCGCCGGAAACGACGAGGCCCTTCCCACCGGTACCGGCTTCCAGTTCAAGTTCATCTGCGAGCGCGGCTCCAACGGCGACATGAGCAGCCACCAGGCGAACAGGCCTCGGGTGGCGAGCGGATTCCTCCACGCCGCATCGAGCTTCGCCAGCGGTGCACTTGGCCGGAGCGCGGTAGCGGCCGCGGCCCGCACGGGTTGCGCGGCAGAGACCCTCGGCAAGACGTTCCGTCCCGGTTGCGGAATGCTCACGAACGTGGTGGCGGCCGCCTTCCGCGGAGAGTGCGGGGCCAGGAGCGGAGTTCCGGGATCGCGGAGGAAAGCTCGGCTACTCGCGGCCCAGGGCGGCCAGTGCCGCCGGCAGGGCGATCTCTGCCCACCGCCGGTACATCGCCCCCGACGGGTGCAGACCGTCACTCGCGACCAGTCCCCGGTCGTACGCCGCCATCCGGGAGGCCGGGGTGACGTCCACGTACCTGGCCCCGGCCCGGGTAGCCCCATCGTGGTTCGCCGTGTTGAAGATGTTGATCTCGCGAGTGATGGCGGCGCGGTCGCGATTTTCCCCGAACGGGGTAACCCCCCAGTCCGGAATCGAGAGCACCAGCACCCGGCCGGGCTCACCGCCGGCGAAGCAGATGGCCTGCTCGAGGAGCTTCAGGAATTGCCGCCGGTATTCCTCCAGGGGGCGCCCCCGGTACTGGTTGTTCACCCCGATGAGCAGCGATACGAGGTCGTACGGCCCGCGCGGCGCGGCGCGGCGGATGCCTTCCGCCAGCTCGCCGGTCGTCCACCCGGTGGTCGCGATGATTTCGGGCTCGCCGATGGCGATGCCGCGCTCGCACAGCATGGCGGCAAGTTGGACCGGCCATCGATCTGCGGGCGGGACGGACTCGCCGATGGTGTAGGAATCCCCGAGGGCAAGAAAGCGCATCGCGCGATCCTCGGCCGGCAAGTGGGTCCCGGGCAATCTCTACAGCTCCGCCTTCACCTTTTCGGCCAGGGCCTTCGTGAACCCAACCGTGGCCGCGATCTCTTCCACATCGGCCTCCCGGATCTGCTTCACGCTGCCGAATTTCTTGAGCAGCGCCTTCTTCCGCTTTGGACCGATGCCCGGGATCGTGTCGAGCGCGCTCTGGATCGAGCTCTTGCCGCGTACCTGCCGGTGATACGTGATGGCGAACCGGTGGGCCTCGTCGCGGATCCGTTGCACCAGGTAGAGCGCCTCCGAGTTTCGCGGCAGCACGACCGGCTCGTCTTCGTCTGGCACGAACAACTCCTCGAATCGCTTGGCCAGGCCAACCGCCGGGATCTCGTACACGCCCAGCTCGCGCATCACCTGTACCGCCGCACCGAGCTGCCCTTTCCCCCCATCGATGATGACCAGGTCGGGCAGGTCCCACGCCTCGCTCCCGGCGAGGGGCTGCTCACCGGCTGGCGCCGGCCCGCCCGCCCCGGGACCCTCGGCGTCCGCGCGCCGGGCAGCGTGCCTGCCGAAACGCCGGCGCAGCACTTCCTGCATGGTGGCGAAGTCGTTGGCGCCCTCCACCGTCCTGACCTTGAACTTCCGGTACTGGTTTGGCGCGGGCTTGCCATCGAGGAACACGACCATGCTCGAAACAGGATTGGTGCCCTGGATATTCGAGTTGTCGTAGCACTCGATCCGGCGCGGGATCGCCGGGAGCGAGAGCTCTTCGCGGAGCTGTTCCAGCGCCTGTTCGGTCTTGTTCGCGTCAGCCATCCACTTCACGCGCATCAGTGCGAGCGCTTCCTTCGCATTCTCGGTCGCAAGCTCCACCAGCCGCCGCTTCTCGCCGCGCTCGGGCACCCGCACCTCCACGAGCGTTCCGCGCTTCTCGGTCAGGAGCTCTTCCATCGCGCCGCGGTCGTCGGCCTCGGAGGGGATGGCGACGAGCCGGGGGATGTACTGGGCTCCCTCGTAATACTGGAGCAGGAAGTTGGTCAGGACGGCGCTATCTGGCTCGTCGCGGACGCCTTCGACCACGAACGTATCGCGCCCGATCATCTGCGTACCGCGCACGAAGAACACCTGCACGCACGCCTGGTCGCCATCGCGTGCCAATCCGAAGATGTCGACATCTTCCTTCCGGGTAGTCGAGACCATCTGGCGCTCGACGGTCCGTTCGATGGCCTTGAGCTGGTCCCGGATCTGCGCGGCCCGCTCGTACTCCATCTGCCCCGCCGCATCGTCCATCTGCTTGCGCAGGCGCCGCAGCACGTCATCCGCCTTGCCCTCGAGAAACAGGATTACCTGCTCGATGACCTCGTCGTACTCCTCTTTCGTGCAATACGCCGTACATGGGGCGATGCAGCGCTTGATGTAATAGTCGAGGCACGGGCGGGCATCCTTCCCCGTGATCTCCTTCGTGCACGAACGCCACGGGAAGAGCTTCTTCGTCAGGTCGAGCGTGGCCCGGACCGAACCCGCGCTGGCGTATGGCCCAAAGTAGCGCGCACCATCCTTCTCGATGCGCCGCGTGATGTACACGCGGGGCCATGGGTTCTGGATATCCACCTTCAGATACGGATACCGCTTGTCGTCTTTCAGGCGGATGTTGAAGAACGGCTGGTGCCGCTTGATGAGCGTGGCTTCGAGGATGAGCGCCTCGCCGGCGTTGCCCACCACGATGTACTCGAAGTCGTCGATCTGTGCCCGTAGCGCGCGCGTCTTCGGCTCCATCATGTGGGGCGAGCCGAAGTACGACCGCACCCGGTCCTTCAGCTTCGCTGCCTTCCCGACGTAGATGACCTCGCCCTCGGCGTTCCGCATGAGGTAGACACCCGGCCGGGCAGGCAGTGCCGCGAGCTGTTTGCGGATCTTCTCGGAGATCGTCGACGAGCCGCCTGGCGTCGCGCGCACGGCCTCCCGCGTGCCGATTGCCCGCCGTCGTTCGTTTCTGCGCGGTTCGTCGCCGTTCACGGATCAAGTGTACCGGGCGCCAGCGGGCTGGCGGCCAACCTGCCTACCCCACGGCCGCGATCACCGCCGCGAGGTCTCCTCGCAACAACGCCGGTACATCGAGCCGGAGCCCGGGAAATACCTCGCTCGCGATGCAGCCGTCGCTCCCCGGCTCCACGGGTCCGTACACGCCGTCGGCGTTGAGCCGGAACCAGTCGATCCGCTCCTCGTAGATTTGCCAGGCGATGTACTCCCGGACGCCATTTCGCCGGTAGACATGCATCTTGGCGTTCATGTCGTGGGACGCGGAACTCGCCGCAATCTCGACCACCAGCTCGGGCGCGCCTTCGAGGAAGCCGTCCACGAGTCGCGCAGCGCCGCCATGGGATGCGTCCCACGCAAGAAACAGATCTGGTTGCACTTCGTTGTCGATGTCAAGACGGACGGTCGAGTCGATAGCTGGCACCACGCCCTCGGTCCGCGAGACGTAGACTCCCAGCCAGGTGGCCAGGAGAACATGGGGGGTTCCATGTTCCTGTGTACTCACTGGCGAAGCCACGTAGACCACGCCCTCGATGAGTTCGGCCTTCTTGATGTCTGGCCGCGCTGAGTACCGCCGCTCGAACTCCGCGCGCGTCAGCCGGTCGCCCGACTCCAGGGGGATGCACTTCCGCGTGGCTTCCTCAGCAATGCTCACTCCGCCAGTATACCCTCGCCCTCATCGCCCCTACAGCATGCCGATGAGCTCGAGTGCGGCCCGCGCGGTGAGCAGGTGCAATTCCACGCGGCGCTCCAGCGGCTGATCGGTTTGCCCCATTTCCACCAGCACCGGCGTCAGGCCGGGCACGTGGCCGCCCGCCGAAAGCGAGCTCCGGCCCCGGCTGGTCTGGCCAGGTGCCGGTGTGCCGCTGGGCCGCGCGAACCGTGAGCCGTCGCGCACGATCATCTGCTCGCGCGGAGTGACGTGGGGGTTCACGCGCCCGGCGAGTCGGGGTCCGAAATCCGCCTGGAGCGGGCCCACGCCGGCGGTGATCGTCTGGCCGAGTGCTCCCGTGCCCGAGTTCGGTGGATGCTCTGCGTGGAACGCCCACGACTCGTGCATGTCGAGCAGGAGCGTGGCGCCGAACTCCCGCGCCGCCTCGAGGATCGCGTGCGCCATCCGCTCCATCATCAGTGGGCTGTCCGGGTCGCCCGGGTACAGGCGGTTCAGGTCGCCAATCTCCTCGAAGGTCCTCACGAAGGCTGCCAGGGCGGTCACGTTGGCGCGGGGCACCACGAGCAGTGTGCCCGCGCCGGGCATCCATGTCGCGACTTCGTCTCCGGCGAGCCACCCGCCAGGCTCGTTCCCGTGGACGCCGCCGAGCACCATCGCGGCCGGCCCGGCGGTGCCGCTGTGGTGGATGTACAGGGGGGTTTCGTGCGGCGTGCCTGCCAGGAGCTGGCGAACTTCGGTGCCCCGGGGAAGTGGCGCCGGCGTCGGCATTGGCGTTGGGGAGGGCGGCGGGGTGGAAACGGGGGCGAGAGCGCCAGGCTCGGGAGCACCGGCATCCACGCCGGATACGTCCGCGCCTGCCGTGGGGGAGCCGCTCCCACCGCGTCCGCTGCAGGCGGCCCAGGCCAGCGTGGCGGCGCCCGGGACCGCCGCGAGAAATCGCCGGCGCGTCAGTTGGGTCACGCTACGGACTGTACTCAGGCCGTAGCCGCACACACGGTAAAGACAGCCCGGGATGCGGCGGATTAAACCTGATTTCCGGGCTCAAGATCCGGCCCACGGCCTCGATACCTCCTATGGCAGCGCCATCCGCGCTCACCCACGGGAGGTTTCAATGTCGTTGTTCCAGCAACAGGTTCGGGCCGCTATTGGGGCGCATGGAATGTGGAAAGCTCGCCTCAGGAGCGCCATCGATACGGGCGCATCGAGCGTCTCCGTCGCCGACATCAGGCCAGATAATCGCTGCGAGTTCGGCCAGTGGCTCTATGGCGATGGCCGCGGCGGTTTTGCCGCGCCGCAAGAGTGGGAAACGGTGCGCGCGCTCCATGCCGCATTCCATTCGGAGGCGGCGCGCGTCCTGGAGATGGCGCTCTCAGGGCGGAAAGCCGAGGCGGAGAAGGCAATGGGCCTCGGTGGCGCGTTCTCTCACGCCTCATCGGCGCTGGTGAAGGAACTCACCAGGATCGAGAAGCTGGCAGCCTGATACAGGGCATCATCCTGCCCGGCATCCCGGCTCACATGTGCCGCTGGAACCACCCGGTGGCCAGCACGGCGACATGGTCCAGCGTCCCGGGCTCTTCGAAGAGATGCGAAGCGCCGGGGACGATCTCCAGTTCGCACTCAGCCCGCATATGGCTCCGGGCCATCTGGTTCAGCCGGATCACCTCCGCGTCGCGCTCGCCCACGATAAGCAGGGTTGGCGCTTCCACGCGGGGCAGCACCGCCACCGCCAGGTCTGGCCTGCCCCCGCGAGATACCACCGCCGAAACTCGCCGGGGCCGTTCGGCGGCCGCGATGAGGGCCGCGGCCGCGCCCGTGCTCGCGCCAAAAAGCCCGATCTCCAGCTCCGAGGTCTCCCGTGCGCGGCCCAGCCAATCCACCACGTCAATCATGCGCCGCCCGATGAGCGGAATATCGAACCGGAACTCCGCGGTCTGCTGGTCGACCCCTTCCTCCTGAGGAGTCAGGAGGTCAAAGAGCAGCGTCCCGAAACCCGCGCCCTCAAGCGCGGCGGCCACCTGCCGGTTTCGGGGGCTGCGCCGGCTGCTCCCGCTGCCATGCGCGAAGACGATCAGCGCGTCGCCCCCGGTGGGCACCACCAGCTCCCCGGGCAACTCGGCATCGGTGGTCTCGATCAGCAGATCGATCGTCGTCATTCCTGCCATCGTTTCCTCCCGCGGGACTACCGCCTGGTCCGAGGCCCGGCAGGCAGCGTGAGTACTATCATCCCCCGGCACGCAAGCCCCCTCGGGGGTACGGGTCAGGCGCTCGGCCCGTCGTTGCGAGAGGCGCGGTGGGCCGCTGCCACGTCGAGGAGATCTCGTACCTCGTCATCGCTGGTAGGGTGAAATTCGCGGTACCAGAGACCGACCGCATGGAACGGGCTGGGCGTGAACGGACAAACGCATTCAAGGCCGGCGAACGCCTGCATGAGCTCCTGGCACGTCTCCGGCGCCGCGACCGGCGCCCCAACGACGACGCGGGCGGCTCCCATGCGCCGCACCGCCTCCACGGCGGCTCTCATCGATGCACCCGTGGCCAGCCCGTCATCCACGAGGACGACGGGCCGGCCGCGGAGATCCAGGGCAGGGCGCTGGCCGCGGTATGCCCGTTCCCGGCGTTCCAGCTCGATGCGTTCGCTGGCGGCCACCCGCTCGATGTCCGCGGGCGCAATCCGCAGGCTGTCGACGACCTCCTGGTTGAGCACGCGAACGCCGCCGCTTGCGATGGCGCCCATCGCGAGTTCGGGATGTCCCGGCGCGCCCAGCTTCCGCACCGTGAACACTTCCAGCTCCAGGCCGAGCGCGCCGGCGACTTCGTATGCCACGGGTATGCCGCCGCGAGCCAGCCCCAGCACGAGGGCGTCCTGGGGAAGGTGGTGCTCTTCCAGGGCTTTGGCGAGGAGGCGCCCCGCCGCGCGGCGGTCGGTATACTGCCGGTCCATGACAGTGGAGTCTGACACCTGCGCGCGGGGATGCGAGGGGCTTTCGGTCCGGCGATCCCGCCCGGTCGTCCCGCGCCGCGAACGTCGCTCGCGCGAGTGCCGCGGCCACGTAGAATCGGGCACACCAACCCGCGGAGCCGCGCATGTCTTACGAAGCCATCCTTTACGACGTTGAAGACGGTGTCGCCACCATCACGCTGAATAAGCCCGAACGGTTGAACGCCTTCGACAACCAGATGCTCGCTGAATGGGTCGACGCCATCCACCGGGCGGACCAGGACCGGGGCGTGGGGGCCATCATCCTGACCGGGGCCGGCCGCGGCTTTTGCAGCGGAATGAACGTCGCTGCCCAGGCTGGCGGTTCCGGCGTCCTTCGCTCGGAGGCCAGCGTCGCCAGCCGGCGGCACAGCCTCCGCGACAGCGTGCACCCGATCCCCCGGGCGCTTATCCAGCTCGAGAAGCCGTACATCGCCGCAATCAACGGCGCCGCCGCCGGAGCCGGCATGGACATGGCCACCATGGCCGACATCCGATTCGCCGCCAGCACGGCCCGCATGGGCATGAGCTATGTGCGCATGGGCCTGTTCCCCGGCGATGGCGGGACCTACACGCTTCCACGCGTTGTGGGCACCCAGCGCGCCCTCGACCTCATCTGGACGGGCCGGATGATCACCGCCCAGGAAGCGCTCGAGATGGGGTACCTCATGGCGGTATATGAACCGGACGAACTGATGCCCCGCGTGCGGGAATACGCCCGCCAGCTGGCGAAAGGGCCCGGAGTTGCCATCCAGCTTTCGAAAAAGCTTGTCTACCGCTCGGCGAACATCTCCTTCGACGAGCACCTGGATTTCGCCCAGATGGCCATGTTCATCGCCCAGTCCACGGAAGATGCCCGGGAAGGGCCGCGGGCCTTTGTGGAAAGGCGCGAGCCGCAATTCAAGGGGGAATAGGGACCACCCCGGTGAGGCCTGGCCATTCGGCCGGGGCTGACCCGCCGGTTGGCCGCTGACGGCCGTGCTCCCATGGGGTATGGTCGACTGACCACTCCAGGAGGGTTCCGCCATGCGTACCACCGACGACTGGGTCGCCCGCAACGTTCCGGATACGCAGGAAGCGATTCGCCAGGCCCTGGAGGTCCTCGATCGCTTCGGCTATAAACCGCACGATGTCGACCACCTCATCAAGCACGGCGCCGGCGGCGGGCCGGGCGATGGCGATGCTGACCTCGACGTTGCCATCAGCCTGCTCGGGCGGCTCCGCGCCGCCGGCATCGAGGTGAAGTGAGACCGGCCCGGCGCTCGATGCTATCGTATTGGGCATGACGCTCGAAATTGGACAGCCTGCCCCGCCGTTCTCTCTTCGCAACAAGAATCGCGAGGAGGTCACGCTCGATTCGTACCCGGGCAAGCACCTCGTCCTCGCCTTCTACCCAATGGCCTTCACCGGTGGCTGAACGAGCGAGATGACGGCCTTCCGGACCCATGCCGACAGGTTCGCGGAGGCCGATGCCCAGGTGCTGGGCATCTCGGTCGATTCATTCGCCGCCGCGGGAGAGTTCGAGGACAAGCTCGGGCTCGACTTCCCGCTTCTCAGCGACTTCCCGCGCCACGAGGCGGGCCGCGCCTACGGCGTCTACAACGACGCGTTGGGCGTGCATAACCGCGCCACGATCGTCATCGACAAAGATCGCATCGTGCGCGACATCTACGTGGAACCGCGAGACTTCGAGTCTCACCCGGTCCACGCCCTCGAAGTGCTCGCCAGCCTGAAGTAACCCGCGATCCCCGCGTACCGGATGGTGCCGAAAGTTGCCTGCTTTCGGCCCACCGGTTCGCGCCCTCGCTGTGCGACAATCTCAGGCGTGTCCGGCGGCCCCGGCATGCCAGATGCCGCAACACCCCACGCCGGACGTGGGAGGCGGCCCCCATGTCTCGCGAGTCCACCCGGCAACGGCCGGCACCCGCCTACACCTTCACCTTCCAGGCCCAATACCCCGACCAGCCCGGCATGCTTGCGCGCATCGCGGCCGCCGTTGCCGAGGCTGGCGGAAGCATGGGCGAGATCGACGTGGTCCGCTCGACACCGCGCTGGATCCTCCGGGAATTCCACGTCTCGGCTCACGACGGCGAGCACGCCCGACAGGTACTCGCCAGCGTCCGCAGGCTCCGTGGAGTCAGCATCAAGGCCGCCACGGACCGCGTGTTTCGCAGCCACCGTGGGGGCAAGATCGAAGTCCACAACAGGGTGCCGGTCGCCACCCTGAGCGACCTCTCGACCGTGTATACGCCTGGCGTGGCCAGGGTCTGCCTGGCCATCGAGCGCGAACCCGAGGCAGCGTACGAACTGACGACCAAGGGCAACAGCGTCGCCGTCGTCACCGATGGCACCGCCGTCCTTGGCCTCGGCGATATCGGGCCCGCGGCGGCCATGCCAGTGATGGAGGGCAAGGCGATGCTCTTCAAGGCATTTGGCGGCATCGACGCCTGGCCAATTTGCCTGGACACCCGGGACCCGGACCAAATCGTCGCCACCGTCAAGGCGCTCGCGCCGGGGTTTGGCGGCATCAACCTGGAGGACATCTCCGCTCCCCGCTGCTTCGAAATCGAGGACCGCCTCCGTGCGGAACTCGATATCCCGGTCTTCCACGATGATCAGCACGGTACCGCCGTGGTCGTCCTCGCGGCGCTCATCAATGCCCTCCGGCTGGTCAAGAAGGAGCCACCCGATCTGAAGGTCGTCGTGCTTGGTGCCGGTGCGGCCGGCATCGCCTGCTCGCGCATCATCATGGCGGCTGGCGTCACCAACATCATCGGTTGCGACCGGTCCGGGATCATCTACAAGGGCCGCGCCGAACACATGAACGCGATGAAGGAATGGTTCGCCGCGCATACGAACCCGGAAGGCCGCCGTGGCTCCATCAGCGACGCGCTCGAAGGGGCGGATCTTCTGCTGGGCCTCGCCGGCCCGGACCTGGTCACCGTTGACGACATCAAGCGCATGAACCGCGACCCGATGGTGTTCGCCATGGCCAACCCCGACCCGGAAATCCGGCCCGAGCTCGCCGCCCCTCACGTCGCCATCATGGCTACCGGCCGTTCGGACTTCCCCAACCAGATCAACAACGTGCTGTGCTTCCCTGGCCTGTTCCGGGGCGTGCTCGATGTCCGGGCCCGCCAGATCAACGAGGAGATGAAGCTCGCCGCCGCCTACGCCATCGCCGATTCCGTTTCGAAGTCCGAGCTGAGCGCCGAGTACATCATTCCCAGCGTGTTCCATCCCACCGTCTTCAAGAACGTCGCCCGCGCTGTCGCCAGGAAAGCCATCGAGACGGGAGTGGCGTCGCATCCCGCGAAGGCATCTCGCCACGTTTTCATCTGAGGGCGCGGGCGAGCCCGGGCGGGGCTAACGGCCCGCGGCCGCCCGCAGGTCGGCCAGGTTCTCGGCGACGCTCTTGCTGGCGTTGTACACCGAGCTCCCGCAGACCACGATGCTCGCGCCGGCCTGGGCGCACCGGGCGATGTTGCCCACCTTGACGCCCCCGTCGATCTCGATCTCGGCACCATAGCCCCCTTCGTCGAGCATCCGCCGGATCCGCCGCACCTTTTCGAGCTGCCGCGGGATCATCTCCTGACCACCCCAGCCCGGGTTGATCGTCATCACCATCACCTGGTCGGCGTCGGGCAGCGACTCCTCGATCGCCGCGACTGGCGTCCCCGGGTTGATGCACACTCCCGCCCTGGCGCCAAGCCTGTGAATCGAATCGAGCGTCCGGTTGATGTGGGGCGAAACCTCGATGTGCACGTTGATGGTCTGCGCCGTCTCCGCGAACTGCTCGATCAGCCGTTCCGGCTCCAATGTCATCAGGTGGAGGTCGAATGGCAGGGTGGTCACCTTGCGAAGGGCATCGACGACCAGCCTGCCAAACGTGAATTGGGGCACGAAGCGCCCGTCCATCAGGTCCAGGTGGAGGAGATCGGCCCCACCCGCTTCCGCTGCCCGCACCTCGTCGGCCAACCGCCCAAAGTCGGCCGTGAGGATCGAGGGGGCAATCTTGAGGAATGTCATGCGAGGATTCTACGTGGTTTCACGGCTGCGTTTATACTTGCCTGCGTAGGCACCTGAACAATTATGACCGTGCGCATCGTTACCGACTCGACCTGTGACCTCCCGGCTGAGGATATCGAACGCTATGCGATCACCGTGGTGCCGCTGACCGTCTTCTTTGGCGAAGAGGCGCTGCTCGACGGTATCGATGTCACGCCCGCCGATTTCTATGCCCGCATGGTCGCGTTTAAGGGCCTCCCGCGGACGAGCCAGCCCTCGGTGGAGCTGTTCCAGGACGCCTACCGAAGCCTCGCCTCGGGCGGTGTCGATATCGTCTCGATCCACATCTCCTCCAGGCTCTCCGGCACGCTCAACGCCGCCTCGGTCGCGCGCGAGGTTGTGAAGGAAGACGTCCACGTCGACCTGATCGACTCGTACAACGTGAGCCTCGGGCTCGGCCTGATCGTGCTCGAGGCGGCCCGGGCGGCCCAGGCGGGCGCCAGTCTGCCGGAGGTCGTGGCCGCCGCCCGGCGCGCCATGGACCGCGTGTCGGTGCATGTTGTGGTTGATACGCTGGAGTACCTCCAGAAGGGCGGCCGCATCGGGCGGGCCCGCTCGTTCCTCGGCTCCGTCCTCAAGGTCAAGCCCATCATCCGCGTGGAAGACGGCGAGGTCGCACCCTTCGAGCGCGTCCGGACGCGTGCCAGGGCGATCGAGCGCATCTTCGAGCTTGCCTCGAATATGCCCCGCGCCCGGGAGATGTTTGTCGGATGCGGCGGAGACGATAGTGATGCGCGCGCCCTCATCGAGCGCCTTCGGCCCCACCTTCCGCACACGGAATTGCGGCTCGGTTACCTCGGGCCGGTGGTGGGCGTCTACACCGGCCCGAACGCGCTCGGCATCGCGGCGCTGGAGCGGGAGTGAGCGCCGTGGCCACCGAGGCTGGCCGCCTCATCCGGGTGTTCGAGCTCGAACGCGACCGGGGGTTCGATAACCAGGCGGTGGTCGGCGGCCTCGACCGTATGCTCATCCAGATGGTCGAGGATGGCGTCATCCGCAAGGGCACCGCGCTCGAGGCGCGCCTCCACGCCCTGCCGCCCGGCGGCTACCGCTCCCTCGACCCCACCGGGCGCGACGCCTGGGTTACCGCGACGCTGGTGGCGCTCCGCCGCGAGCAGATCGCGCCAGTCCGCGCCCCCGCGCCACCCCTGCCCGTGGCGCATTCGCCGTCCCCACCGCCACCCGCCCGCCAGCGCACGGGCCCAAGGGCTCCGCGCCGCCTCGGTACCGGCGGCCCTTCGGGCGCGAGCGTGCCGGCCGCGGTGGCGGAGGATCCGGGGCGCCTTACCCCGGATTCGCCCATCGCGCGGCTGCCCGGCGTGGGCAGGGCGGCCGTGGCGCGGTTCGAGCGGCTCGGCGTGACCACCGCCGGCGATGCCGTGTTCCTCTTCCCTCGCCGCTTCAACGACTTCACGGATCTCCGCAAGATCAGCGACCTCCGGCCGGGCAGCCAGCCGCAAACCGTGGTCGGCACCATCTTCACCATCGGAGAGGTCCGCTTCGGGCGGCGGCTGCGCGGCACCCAGGCCGTCATCACCGACGGCTCGGGCATGCTCAAGGCCATGTGGTGGAACATGCCCTTTGTCGCCCGCGCGCTTTCCGAAGGCCAACGCGTCGTCCTTTCGGGGCGTGTCCGCGAGTACCGCGGCCGCATCCAGATGGAGAACCCGGAGTACGAGCCGGCCGATGACGACTCCTTCGAGGCAGGGCGCCTCCAGCCTGTCTACCCGGCCACCCAGGGGCTTGGCCAGCGCACGATCCGCAACGCGGTGAAGGCCGCCGTCGAGGCGCTCGCTGGCGAAGTCGCCGACCCTGTGCCGGGATGGCTCGGCCGCGAAGAGGGGCTCTCGCCGGTCGCGCGGGCCATCCGCGAGTACCACTTCCCGTCGCACCCCGGCGCAGCCGAGGAAGCTCGCCAGCGCCTCGCCATAGGCGAATTCCTGGCCGTCCAGGCGGCGGTGCTCATCCGCCGCGCCGAGTGGCAGCAGGGAAACGACGCGCCCTCGCTCTCCCTGGAATCCGAACGCGCGGGCTTTCTCCGGTCGCTGCCCTTCCCGCTCACCCGGGCGCAGGAACGCTGCCTTTCGGAGATCGAAGGCGACCTCCGCGGGCCCCACCCCATGCTCCGCCTCCTCCAGGGCGACGTGGGCAGCGGCAAGACCGTGGTTGCCTTCGCGGCGATGCTCGCCGCCGTGCGTTCGGGGTACCAGGCCGCGCTCATGGCTCCCACCGAAATCCTTGCCGAACAGCACTACCGCTCGCTCTCTCGCCTGCTCGGAGGCGACCAGGTCTCCGCGCTCGACGGCCTCTTCGCGCCGCCCTGGCTGGGACGGCCGCTCCGCGTGCTCATGCTCACCGGGTCACTGACGGCCTCTCAAAAGCGGCAGATCCGCGGCGACGCCGCTCACGGTGGCGCTGACATCATCATCGGCACCCATGCCCTGCTCGAAGACGATGTGGCCATCCCGCAGCTCGGGCTGGCGGTCATCGATGAACAACACCGCTTCGGCGTGTTGCAGCGAGCTCGCCTCCGCCAGAAGGGCATGAACCCCCACCTCCTGGTCATGACGGCGACGCCGATCCCGCGCACGCTCGCGCTCACGGTCTACGGCGACCTCGAGGTATCGACCATCGACGAGATGCCCCCGGGCCGCAAGCCGGTGCGAACGCGCTGGTACCAACCCCACGAGCGCGATGATGCGTACGCATTCCTGCGCAAGCGCCTCGATGCCGGCGAACAGGCCTACATCATCTGCCCGCTCGTCGAGGAATCGGAGACGCTGGACGTGCGTTCCGCCGAGGAGGAGTTCGAGCGCCTCCGCAACGGTCCGCTTCGCGGGTACGAGCTCGAACTCCTGCACGGGCGTATGCCCGCCCGCCAGAAGGACGACGTCATGGGGCGTTTCAGCCGGAACGAGGCGCGGGTGCTTGTCTCCACGAGCGTCGTCGAGGTTGGCATCGACGTGCCGAACGCCACCGTCATCGTCATCGAGGGCGCCGAGCGGTTCGGGCTGAGCCAGCTCCACCAGTTCCGCGGCCGCGTCGGCCGCTCCGGGAAGCAAAGCTACTGCCTGCTCTTCAGCAGCGAGGAAGACCCCGGCCCCGAGGCGCGCGAGCGACTCGAAGCGATGTGCGAGACCACCGACGGCTTCGAGCTCGCAGAGGTCGACCTGCGGATGCGCGGCGAAGGGGAAACCTGGGGGCGCCTCCAGAGCGGTTCGAACACCATGCTCCGCGTCGCTCGCCTCACCGACCGCGACATCCTCCTCCGCGCCCGCTCCATGGCCACCCGCGTCCTCGCCCGCGACCCCATGCTGCAGAAGCCGGAGCACCGCGCCCTGGCTGCCGCGGTCAAGCCCTTCCTCGAAAAGGCCACCGAAGCCAACTGACCCGCCATAGCCCGGGTCCGTCCCTATAATGCCTCGATGGCCCGCTCGACCCGTGGGTACCGCTGCCGCGAATGCGGCTGGACGACCGTCGCCTACGTTGGCCGCTGCGGCGAGTGCCAGCAGTGGAACACCCTCGACCAGTTCGACAGCGCGCCCCGGGGCCCCCTCGTACGCTCATCCCGCCCGGCGGCACTCCCGGGGAGGACCCTCGCCCTCGCCGAAGTGCCGGACGAGCCGGGACGCCGCATGACCACGGACATCCCCGAACTCGACCGCGTCCTCGGCGGCGGGCTCGTCCCCGGCTCGCTTGTCCTCGTCGGCGGCGACCCGGGTATTGGCAAGTCGACGCTCATGCTCCAGGCTGCCGCCCGCCTCGCTGATCAGGGCCAGGCCGTCGCCTACGTGTGTGGCGAGGAGTCACCCCGCCAGGTCCGCATGCGCGCTTCCCGGCTGGATGTCGGCGCGGCCCCCATTACCCTCATTCCCGAATCCAGCCTCGATGCAGCGCTCGCCGCCGCTGAGGGGGCCGGCGCCACCGTCGTCATCATCGACTCCATCCAGTCCGTCTACATCGAGGGCCTCGAATCGCGCTCCGGCGGCCCCGCCCAGTTGGCCGAGGCCGGCGCCCGCCTCGTCGCCTTCGCCAAGGGCAACGAGATCTGCACCATCGTCACGGGCCATGTCACCAAGGGCGGTGAGATCGCTGGCCCGCGTCTCCTGGAGCACCTTGTCGATGCCGTCCTCTATTTCGAAGGCGCCGAAGGGGGCGCCTTGCGCGTCCTCCGCGCGGTGAAAAACCGGTTCGGCGCGACCGACGAGGTCGGCGTGTTTGAGATGACGGGCTCCGGGCTGCAGAGCGTCGAAAACCCGAGCTCCGCGTTGCTCGATGCGCATGACGCGGAGGCCTCCGGGTGTGCCGTCACGGCCGTCATCGAGGGTTCCCGGCCCCTTGCGGTCGAGGTCCAGGCGCTCGCCGTTCCCACAAACCTCGCCTCGCCCCGCAGGATCGCCGCGGGACTCGAGACCTCGCGCCTGCACCTGCTCCTCGCGGTGCTCGCACGCAGGGGCGGCGTGAATGCGTCCGGCATGGATGTAGTGGCGAGCGTTTCCGGCGGGCTCCGTCTTCGAGACCCCGCGGCCGATCTCGCGGTGCTGGCCGCCCTGGCCTCAGCTGTTTCCGATCGTCCCCTGCCGCGCGGGACGGCCTACCTCGGCGAAGTCGCGCTCTCGGGTGCGATCCGGCCCGTCCAGCAGGCCCAGCGGCGCCTCATTGAGCTCGCCCGCCTTGGCTTTGCCCGGGCGCTTGCCCCCCCCGGCACACCCGCGGTTGAGGGGATCACGCTCATCCCGGCGCGCACCGTGCGCGACGCCCTCTCGCACCAGGAATGGGGAAATCGTGAATCGTGAATCGTCTACGTCTGCCGATAGGCGCGGTGGCGCATCACGATGCTCTGCAGAATCCCGAGCGACACGAACAGGCTTACCAGCGACGATCCTCCCTGGCTGACGAACGGCAGCGGGATCCCCGTCACCGGGAACAGCCGCACATTCACGGCGATGTTGATGAACGTCTGCATCAAAATCAACATAACGATGCCCACGGCGACAAGCTGGCCCGCTGTGTCCCCGGCGAGCTGCGCGGCGCGTATCCCCCGCATCAACAGCAGGATGAACAGGGCGAACATCACCATCGCCCCCACGAACCCGAACTCCTCGCCCATCAGGCTGAAGATGAAGTCGCGCGTCGCGACCCGGAGGTATTCGAGCTGGGTCTGGTCGCCCTTGGTGAACCCTTTGCCGAACACCTGGCCGGAACCAAGCGCGATTTCGCCCTGGAGCGTCGTGAAACCCGTGTCCAGCGGGTCGCGGTTGGGGTCGACCAGTACCGAGATGCGTTGCACCTGGTAATCCGCGATGCCAAACGTCCAGATGAACGGCAGCAGCGCAAGGAAGATGGCACCCATGACCAGCAGGTGGCGGCGGCTCACCCCGGCCACGATGACGACTCCGAGCCAGATCGCCCCGAACACCAGCGACGTTCCGAGGTCCGGCTGGATGAACACCAGACCAACCACCGGGACCATGATCGCCAGCGACAGGAGCAGGGCCTTGAGCTCACGCGCGTCGCCGCCATGTTCGCTGAAGAAGCGGGCCAGCAACAGGATCGTGGCAATCTTGGCGAACTCCGAGGGCTGTACCTGCACCGGCCCGAAGGTGAACCAGCTCCTCGCGCCACCCTCGGTAGACCCGAACGCGAGGATAGCGATGAGCGAGAGGATGCTCATCAGGTACAGCGCCCACGAATAGTGGATGAAGTGGTGGTAGTCGATCTTCGAGACGATAAGCATCGCGACGACGCCGGCCGCGGCGAACACAGCCTGCTTGGCCGAGGGGTTGCTCAGGCTGGCGACCGGCCCTTCGTACCAGGGAAGTGAACCGCTGTAGATGAGCAGCAGCCCATAGATCACGAGCCCGATCGCCGCGAACACCATGACATAGTCGAACCGGTCCCAGCCCCGCCATGCACTGGCCGAGGTCCGCACCCGTCCGCCGTAGCCGCCATAAGTCACGCTGCTCATCGGGCCACGTTCTCCAGGAAGTACTGGAGGATCTTGCCGGCCACGGGTGCTGCCTTATCACCGCCGACGCCAATGTCGAAATACACCGTCACCACCACCTGCGGGTCGTCGTAAGGCGCGAAACCCGTGAACCAGGCGTGCTGAGACTTCGTGCCGTCCTTCTTGATGAACTCCGCCGTACCGGTCTTCCCGGCGACCGGCGCGCCCGGGATGGCCGCGCGCATGCCGGCGCCGTACTGCACCGAACCGAGCATGCCCTCGCGGATGACCTGCAGGTACTCCTCCGAGACGCCAACTTCCTCGTACGTTGTCGCGATGGTCCGGACGGTCGTCCCGTCCGGGGCTACCACCCGGTTCACGATGTGGGGCGTCACGAGCTTTCCGCCGTTTGCCACCGCCGCCGTCATCCTGGCGATCTGTAGCGGCGTGGCCAGCACGTCGCCCTGCCCGATGGCGGTGTTGTAGGTGTCGCCCAGGAACCATTCGTTCTCGCCGGGGTTGAAGCCCTCCCCCACATACGTCCGGCGCTTCCAGCCCGGGTCGGGGATGCGGCCCGGGTCCTCGCCGTAGAGGTCTATACCGGTTACCTTCCCGAATCCGAAGCGCCGCGCCCAGCTCGCCAGCACGGTCGCCGAAGTCTCGACATCCTTCCCGAGCCCTTTCACCTGCTCGAGGTCGCCGCCTGCTGTCAGCCACATGAAAATGTTCGACGACCAGGCGATGCCGGCCCGCACGTCCATCGGCTGGTCGTGGCACCGCCAGTCGGGGTACTCGTAGAGGATGTCGTTCTCGCCCTTCACCTCCAGGCGGCACCCGATGTAGTAGCTCGTGCTCGGTGTGATGCTCCCTTCCATGAGCCCCGCGGCCGACGTCACCAGCTTGAACGTTGAGCCCGGGGCGGCGGGCGAGAGCGCCTTGTTCAGGAACGGGTAGGTCGTGGTGTTTGTCGCGAGCGCCTCGAGCTCGGCCGACCGCTTGCGTGAGTCGGCGAAGATGTTGTTGTCGAAGGTCGGGATGGAAACCAGCGAGTACACCTCGCCGGTGTTCGGGTTCATCACCACCGCCGAGGCGATCGTTGCCGGTCCCCACGTCCCGCTGGTGTCCTCCATCGACGATTGCAGCAAGCTGGCGGCGTACTGCTGGAGCCCCATGTCGATGGCCAGTTCCAGGCTATTGCCCGGGATCGGGTCTTTCGTCCCAATCTGGTTGATGAGGCGGCCCTGCGCATCCTGCTCGGCGGCCTGGTACCCAATCTGTCCGCGCAGGTCGCTTTCGTACCGTGCCTCGACCCCGTCCTTGCCCACCGGCTCATCGAGCTGGTAGCCCTGCTCGCGTAAGGTCTTCGCCTCCTCCGCGGTCTGCGGTCCGATGTAGCCGAGGATGTGCGAGAACTCCGGCCCCGCCGTGTAGTTCCGCCCGGGTGTCACCGCCAGGCTCACGCCTTGCATATCGACCGACGCCTCTTCGAGCGCAAGCGCCTGGTCCTTCGTGAGGTTCGTCGCGATGGTAATGTCGATGTAGCCCCGCCCGGCCGCTTCTGCCTCGTCAACGCGCGCCTGCACCTCGAGCGGAGAGACGCCAATCAGGTCCTGCAGTCGGAGGTAGATGCGGTAGCGGGCTTCCCGGGATTGTGGCAGGACTTCGGGGAGGATTTTCGCTGAGTACACCCCCACGTTCTGCACCAGTGGCTCGCCGTTCCGGTCGAGGATGAGACCACGGGTGGGGAGGATGTTCTTCTGGATGATGTGGTTCTCTTGAGACCGTCGCGCGAACTCGGCGCCGTTGATGATCTGCATCTCCACCAGCCTGGCGGCCAGGACGGCGAACATCACGAGCACCGCGAGGCGCAGCACCATCAGGTTCCCATGAGGGCGGTTGCGGCTCGTTCCGCCGGGTGCCTTGAAGCCGTCGTCGAGGATACTCATCGGCTAGGAGCCTGTCTATTTAATCGACTTTTGCGTGTTATGTGCGGAAAAGGCGGAATCAAATCATCCAGCCCGCACCCGTTTCGAGGCCCTCTGGGCCCTTAGGTGAAGTCGAACACAACTCGTCATGGGGCGATTTCCAATAAACCGACTGCCTCCTAGTAGTACCTGCTCCGCTGCAGCGTCAGTCCTCGCCCGCTCCAGCCCGCGATCCGCATTGGAATGTAAACCACCGTGAGTAACGCCGCGTCAAGGATGAAGCCCGGGACCACGACATCCCTCACGAGCACCCCAAACGCCCCGTCAGCGCCCCCGGCCATTGCCCCGAGCGCCAGCAGCACCCGCACCCAGGCGCCGGTCACCACCATCATCGCGAGCGTCCTCAGGTAATGGTTGACGGGCACCGCGGATTCCTCGATCGCGAACCCCAGCGGCAGCAGCGGCAGGTACGCGAGCAGCAGGAGCCCGGGGGCGCGGTCGGAGAGAAAACCTACCGCGATGGCCGCGACGGGGGTGAGCACCATAACTGGAGAGGGGCTGCTGAACGCCGCGACAAGCACCAGCATCAGCAGGACGAACTCCGGGGTGGCCCCCGAAACGGGGAAAAGCGGTGCAACCGTCACCTGGGCGATGGAGGCAAGCAGGACACCAGCCCCAAGGGCGATTGCTCGCATTCAGTCCTCCAGCGTTAGCCGCTCGGGGATGAAGCTGATGTTGACCAGCACCGTCGTCGCCGTCCCAAGGCGCACCAGCGGCTGGATGGAGACCTTCTTGTAAAGGTCCTGGCTCGTGCCTGAGACCTCGCTCACGATGCCAATCGGGATACCCTTCGGGTAGTTGCCGCCGAGCCCGGCGGTGACCACCGTGTCGCCGGCCTTGATATCGCCCTGCGCAAGGTCGAGGATGAGTCCCCGGTCTGGCGTCCCCTTCACGATGCCGTCGGCGCCTGTCCCGGCTACCTCGGCGCGCACCTTGCTTCTGGTATCGGTGATCAGCCTCACGAACGAAGTCTCGGCCGTCACTTTCGTGATGGCGCCCATGAGCGACCCTTGTGAGCTGAGCACCACCATGCCTGCCTGGATGCCAGAGGACGAGCCGCGGTCGATGCTGACTTCCTGCTGAAACGGTGTGCTCGCCCGGTGGACAATATTGGCCACGACCCGTGTCTCATCGGCGCCGCCCTGGGTGATCTGGAGCAGGCTCTCGAGCTCCTTCACGCGCTGGGCATCTTGCTGGAGGCCGGCAATCTGGTTTCGCAGATCTTCGTTCTCGAGCCGGAGCCGGTTGTTCTCGTCCTGCAGGTCGCCGAGTTCGTTGAAGTCGGAGAGCACGGCCGCGACGGGCTTGAAGACAGCCGTGAGGACGCTTTCTACTGGCGCTGTCGCGCGCAGGAAGAGTCCCTGGAACGGATTCAACAGTCCCGTCTGCCCCACGATGGCCAGCAGCAACGCCAGGCCGATCATCGAAGCCACCCACCATGAGTACCGCGAGAACATCAGCATGGAATCACCAGGGGGCGCGCTTCGATGCTACCGCCCGGGCCGGCGTGAAGCCAATTGCGATTGCACTTTGTTCAGCAGTTCCGATTCCTCCAGCACCTCTCCCGCGCCGCGCACCACGCACAGCAACGGGTCCTCCGCCACGTACACCGGGAAGCGCGTCTCCTGGCTCAGCCGCCGGTCGAGGCCTCGGAGGAGCGCTCCGCCACCGGCCAGGGCGATCCCGTGGGCCATCAGGTCGCTCACCAGTTCCGGCGGAGTGACTTCAATCGAGGAGCGCACCGCCTCGACGATCGCGCTGATCGAGCCGGCCAGCGCATCGCGGATTTCCACGGTGCTCACCTCAACGGATTTTGGCAGGCCCGTCGCCAGGTCGCGTCCGCGGATGTCGATGGTCTCTTCCGGTTCAAGCGGCGCTGCCGAGCCGGCCACTTTCTTGATCTCTTCCGCCGTCCGCTCCCCGATCAGGAGGTTATGCACCTGCCGGGCGTAGGCCATGATGTCCTGGTCCATCTCATCGCCAGCCACGCGCACCGATGTGCTCACCACCATGCCGCCGAGCGAGATGATGGCCACCTCGGTGGTGCCGCCGCCGATGTCGACGATCATGCAGCCCGCGGCCTCCATCACGGGAAGGCCCGCGCCAATCGCTGCCGCCATCGGCTCCTCGATGAGGTAACAGCTCCGCGCGCCCGCGTTCAGCGCCGCGTCATGCACGGCCCGCTTCTCCACCTCGGTCACCCCGCTGGGAATGCCAACCACCACACGCGGCTGCGCCAGGAAGCTCCGGTCGTGTACCGCGCGGATGAAGTAGCTGAGCATCTTCTCCGTGACTTCGAAGTCCGAGATGACGCCGTCGCGGAGCGGGCGCACCGCCACGATGTTCGCGGGCGTCCGCCCCACCATCCGCTTTGCCTCGGCACCGATGGCGAGGATCTTCTTCGTGGTCCGGTCGATCGCCACGACCGACGGCTCGTCGATGACGATCCCCCGGCCCTTCACCATCACCAGCGTGTTTGCCGTGCCGAGGTCGATCGCGATGTCGTGCGACAGGAATCCGAAGAGGCTACTGAGGGGATTAAAGAAGGCCAAGAGTGCGACCTGTTGTTGGTACGAGCCGCGAGGATCCGCGGGGATGTAGCCTGTTCATTATACGCGCCATAACCACGGGCGCGAATCCGCTCCACTTTGTGTTCAGTGAATGGTCTCAGGCCTTTTCTCAGCGCGCGAAATATCCCCGAGGGCCCCTTCGCCGCCTTCCAGGAGCGCCATGAAGGCCGATTCGTCCAGTACCCTGGTACCCAGGTGCTGGGCCTTCGTGAGCTTCGATCCGGCTTCCGCTCCCGCCACCAGGTAGTCCGTCCCCCTGGTCACGGAACTCCCGGCCTTTCCACCCGCCGCCCGGATACGGTCTTCCGCCTCGGCGCGAGACATGCTCTCGAGCCGCCCGGTCACCACCAGCGTCAACCCCGCCAGCGGCCCCCCGGCGGCGCCCGGGCCGGCGGATTGCCTGGGGTTCACGCCGTGCGCCACCAGCCGGCGGACGATATCGCGGTTCCCCGGCCGCTGTGCCCAGCTGGCAATGCTCGCCGCCACCACCGGGCCAATGCCCTCGATCTGCTGGAGCTGCTCCTCCGTGGCATCGAGTAGCCCCTCCAGGCTCCCCACGCGTTCCGCGAGCAACCGCGCCGTCTCGAAACCCACGTGGCGGATCCCGAGGGCGAAGATCACGTTGGCCAGTGGCCGCTGCTTGCTCGCTTCGATGCCGCGCATCAGGTTGCCCGCGGCCTTAGCCTTGATGCCCGGCAGCGTCATTAACTTCTCGGCCGTCAGGTCGTAGATTGCCGCCACATCCCGCGCCAGCCCCGAATCGAACAGGGCATGGGCCATGCGTTCCCCGAGCCCCTCGATGTCCATCGCACCGCGGCTGGCGAAGTGCTCGATCATCCGGATCTGTTGCGCCGGGCAACCCGCGTTCGAGCAGTAATACGCCGCCTCGTCCTCCTCGCGCGAGACGGGCGCTCCGCACACCGGGCACTCTCCCGGCATCGACCACTCCCGCTCTTCTCCCGTGCGCAGGCTCAACACCGGGCCGACCACCTGGGGGATCACCTCGCCCGCGCGCTGCACGATGACAGTATCGCCCTCGCGGATGTCCTTTCGCCGGATATCGCCTTCGTTGTGCAGGGTGGCCATCGACACGGTCGCGCCGCCGACCACGACTGGTTCGAGTACGGCGAAAGGTGTCAGAACGCCGGTCCGCCCGACGTTGACTTCGATGCGCCGCAACTTCGTGGTGCGCTGCTGGGGCGGGAACTTGAATGCGGTCGCCCAGCGCGGCTCCCTGCCGGCATACCCCAGCCGGTCCCACTCGCGTGTGTCGTCGACCTTCAGCACGACGCCATCGATGTCGTAGTCGAGCCGCTCCCGCTCTCGTCCCCACCAGGCGATCCGCTCATGCACGTCGTCGAGGTTCGGGTGCAATCGCGTCTGCGGATTGATGTTGAATCCCATGCCCGCGAGCCAGGCGAGCGTTTCGTAATGGCTGCCGGGTCTGCTCCCCTCGCACCATCCCAGCTGGTAGATGTACATCGCCAGCGGCCGGCTCGCGGTGATCGAGGGGTCCTTCTGCCTCACCGAGCCCGCGGCCGCGTTGCGGGGATTGGCGTACAGCGGCAGCGGCCGCCGGCCCTGTCTCTCCCGTTCGATGTTCTGCTCGCCGATAGCGGCGTTCATCTCCTCGAAGCCGCTCTTGCTCATGTACACCTCGCCCCGGACCTCAAAGCGGGCGGGGTACTCCCCGCTGAGCACCTTCGGAATGGTGGCGATGGTGCGCAGGTTTTCGGTGACGTTCTCTCCACGGAAGCCATCGCCCCGGGTAGCGCCCTGGACGAACCGGCCGCCTTCGTACACCAGCGCAATCGCCAGGCCGTCGATCTTCGGCTCGGTGGTAATCGGGAACGAGTCCACGTCCAGCCGCTCGGCGGCCCGGCGGTGCCACGCCTGCAACTCCGCCTCGCTGAAGCAGTTCGAGAGACTGAGCAGCGGCACGCGATGCTCCACCACTTCGAACGTGGTGAGCGGCGCGGCGCCGGTGCGCTGTGTCGGCGAATCCGGCGTAATCAGCTCGGGGAAGCGCGCCTCGATCGCCCTCAACTCGTTCATCAGCTCGTCATAGACCGCATCCGGGATCTCCGGGCGGTCCAGCTGGTAATACAGGTAGTTGTGGTAGTTGATGACCGAGCGCAGCTCCTCGCTGCGCAGGCGGGCTTCGTACTGGGACATGGCGGAGACATCGGCCATGCGCCGCAGTATACGGACGCCGCCGCCGTGGAGCCTCGCCAACCCCGGTGACGCGCGGGGAGTTCGGCCCCCGCGTGCTACACTCGCTTTCCTATGAGCTCGAATCCCGTAATCGTCGTCGACTACGATGCGGGCAATCTGCGTAGCGTTGCCCGGGCCCTCGAACACGTTGGCGCATCCCCGGTGGTCTCGGCCGATCCGTCCGACATCGACACCGCCGGGGCCGTGGTGCTCCCGGGTGTGGGCGCGGCCGAAGACACGATGTTCAAGCTGCGCGAACGGAGCCTGGTGGAACCGCTGCTCGAATACATCGCGTCGGGCCGGCCCTTCCTTGGCGTGTGCATGGGCCTCCATGCGCTTCTCGAACGCTCGGAAGAGGGCGGCGGCCAGGACTGCCTCGGTGTGCTTCCCGGGATGGCTCGGCGCTTCACCCCCTCCCCCGGGATGAAGGTTCCACACATGGGCTGGAATACCGTGGAGTGGCTTCGGCCCCACCCGATCAGCGACGGTATCCCTTCCGGCTCCTACTTCTACTTCGTCCACAGCTACTACCCGGCGATTGCGGATGACGCGTTCGCGCTGGGTGCGACCGAGTACGGCGTGACCTTCCCGAGTGTGCTTGCGAGTGGCTACCTTGTAGCCACGCAGTTCCACCCGGAAAAGTCCGGCCGCCTCGGCCTCCGCCTCTACGAGAACTTTGTTAGCTGGGCCCGTTCCGGCGAACCGGTGCCGGTCACCGCCACAGCCGCCCGATGACCTTTGAGGTCATCCCCGCGATTGACCTGCGCGGCGGCCGCTGCGTCCGACTGCTCCAGGGCGATTACGCCCGCGAAACAGCGTACTCGGACGACCCGGTCGCCGTTGCGCGCCAGTGGGCCGGCCTCGGCGCGCCACGCCTCCACGTTGTCGACCTCGACGGTGCCCGTGACGGCGCGCCCCGCAACCAGGAGGTGATGGCCGCGATCTGCCGGTCGGTAGACATCCCGGTTGAGGTATCTGGCGGTATCCGCACGCTCGGGGCCATCGCGGCGGCGCTTGCCTACGGCGCCGGGAGGGTCCAGCTCGGCAGCGTCGCCGTCAAGGATCCCGCGCTCACCCGGGAGGCCATCTCCCGCTTCGGCGAGGCCATCGTCGTCTCCATCGACGCCAGGGACGGTGAAGTCCGCACGGATGGGTGGCTACACGGTAGCAACATCCGGGCCATCGACCTCGCCCGCGAGCTTGCGGCGGCCGGCGTTGCACGGCTGATGTTCACCGACATCGGTCGCGATGGCATGCTCACGGAGCCCAATTTCGCTGCCTACCGCGAACTCGTCGAGGCGCTTCCCTGCCCGGTCGTCGCTTCCGGTGGCGTCTCCCGCGTCGAACACCTCGTCCGCCTGGCCCGGCTTGGCTGCGAGGGCGCCATCGTCGGCAAGTCGCTCTACGAAGGTGCGTTCACGCTGCCCGAGGCGCTTACTGCGGTGGCTACGCTGTAGCCACACTCCCCCGATCGACATTCCGCGACCCACGCTCGACAATCGACAATGTGCTGACTCGCCGCATCATCCCCTGCTTCGATGTCGACCGCGGGCGCGTGGTGAAGGGCGTCTCGTTCGTCGAACTGCGCGATGCCGGCGACCCCGTCGAGCTTGCTCGGCTCTACGAGGCCGAAGGCGCCGACGAGCTCGTCTTCCTCGACATTACCGCCTCCGCCGACGACCGCGCGACCACCTACGACATGGTCGCCGCGACCGCCGGCCAGGTGTTCATCCCATTCACCGTCGGCGGCGGCATCCGCACCCCGATCGATATGAAGATCATGCTGGAGCTCGGCGCCGAGAAGGTGAGCATCAACACGGCCGCCATCCAGAACCCGGACCTCATTAACGAGGGCGCCTACCGGTTCGGCAGCCAGTGCATCGTCGTCGCCATCGATGCGCGCCGTATCCCGGGCGAGCCCGGCCGCTGGGAGGTATTCACCCATGGGGGCCGTAATCCCACCGGCCTCGACGCGGTTGAGTGGGCCGTCGAGGCCGTTTCGCGGGGGGCGGGGGAGCTCCTGGTCACGAGCATGGACACCGACGGCCACCAGCAGGGCTACGACAATGCCCTGCTCCGGGCCATGAGCAACGCGGTCAGCGTCCCGCTGATCGCCTCCGGCGGAGCAGGCGGGCCGCGGCACATGGCCGAAGCGCTGACCATTGGTGGCGCCGATGCCGTTCTGGCGGCCAGCATCTTCCATTTCGGCACCTACACGATCGCAGAGGTGAAGTCCTACCTGGCCGAACGCGGGATTCCCATCCGGCCAGTCGACCAGGCATCTGCTTGAGCCCCGCTCGCGGCGGGCCCGAGGGAGTCTCCATGTCCGAAGCCAGCACCCTCTCATTCGACGCCGCCGGCCTGATCCCGGCCGTCGTCCAGGACGCTGATACGCGTGAAGTCCTGGTGCTCGCATGGATGAATGCCGAGTCGATCGCCCGTACGTACCAGACCGGCAGGGTCACCTTCTGGAGCCGCAGCCGCAACGAGCTCTGGGAAAAGGGCGCCACCAGCGGCAATGTCCTCCACCTCGATCGCATCTACAAGAACTGCGAGGCGAACTCCCTGCTCGTGCTGGCCCGCCCCACCGGTCCCGCCTGCCACACCGGCAACACGAGCTGTTACTACCGGCCACTCGACCTCGCCGCCGATCTCCCCGGGGACTGAAACGATGGAGCTCTTCCCGGTCGATGGGCCCTCACCGGGCCGCCTCGCCGTTTGCCCACGGCCCCGGAGCGCCCCCTGGCTCGAAGACGACATGGCGGCGCTTCGCCGCGCCGGCCCTCACCCGCCCGTCTTGGCCCTCACCCCGGGGGAGGCGGCGTGGGCTCGTGTCGCTGCGGGCGCGGCCTCTGGGACGCCGGGCCAGCGGCGCCGGGTCGAACGGTTCTTCATGCCGCGGCGCCAGTGCTAGAACACTCGTTCTAGCACTGCTATGCTCGAAGCCGCAGCCGGCGAACCCCGCTACACTCAGATTTCCGTCTCACCGGCAATCGAACCTCGGAATCGGTCACGTTATGCCCCTCGACCACATCCTCGTCCGCGGCGCCCGCGAGCATAACCTCAAGAACATCGATGTCCGCATTCCCCGCGACCGGCTCGTCGTGATCACCGGGCTCTCTGGCTCCGGCAAATCCTCGCTCGCCTTCGATACCATCTACGCCGAAGGGCAGCGACGCTACGTCGAGTCGCTCTCCGCCTACGCGCGCCAGTTCCTGGGGCTCATGGAGAAGCCCGACGTCGACCACATCGACGGTCTTTCCCCCGCCATCTCCATCGACCAGAAGTCCACCTCGAACAACCCCCGTTCGACCGTCGGCACTGTCACGGAGATCTATGACTACATGCGCTTGCTCTGGGCGCGCGCGGGCCGGCCCCATTGTCCCACCTGCGGCCGCCCCATCGAACGCCAGACGGTCCAGCAAATCGTGGACGCCACGCTCGCCTACCCTCCGGGCTCGCGCCTCCTGCTCCTTGCTCCCGTCGCCCGGGCCAGGAAGGGCGAGCACGCCGGCATCTTCGACGAGGCGCGGCGCGCCGGCTTCGTCCGCGTGCGCATCGATGGCGAAGTTCGCGACCTCGATGAGGAGATCGTCCTCGACAAGAAAAAGCGGCACGACATCGACGTTGTCGTCGACCGCCTCGTGGTGCCACAGCCCGGCGAGGATTCCACGGCGACGAGCCGGATCGCCGACTCGGTGGAACAGGCACTGAAGGTGGGGCAGGGCACCATGCTCGTCGCCTACGCGGGCGGCGCCCGCACCGGACCCGAGCCCGAGGCCGAGCGCATCTTCTCCGAGCACTTCGCCTGCCCTTACGACGGCACGTCGATCGGCGAAATCGAACCTCGCACCTTCAGTTTCAACAGCCCCCATGGCGCCTGTCCGAAGTGCACCGGCCTCGGCGTCGAGATGCAGATCGACCCGGCCCTCGTCATCCCGGATCGGACGAAGTCGCTGGCCGGGGGCGCGATCGAACCATGGTCCAAATCGCCGAGCGTCGCCGGCTGGTACATGCGCCAGCTCGAAGCCGTGGCCGAAGACCAGGGCTTCAGCATCAACCAGCCCGTGAACGAGCTCACCCCGGACCAACTCCATGCCGTTCTTCACGGCACCGGCGACCGTCTCCTTCGCCTCCGATTCACCAACCAGTACGGCCGCACCCAGACGTACGACACGAAGTACGA
>DAOKYT010000018.1:0-44374 GCA_035326025.1 Tepidiformaceae bacterium
AGAGCCGTGACGCCCGCCCCCTCTCTCCCGCGACCCGGAAAGGAGCGTTGCCGGGTCCGACGAGGATCGTCTGCAGTTTTACATCTCAGACGTCGGAACGAAACCGGGCCGTGACCTGCTGCGGGGTGCGGCGCGACGGATGGGCGCTGAGCGCGCATGGAGATAGGAAGTTTCATGCTTAAGGCAACACTACTGACAGCTTTCGCAGTCGCCGCTATGACGCTCGGTGTAATCCTTGTGTCCACTCCAGCCAACGCGGTTCAGACCTGTGCCACGATCGCAGATGGCACCATCACGGACTCAGCCGGAAACGTGATCACGTCCGGCTTCGACGAGTTCGGCTACAACTACCAGGCGCACATATTCAACGGCACGTACGACAGCTATGACCGCGTGATCGGAAACGACACCAGCGACTTCGCTGACGACAGCCTGATCATGAAGTGGAGCGATTCGTGGCTGGCGAACGTCGACTGCGACGGTGATGACAAGCTCGACCGAGGCCTCGTCGATGGCGAGTCCGACGGCATCAGCAAGGGTTGGCTCACGAACCAGGCCAGTGGCGATTACGACTCTGACACCCCTACCGATGGCACGCAGGACGCTCACTACACCTACTTCACGAAGATCGTCTGGGTCGGCTCGGGTGGACTCTGGGGTGCATACGACGTCATCCAGGAGGTCTACAACGACCCCGAGGGCGGCTTCCACGGTCTTTTGACCAAGGTCGGGACACCAGGCTTTGGCCTAAACGAGCAGTGGACCACGAATTAGCGTCCGCCCCCGGCTGGCGTCCTAAAGGAGGGAGCCTCTTCGGGCTCCCTCCTGTTTTGCCGGGTGGCGGCTTGCTGCGGTACTCTATCGTGCAGCACCGCACGTGGCCGCTCATATCAAGATGGGGCAGAGGGACCGGCCCTTTGAAGCCCAGGCAACCTGTCCGCATTAGACAAGGTGCCAAATCCGGCCTCCCGATGCGTCGGGGGAAAGATGAGAGCGACTTCGCTCCACACAACGGCCCAGCGGAACGAGGAGTTCACATGGTTTCGTACCCGGGCCGCATGGTCATGCTTTAGCCCCTCACCAGAAGGGGCGCCCCGTATATCTCCACGCAGCAGCCGCGCCGTCTCATCGCGCGCCTGCCCAGGTGGCCCCCCGCGTGGGCCGTACGGAGTTTAAGCATGAGCTTCGCAACCAACCTTCGCTGTCGCGAATGTCACCGCGAATACCCCCTCGAAGCGCGCCACGTGTGCGATTTCTGCTTCGGGCCGGTCGAAGTCACCTATGACTACGATGGCATCCGCAAGAATGTGACGCGGGCGCGGATCGAGTCGGGGCCCGCGAGCCTCTGGCGCTACCGCGACTTCCTGCCGTGCGACGCCGCGTCGGCGGTGGACATAGGGGCGGGGTACACGCCCCTGGTGAGGGCGAAGAACCTCGGCAAGGCGCTGGGGCTGAACAACCTCTACATCAAGAACGATACCGTGAACCCGACCTGGTCGTTCAAGGATCGCGTCGTCGCGGTCGCGGCGAGCCGGGCACGGGAGCTGGGATACGACAAGCTGGCCTGCGCGAGCACGGGCAACCTGGCGAACAGTGTGAGCGCGCACGCGGCGGCCGCCGGCATGGAGGCGGTCGTCTTCATCCCGCACGACCTGGAGACGGGCAAGGTCATTGGTTCGAGCATCTACGGGCCGACGCTCGTGAAGGTGCGCGGGAACTACGATGCGGTGAACCGCCTCTGCGCGGAGCTCGCGGGCAGCTACAACTGGGCATTCGTGAACGTGAACGTCCGCCCGTATTACTCGGAGGGGTCGAAGACGCTCGGGTTCGAGGTGGCGGAGCAGCTCGGCTGGCGCGCGCCGGACCATTGCGTCGTGCCCATCGCGAGCGGGTCGTTGTTTGTGAAGATCCGGAAGGGCTTGGATGAGCTCTTCAAGGCCGGGCTCATCGACGAGCCAAAGACGCGGATGAGTGGCGCCCAGGCCACAGGCTGTTCGCCGGTGGCGACCGCCTGGCAGGAGGGCTCGATGAACTTCCGGCCCCAGCGGCCGAACACGATCGCGAAGTCGCTGGCGATCGGGAACCCCGCCGATGGGTACTACAGCCTGGTCCAGTTGAAAGAGACGGGAGGCTCGTGCGGAGCCGTCACGGACGAGGAGATCGTGCAGGGGATGAAGCTGCTGGCGGAGACCGAGGGAATTTTCGGCGAGACGGCCGGGGGCGTGACCGTGGCATCGCTCAAGCAACTGGCGGCTCAGGGTAGAATCGACGCCGACGAGCTCACCGTCGCGTTCATCACGGGCGCGGGATTCAAGACGCTGGAGGCGGTCTCCGAGGCGCTGAACCCGCCGCTGGAGGTGGACGCCACGATGGAGAGTTTCGAGAGCGCTTATCGCGCCCTTGCGGCGCAGGGAGTTGCCTGATGGCTGTCAAACGCGTGCGGTTCACCTTCCCCGAGAATCTGATCAAGGAGCCGTTGATCTACAACCTCGGTCACGAATTCCGCGTGATCACGAACGTCCGCATGGCCGATGTTGACGAAACGACGGGCTGGGTACTCCTTGAGATCGAGGGCGACCCGGACGAGATCGAGCGGAGCCTGGCATGGGCGCGGGCCAAGGGTGTCCGCATCGACCCGGTGACGGGCGACGTCGTCGAAGGCTAGCCCGGACGGAACTGGCTCAAGCAAACCACAGGACCTGGAGATAGACCATGGCGATTACTGTCCGCATACCCCAGCCGTTGCGAAACCTGACCGGGAACCAATCCACGGTGACCGGTGAGGGAGCGACGCTCGACTCGCTGGTTGCGAACCTGGAGGGGGCATACCCCGGGATCAAGGAGCGAATGCTGGACGAAGCAGGCCAGATCCGGCGCTTCGTGAACATTTATGTGAACGGCGATGATGTGCGCTTCATGGATGGGCTTGGCACGGCGCTCAAGGACGGCGACGAGGTGAGCATCGTGCCGGCGGTCGCGGGGGGGTGAGGCGGGCGGGCCACGGTGCGATATGCTCGTCGCGTGACTGCCAAACAACTGCTGCACGAGTTTGTCGAACGCCTGTCCGAAGACGATGCGCTGGTTACGGCGGCATTGCTCATCCCGGATGCGAAGCGGCGATTGATCGCGGTCTTGCTGAGGCGGATGCCGGCGAGATGATCCCCCTGGAGGAGATCGAGCGAGAGTTCGGCATCTCCTGATGCGGGTGTACTGAACTTGTGCACGGTGATAGCAGAAAGCCCCCGGTGGTTACCGGGGGCTTCGTGGGTGCTGTTGCCCGGGTTGAAGCTAGAAAACGTTGGGCGTCTTGGGGTCGCCCTGCTGGGCCGGTGGCTGCTGGGGCTGAGGGGCCTGGGCCTGCGGGGGCGCGGCGGGCGGTGGGACCTGCTGCTGGATGGTCTGCTGGAGCTGGGCCTGCTTCGCGGCTTCGGAGTCTTCGTCCTTGACGGCGCGGCGGAACTCCTTGATCGAGGAGCCGAGTTCGCGGCCGAGGCCG
The DNA here is from genome assembly GCA_035326025.1 of Tepidiformaceae bacterium. Lineage (GTDB taxonomy): Bacteria > Chloroflexota > Dehalococcoidia > Tepidiformales > Tepidiformaceae > Amarobacter. The sequence goes on from DAOKYT010000018.1 coordinate 3,497, forward strand.
CTAATCTTGCCCACGCCGAAGATGAGGATGATCACCGCACCAATAATCAGCAGCTCAGGGGCGCCTAGTGAACCAAACATTGCTACTCTCCGATCCTCTTCTGAGGGCTCGCTTCTCCCATGCTACAGCAGAACGGGCGAGAGTAAACGCGCGTACGCACGCTCCTAACCTCGGCTTGCGTCCTTCGGTGCCATCGCCATCATCATCAGCAGGCCGATGATGACGCCAAGCCAGCCCAGTAGCCCCCAGAACATGTAGGCCATCGACTGTCCTCTGTGGCTCGCAACCATGCCGAGGACAACGAACGGTACGACGGCTATCAGCGACAGCAGGATCACCAGGGAGAGGAATCCCAAGGGTGCGATTTCAACCACGTCACCGCTCCTTTGCTCAGGTGGCGGGCTTCTACCCTACCCGCTCCACAAATACGTCCATGACGCCGCCGCAGATCTTGTCTTCGCCGTCGGTGGGCTCGGTGAGGTCGACCGTGACGATCCTGGGCTGGCCGTCCTGGAGGACGCTCATCGCTTCCTGCCAGACTTCCGCCTCTCCGCAGCCGCCGCCGATGGTGCCGAAGAACGAGCCATCCTGACGGACGACCATCTTGGCGCCGGTCTTTCGAGGAGTAGACCCGCGGGTGCGCGCCACGGTGGCGAGCACCACGGGCTCGCCCTTTTCGAGGGCACCGGCGAGGGCGCGATAGATCTCATCCTGCATGCACTGATCGTGCCGCGTTCGCGGGAGGCTGACAACCCGGGGTGGAGGCGCACGACCTGGTAGGGAAATCCCTGATACCGGGCACGGATGCCATATCGGCAGGCGGACGGCGAAATTGATAGCGCGAACGATATGTGACCTGCGACATCTTGGCGACTTCTCGCGTACGAGTCTTACACCCACGGGCCACTGCGTCGATTGCACCGGTGGAGGCCCCGAACCCCGGGGGCTTACATCACAGCAAGGCGGGGAGGACCCGCCCGGTTCGCAGGAGTGCAATTCATGATCATCCGCAACCTCAGGAGTGGCCGGCGGCTTGCCGTGCTGGCCGTCTTCGCCATCGTGGCCGTTTCGGCCCTCGGCTTCGCGGCCACCAACACCGTGACCGACAGTCGCGCCGGTGATGGTGCAGGCACGGTGGACGGGTACACCGTGTCCAACATCCACTACACGCTCGATGGGACGGACCCGTCAGTCCTCGATGCGGTGGACTTCGACCTGGACAACGGCGCCGACGTCAACAACGTGAAAGTCCAGTTCAACAGCGCGGGCAGCTGGTATGGGTGCACGGGCGGTCCCACCAGCTTCAGCTGCGACGTGAGTGGCGGGAGCGTCACCGTCCTTTCGGTCACCGGACTCCGCGTCGTTGCCGCCGACTAACACCGTTTGAGCACCGGGGGTGCGCGCGCCAGGGGTGGTCAGACCCCGCGCGCACCCCACCAATTGGGGGACGACAATGAAGCACCGGCGGCGGTTGGTCGCGTCGCTCGCCTCGGCGTTCACGCTCATCGCGGTCATCGCGGCGTGGATCGCCTTCGCCCCGCCCCAGCTCGGCGGGCGCACGTCGTATGTCATCGTCAGCGGCAGCAGCATGGAGCCCGGGATGCACCGGGGCGACCTGGCGATCGTGCGCAAGCAGGACGCGTACGGCGTGGGCGATGTGGTGACCTACCGCCACCCCAGCATCGGCCCCGTCATCCACCGCATCATCGATACGGACGGCTCGCGGTTCGTCTTCCAGGGCGATAACAACGACTTCATCGACCCGTACCGGCCGGCGCAGAGCGAGCTGATCGGGGAGCTCTGGATCCACGTCCCGGGCGCGGGCGCGTGGCTATCGCGCTTTCATTCGCCGGCGTACATCGCCGGGTTGTTGTTCGTCGCGTTCGCCGGGCTGGGAGGTGGGACTGCTGCGGTCCGCACCACCAGGGACCACCGGAGGAAGCGGCGCAGCCGACCATCACCGTCCGGAGCGGGCACCAGGGGGGCACCGTCCATGAATCCACTACTGCGCGACTGGCAAGACACAGTCTCCATCCTCGCCGCTGCCGTCCTCGGACTGGGGGTGCTGGCCTGGGTGGCGTTCAACCGGCCCACGACGCACGAGGTGCCCGCCAACACTCCCTATACGCAGTCCGGCGAGTTCACGTATACCGCGGCGGCCGCCGACGGACGCGTCTACGACGCCGGCGAGGCGACATCGGGCCAGCCCATCTACCGGAGGTTGAGTGACTCCGTGGTGTTTGGCTTCGAGTACACCTTCGAGGCGGCGGGAGCGAGCGACACAGGCGGAGCCTATCAGCTCGTCGCCGAGCTGGGCGACCAGAATGGCTGGCGGCGAACCATCGAACTCACGCCCGAGACCACCTTCAGCGGCTCAACGTTCAGCGCGCGGGGGGTGCTGCAGCTGGCGCAGGTGGATGAACTCATCGCCATCCTCGAGACGCAGTCGGGCGTGAAGAACGATCGCTACAACGTCACCATTTCGCCGCGCGTGAAGGTGGCAGGCCGCATCAATGGCACACCATTCGAGGACACGTTTTCGGCCGCCGCGCTGGCGATGGAGCTGGATGACGTGCAGCTCCGGCTTGGCCGGGGGAGCGGGCAGGAGCCGCTCGCCCAGCTGGCCCCGACGGCCGAGGGCAACGTCACGACCCGCGTCGAGCGCGCCAACTCAATCGGGCTGCTCGTGCTGGACCTCCCGGTGAGCGCGGCGCGCATGCTGTCGCTGGCGGGGCTGGGCATCGTACTGATCGCGACGGGAGCGTTCGTCATCGCCTTCGTGAACCCGTGGCAAGGACCGGCGCGCGTGGACGGAACGCGGCTGAAGTCGCCGCTGGTGACGGTGCGCGGCCGGGTGCCCGCGACGCGGGCGAGGATTGTCGACGTGACACGCCTGGCCGACCTGGAGCGCATCGCGCAGCAGGCGGGCGCGGTGGTCCTGCAGGAAGCGCGCCCGGGCTTCCACGCCTACTTCGTGCACGACGGCGAGTTGACGTACCGGTACCAGGCGATTGGCGCTGCAGAAACGCCCACCACCGTGGCGGGACGCCGGGGAGCGGCCTGATGCTGCGGATCCTGCCGCGCTATGCTCTTGGCAGCCTCGTGGCCCTTGCCGTGGCCACAATCGTCTCGGCGGCGGCGGCGGCGAACACCGTGCCACCATCGAGGGCCGGTGAATCGAACCACCCGGCGACACTCTCGGAGTTGACCCCCCCTGAGTGTTCGCAGCTGTCGCTTTCGCGGCTGCAAATCGGGCCCGGTGGTAGCGGCGGCGGTGGCGCGCTGATCCTCGGGACGGCGTCCGGCGGCACGCTTTCCGGCGGAGGCGGCGCGGATTGCATCGTGGGTGGGGCGAACAACAACGTGCTCCAGGGCCAGGGCGGGAACGACGTGCTTATCGCGGGGCCCGCCTTCATCGTGTTCCTGAACGGTGGCGGGGGCGGGAACGACGTCTGCCATGGGGGCGCGGGCGTGATGGTGATCCCGGCGGGCTGCGAAACGTACGTGCCCTGAGGTCAGGCGCGCAGGTAAACCCGCAGTTCCTCGCCATCGACCTCGACCCTGTCGACGAGTTCCCGGAGAGCGGCCTGCAATTCCTCGAAGGGGAGCTGGTCCCACTCGGCGAGCACGCGAGCGCGGAGTGCGTCGAGGTGGAGGCGGCGCTCGGACTCGGTCTGCTGGGCGCGGAGGCGTTCACGGGCGGCGGCGAGTTCGGACTCGAGCTCCTGGTGCTCGCGCGCCAGGACGGCGCGCAGGGCCTTCATGCGCTCCATGGTGATGTGCCCGTGGGCGGCGTCGGCGACGAGTTCTTCCACCTGGCGCCGGTTCCGCTTCATCCGGCCTTCGATGCGGTCGACCTGGCTGTGGAGGTCGAGGAGGTAGGAGTCGATATTCCCCGCGCGGCGGAGGCGAGTCACCGGCTGCTCGTCTTCGGCGAGCGCGGTCCGGAGGCGTGCTTCGAGATCGGCGACGCGCTGGGTGTTGTAGGCGCAGCTGTTCTGGTTCGTGCGTGATTCGCACTGGTAGTAGCGGTAGGAGGCGGCCTTCGTCTCGCCGTCCTTCGTCATCCATTTCTGGCGGCGGCTGACGCCGATGAGCTTGTTGCCGCAACGAGCGCAATACACCAGCCCGCTGAGCAGGAAGGGCTGGACGGTCCGCGTGCGGGCGTCGCCGTGGCGCGACTGGAGGCGATCCTGGACTTTGCGGAAGTCCTCGGGAGACACGAGGGCAGGGTGGCTGCCAGTCACGGTGGTGCCGAAGCGCGAATAGTGGCCCAGGTAGGCGCGATTCCGAAGGATGTCGCGCACGGTGACCATACTCCAGCGGCCACCCCGGCGCGTCGCGACGTTCTCGGTGTTGAGCTGGCCCGCGATCTTGCGGATGCCCATGCCCTCCTGCAGGTAGAGCCGGAAGATGTAGCGGACGACGACCGCTTCCTCGGGGACGAGCTCGAGCCGCCGCCGGGGCCCGACGCGGTAGCCGTAAGGCGGACGACCGAGGACTTCGCCCTTGACGGCCTTACGGCGCATGGCCGAACGCACCTTCTCGGAGACCGGGGTGCCCTCGCCGCGGTCGGCCCAGGTATCGACGAGCTCGCGGAAGGCATCGGCCCCGTTGTGCGCGAGGAGGACGGAGACACCGGACTGCTCGATTTCCAGGAGCTTGAGGGCACCCTGGCCGAGGTCCGGGCCCAGGACGCCCAGGCTATCGACGACCACCACCACGAAGCCACGGTCGGGCCGGCCGAGGAAGTGAAGCATTTGGGGGAATCCCCCGGTGCCGGGGGGCTCACCTTCGGTATCCAGGAAGGTGCCCGCTACCTCGTAGCCGTGACGCGTGCAGAAGTCGAGGAACGCCTGGTTCTGCTCGCCGATGCTGCGCTTCTGACCGTTCTTGCGCGCTCCCTCAACGAAGTATCCGACGGCGCGCACGGTGCTAACCCACGTAGAGGATGCGCTCGCAATTGGGGCACTGAGCGAGCTGATCGGGCTGGAAGGCGCGCCGTCGGATGGCCTCCGGGATGGTCACGCGGCAGCCAGTGCACATGCTGCCCTGGATGTGGACGACGGCGACTCCGCCCCTCCGGCGGCGGACGTCCTCGTAGAGGTGGAGGGCCGCCGGGGAGACCTTGAGTTTCTGAGCTTCGCGTTTGGCCTCGGCGCGCGCCAGTGCGCCGGACAACCGGGCGGCATCGTCCTCGAGCGAGCGTTTCTCGGCTTCCCACCTGGCCTGCATGTGGGAGAGTTCATTTGTGGCGGCGGCGTGTCCCGCTTCGAGTGACTCGAGGCGGGACATGACCTCGAGGAGCTGGTCTTCGAGCTTGCTCCGCTGCCCCTTCAGGAGCTCGAGCTCGTGCTGGATGTTGCCAAGCTCCTTGGGATTGCGGACGGAGCCATCGTACAGGCGCTTCTCCTCGGGCTGGATGCGCGCGGTGAGCACGCCAATCTCGCCATCGAGCCGGCGCTGCTCGCGGCGGGCGGCGGTCAACGCGGCATCGATCGATTCAAAGGCGGCCCGGGCCCGGTCGAGGTCTTCGCTGTGCTGGAGGCGCCGCTCGACGTCTTCGAGTGCGGCGCGAATGCGAGCGGCCTCGTCGTCGAGTTCCTGGAGGGTGCGGAGGTTGGTGACCTGGGACACGGGCGGCTCATTTCGTAGGGCTGGCGGCTCCCCTGCGAGGGCTAACCGTAGCACGAAGCGTAGGGAGCGGGCGCGGCGGCGTAAACGGCGATCGGGCCGCATGGAGCGGGTTTTGCAGAATCGTTACGGAAGAGCGGGTGTTATGGCGCGGAGGGCTATGCGGACGAGCGGCGGTGGTATTTACTGGAGAGAGCACCACCCCACGGATACCCCAATGTTGTTCAATGTCGCACAGCTCGTGCGCCAGGAAGTGGGCGCGAGCCGCCGCTATGCGCTGGAACCCGAGGCGCCCGTTCATTCCGGGCGAGTCCAACTCATCCGGGTGCCCGATGGGGTGCTGGTGCGGTGCGAGGCGGAGGTGCTGCTGGAGGCACAGTGCAGCCGTTGCCTGGCCGCCTTCGCGTACCGGGCGCAGGTAGCCTTCGAGGAGGTCTTCGTCCAGCAGATCGACCTGGTCCACGGGTACCGGTTGCCGGAACCTGAAGACCCGGAGAGCTTCCGCATCGCGATGGATAACACGATCGACATTAGGGAGGCGGTGCGGCAATATAGCGAGACGGTTGCCGATATGCAGCCGCTCTGCCGGCCGGACTGCCCGGGGCTTTGCCCGGTGTGCGGTACGGACCTGAGCATCGCAGAATGCCAGTGCGAACGGGGGCCATTCGACCCGAGGTGGGCGGCCCTTCTCGGACTGAAGCGCACGACAAATGGGTAACGACCTGAAGGAGACCCGCCATGCCCCCGCTGCCGAAGCGGAAGTACGCCTCTTCCCGACAGGGAAAGCGGCGCTCGCACCTGAAAATCCGGATGCCGCACGTGGTCGACTGTCCTCGGTGCAAGAGCCCCCGGCTCGCGCACCACGCGTGCCCGATCTGCGGGACGTACCGGGGCCGGGAAGTCATCCAGCTTCCGGAACCCGACCTCGAGAGCTGACGAGCGCGGCTCTCGCTGTGGCGCCCTTCCTCACCTTCACGGACCCGGTCCATGCCGACCGGGCGTTCGTGTTTCCCGGCCAGGGAGCGCAATCCGTGGGGATGGGCAAGGACCTGTATGAACAGTTCCCCCCGGCGCGCGAGCTTTACGACCGTGCCGACGAGATCCTCGGGTTTGGCCTGAGCCGGCTGTGCTTCGAGGGGCCGGAAGAAGAGCTCCAACAGACCCGTAACACCCAGCCCGCCATCGCCGTGACGAGCCTCGCGCTGCTTCGCGTGGCGACCGAACTCAATCCCGCCCTGCTGGAGAAGCCAGCGTTTGTCGCGGGGCACTCCCTGGGTGAGTACTCGGCCCTGGTCGCGGCCGGGTCACTGCCGTTCGATGAAGCGGTGCGCCTGCTCCGCATGCGGGGCGAGTTGATGCAGGCGGCGGGTGACAAGAACCCGGGCACGATGGCGGCGGTGCTGGGCCTCGATGTCTCGGACTGCGAGGAAGTTTGCCGTGAGGCGGGCGCGGAGATCTGCAACATCAACGCGCCGGGCCAGATCGTCATCGGCGGGCGGCGCGAGGCGGTGGTGCGCGCGCTCGACTATGCCAAGGCGCGCGGCGCGGTGAAGGTGATCCCGCTGAGTGTCAGCGGGGCGTTCCATAGCTCGCTGATGCGCCCCGCTGCCGACGGCATGGTGCAGCCGGTGGCGACCGCGGAGATGGGCGACCCGCTCATCCCGGTGGTGGCGAACTGTACGGCCACGCCGATTTCGCAGGTAGTCGCCATCCGTCACGAACTCGTCGACCAGGTGTGCCGGCCGGTGCAATGGAGCCAGACGGTCGATTTCCTGGGGGCGCAGGGTGTGGAGACGTTCATCGAGTTCGGCCCCGGGCGCGTGCTGACGGCGATCATCAAGCGCATGCTGCGCAAGTCGAACTGCATCAACGTGAACGACGCCAGTTCGGTCCAGGTCTCGCTGTAATGGGCGAACTGGACGGCAAGGCGGCGCTGGTCACGGGTGGCTCCCGTGGGATCGGCCGGGCGATTTGCCTGGAGCTGGCCCGCCGGGGCGCGCGCGTGGCGGTGAACTACAACAGCAACGCCGCCCTCGCCGAAGAGGTGGTCGCCGGCATCGTGGCCGGGGGAGGCGAGGCGTTCGCGGTCCAGGGAGACGTCGCCGAAGCTGAGGCCGCGGCAGCGATGGTGAAGGCCACGGCCGACCGGTTCGGCAGCCTCGACATCCTGGTGAATAACGCGGGGATCACCCGGGACGGGCTGCTGATGCGTATGCGGGAGGAAGACTGGGATGCGGTGCACCGGACGAACCTGAGGGGCGCATTCCTGGTGACCCGGGCGGCGATGCGGCCGATGCTCCGGGCGAGGGGCGGGCGGATCATCAACATCACGAGCGTGGTTGGAGTGATGGGCAACGCCGGCCAGGCGAATTACGCGGCCGCGAAAGCTGGACTGATCGGGTTCACACGGTCGGTCGCGCGGGAAGTCGCCTCGCGGGGGATCACTGTGAACGCGGTCGCGCCGGGCTTCGTCAAGACGGACATCATCACGAGCATGAGCGAGCAGGCAACCACCGCGGTGATGGGCCAGATCCCATTGGGCAGGATTGCGGAGCCCGAGGAAGTCGCACCGCTCGTGGCGTTCCTCGCGGGTGACGGCGCAAGCTACATCACGGGCCAGTGCATTCACGTGGATGGCGGTATGGTGATGGCGTGACGGATAACCCGTTTCGCCGCGCGCGCCAGGTGAGCCTGGAGGCGCTGTACGAGTCCGAGACCTCGAACCACGATGCCGAAGCAGCCTTCGAGCGCAGGCTGGCGGTTGCCGAAGAGGAAGAGGAGGGCGTCGCCGCGCCCGGGCCGAGCGGCTACGGGCGGGGCATGCTGCGCGGGGTGCTCAGGCTGCGACCGGAGATCGATACCTATATCCGCGAGGCAGCAACACAGTACCCGCTAGAGACCATGGCTGTCGTTGACCGGAACATCCTGCGCCTTGCAATATGGGAACTGCTTACCGATAATTCGGCGCCGGTCGCGGCTGTCGTGAACGAAGCTGTGGAACTGGCCCACCGGTATGGCGGGGAGAGTTCACCGGCGTTCGTCAACGGGGTGCTCCGAACCGTAAGCCAACGCATCCGCGCCGGGAGTCCGGCGCAGCCAGGGCCGCGGGAAGCGGCAACCGAAACCACTACCATCCACGCTAAAACCAGGAGTACTCCTACCGTGCCAACAGTTTTCGAACGGGTCCGTGCCATCGTGGTCGAGCAGCTCGGTGTCGAGGAAGACGAAGTGGTGCCCGCCGCTTCGTTCGTGGACGACCTGAACGCGGACTCTCTCGACCTGGTAGAGCTGATTATGTCGCTTGAGGAGGAGTTCTCCGCGGACGTGGGCGAACTGGAAATCAGCGACGAGGACGCGGAGAAGATCGCTACGGTACAGGACGCCGTAGACTATCTGAAGGATCACGGCGTCGAGGACAAGTAGGCTGACCACCCGGCGGCCGTCCCGGCGAACGGGAGGTTGATGTGGAATTCCTGGGCATCGGCTACCAGGAACTCCTGCTGGTGTTCGTGCTCCTGCTCGTGGTAGTGGGGCCAGAACGCCTGCCACAGATGGCGTACCAGATCGGGCGCGCCGTCAGGCAGATGCAGATGTACGCGCGCGCCGTCCGCGATGAGTTCAAGGACGAGATTGACTATCTCGATGAGCAGTACCGGACGATCCGGGGCGAGGTCGACCAGGCGCAGCGCGTGGTGCGGGAAGAGCAGGCGAAGCTCAACAGCGGCCTGCGCGAGGTGAACGCCACCCTCGAGCAGGCCAGCTCGGAGCTTTCGCTCGACGGCAAGGTGGTGCCGTTCGCGCCCGCGAGCTCATCGAGCGCGCCCGCGCCCGAACCAGCCGCCGCGGCCACCGAGCCACCCAAACCCCCGATGGTGTTCTAGGAACTCATGAGCGCAGAACCCGTCCGAGAGAACGCTACCCCGCTGGCGCCAGTGGACGGTTCCGCGGGCGGACCCGAAATGACGCTGATGGAGCACCTGAAGGAGCTCCGCAACCGTGTCATGGTGAGTGCCGTGGCATTGGTGATCACGACCGTGGTGTGCTTCCTCTTCTGGGAGACCATCCTCGGGTGGCTGCTCGCGCCCGCGCGCGAACGCATCGAGGACTTCCGGGTATCGAGCTTCTCGCCGACGGACCGCATCAGCATCATCGTGAAGATTGGCCTGTACGGGGGACTGATCCTCGCCTCGCCGGTCATCATCTACGAGCTGCTGGCATTCATCGTCCCGGGGCTCACGCCGAAGGAGAAGCGGCTTCTGCTGCCGGGAATCGCGGGTACCGTGGTGTTCCTTGCGGGTGGCATGGCGTTCGCCTACTGGGTCATCCTCCCGGCTTCGCTCGGGTTCCTCCTCGAACTCGGCAGCACGGAGATCCAGAACGTGACCGGGGTGAAGCAATACGTCGATTTCGTGGTCCGGATCGTGTTCTGGGTCGGCATCGCGTTTGAGTTGCCCATGGTGCTGGCGCTGGCGGCCCGGCTCGGCCTGGTGCGAGCGAGACAGTTGCTCGGATTCTGGCGGTACGCGGTCATCGTCATCTTCATCATCGCGGCCGTGGTGACGCCGACGCCGGACCCGATTACCCAGACGATGGTGGCGGGGCCCCTGTTCCTCCTGTACTTCGTGGGGATCGTGTTTGCGTGGCTGGTCCAACCGAAGCGGCCGGCCGAGCCGACGCCCCTGGGAGGTGCTCCGGCGTGACCGCTTCCGCGACACAGCCCAACCCGGGCGTTGCGGGACTCACCGGCGCGGCGGGCGGCTTTCTCAGCGGAATTCTCGGTGGAGGCGGCGGGGCGATCATGGTCCCGCTGATGACGGGGCCGCTGCGCATGCGCCAGCACACGGCTCACGGGACATCGCTCGTGGTGATCGTGGTGACGGCACTGGTGGCGGCGGTCGCGTACTCGGTCAGCGAGCCGGTTGGCGGGAGGCTGGTGGCGGCGTTGCTGACGGGAGCGCTGCTGGGCGCCAACCTGGGAGCCCGCGCGGCGATGCGAATCCCCGCGATGCGATTACGGCAGCTCTTTGGGCTGTTCCTGGTCGCGGTCTCCCTGCGGCTGTTGCTGGTGCCGGGCATCGACCCGCTGCTCGAGGCCCGCGGCCTGGCCGAGTTCGCGGCCGGCGCCGGCATCGGCCTGGCGGGTGGGTTGGCCAGCGGCGCTCTCGGCGTTGGCGGCGGGGCGATCTTCGTCCCCGCGCTGGTCCTGGTGCTGGGCGTGGGGCAGCACGAGGCCCAGGGAGTCTCGCTCTGGGTGATTGTCGGCGCTTCGCTGACGGGCGCTTTGGCGCACTACCGGCAGGGAACTGTCGATACCGCGGTCGCGAAGTGGGTAGCCCCGTTCGCGCTGCCGGGTGCGATTGCAGGCGCGATCGCGGCGGCATCGCTCAGCGGGCGTTCGCTGCAGGTGGTGTTTGCGATGGTGCTCTCCACGATAGGCATGCAGATGCTGGTGACGGCGCAACGCCGCCTCCGGGCCGAGGGCGCCAGGGTTGCGAGCATGGCTTCACCGATGGATGCCGCATGATCACGCTGGAAGAGCGCGCGGCGGAACTCTACAACGTGATTCGAGGGTGCACGCTGTGCGCGCTCGCATCGACGCGAACACATGCGGTGCCGGGGGAGGGCCCCCTCAACGCCGAGGTCATGTGCATCGGCGAGGCCCCGGGGATGAACGAGGACAGGCAGGGGAGGCCCTTCGTCGGTGCGGCCGGGAAGCTCCTCGATGAGCTGCTGGCGGCTGGAGGGTTGCGGCGCGACGAGGTGTACATCTGCAACGTGCTGAAGTGCCGGCCCCCGGGGAATCGCGACCCGTTGCCCGGCGAGATCGAGGCCTGCGCGGAGTACCTTGACCTGCAGATCGACATGGTCGACCCCCTGGTAATCGTCACCCTCGGGCGCTTTTCGATGGCGCGGTGGTTCCCTCAGCAGGCGATTTCGCGTATTCATGGAAGCGTGCGAGAGTTCGGCGGCCGGATCGTGATACCGATGTACCACCCGGCAGCCGCACTTCACCAGCAGAACTTGCGGCAGGTGCTGATCGAGGACTTTCAGCGGCTGCCGCAGGTGGTCGCTCGCGCCCGATCGATGCGGTTCGCGCCAGGACCACTGGCCGGGGGAATCCAGCCGCCGGACGCGTTGGCACCGCCGGACGGGCCCGCGCCAACGGGGGCAGTCGAATCGAGTGCTCTACAATCCGCACCGTGTGGTGCGCAACCTGAACAGATCCGGCTGTTCGAATAAGGATATCCATGGCAGGAAACACCACATTGCGCGTCATCCCGCTGGGCGGGCTTGGCGAAATCGGCCGGAACATGATGGCTCTCGAGTATGGCGACGACATCATCGTCGTCGACGTGGGCTTGATGTTCCCGGAGGAGGAGATGCTCGGGGTCGACCTGGTGATCCCCGACTTTACGTACCTCCGCGAACATCGTGAGAAGTTGCGGGCGGTATTCCTCACGCACGGGCACGAAGACCACGTTGGCGCACTTCCGTACTTCATGCGGGAATTCACGGTGCCCATCTATGGGGCGCGGCTCACCGATGGCCTCATCCGGGTGAAGCTGCAGGAGCACCGCCTGTTGCAGGGGGCGGAGACCCACGTAGTGGAGCCCGGCGAAGTGATCACGGCGGGCGTGTTCGAGGTGGAGTTCTTCCCGGTGGCCCACAGCATCCCGGATGCCTGCGGGCTCATCATCCGGACGCCGCTCGGGCTGGTCGTGCACACGGGGGATTTCAAGCTCGACCACACACCCGTGATGGACCAGCACACGGACCTCATCCGGCTGGCGCAGGTGGGCGCGGAGGGCTGCCTCCTCCTCATGGCCGACTCGACATATGCCGAGCAGGAGGGATACACCCCCAGCGAGCAGCTCGTGGGCGAAGCGTTGCGGAACATCATGGTCAATGCCACCGGGCGGGTGATTGTCGCCACGTTCGCTTCGCTCATTTCGCGCGTGCAGCAGGTGATCGATGGCGCGGTATTCACGGGGCGCAAGGTGTTCGTGACGGGCCGCTCGATGATCGACAACGTGGCGATGGCCCGGCAGCTGGGGTACCTGAACGCTCCGGACGGGACGATCGTTGGCGTGGAGGAGATGCGGAATACGCCACCATCGAAGCTCGTGGTGGTGACGACGGGCAGCCAGGGCGAACCAACCAGTGCGCTGACGCGGATGGCGAATGGAGACCACCGGCACATCACGATCACACAGGGCGACACGGTGGTGCTCTCGGCCTCGCCGATCCCGGGGAACGAGACCGCCGTGTACCGCAACGTCGACAACCTGTTCCGGCTTGGCGCGGAGGTGCTCTACAACCGGGCGCTCAATACGCACGTCCACGGGCATGCGAGCCGGGAAGAATTGAAGATCATCCAGGGGTTGCTCCAGCCGGAGTACTTCGTGCCCGTGCACGGCGAGTATCGCCACCTCGTGATCCACGCCAAGCTGGCGGAATCGGTCGGCGTGCCGAAGGGCAACGCGTTCGTGCTGACGGACGGCGACGTGCTCGAGATCGACGAGGAGAGCGCATGGACGGGCGAGCGCGTCCCTGCCAGTTATGTCTATATCGACGGACTGGGCATCGGCGATGTGGACCAGCACATCCTGCGGGACCGGGCGCATCTCTCGACCGACGGCGTGGTCGTGGTGATTGTGACGGTGGACAAGCAGACGGGGAAGCTGGAGCGCGCGGCGGATGTACTGGCACGCGGATTCGTTGATGTAGAAGAGCGGGAGGACCTGCTGGAGCGGAGCAAGCAGGTCGCGGCCGACTCCATCAGGGGTGTGGACCACTACGCGGAGTTTGGCGACATCAACCTGAGGATCCGCGACGCTGTGAGCAAGTTCCTTTATGATGAGACCCGCAGGCGCCCGATGGTGCTGACCGTGACTGTCGAGGTCTAGTCAGCAGACACAGTGGGTGATGCCGTTTCCCGGCCAGCGGGGTGCCGGTGAACGGGTAAAGAGGAGTGCAGAGCCATGGCGGCGAGGGCACGTACTCGGCCCCGCACTGCCCGTGCGAGCAATGGCTCGCGCGGCAGGAATCGGAAGAGCCGGATTTCACTTGCGAAACTCAACAGGCCGGGCATTGTCGGGCCCGTGGCGGTGCTTGCCGTTGTGGTGGGCGCCGCCATCGCCTTCGACGGAGCGGAGGTGGGGCGAGAGCTCCGCGACTGGCTCCTGCGGACGTTCGGTTTCGGACTGTTGGTGGTCTTTGGCTGGGCACTCTACGGCGCCATCGCCGCCTGGCGTGGCTGGTACCTCGACCGGGCTGCCTTTGCGCGGCGCACGGCAGGGATGCTCGCCGCCGGCCTCTTCGCCTGGGGACTGTTCGGGCTGAACGAGGCGCACTGGACGGCGGGAAATGTGAGCTTCCGGGAGGTCTCGCTCGGTGGCGATATCGGCCGCCGCATCGTGACGGGGTTCCTGGGCAAGCTCGCATGGCTGAGCCTCTTCGTAGTCGCGGCGGCACTGCTGGCCCCGGGCCCGACGCGCTGGTTCGCGACGAACGCGCCGCTCTGGATGGAGGAGGCATGGGAACGGAGGCTGCCGCACCGGGCGGTGGCCGCCGCCGGACGATGGATCCAGTTCATCCTCCGCCGCCCGGGCGCGGACGACCGGGAGATCGTCATTGGCGCGGGTAGCTACGAACGGCTGGAGCCGATGGGCCGGACCGCGCTCGAAGGAGCTCCGGTTGTCTTCCGGCCATCGATCGACCCGGCATCGCCGAGCTCGCCGGTCGGGGCGGGCGCGGCGGCGACGTTCACGCCGCTCCCGGCGGAGGAGCTGTCAATCGAAGAGCCCGAGGGCGGAGAAACTGCCGCGGAAGTGGTGGAGGCGGAAGACGAGCACTCGGAGCCGTTGCAGCTCGGGCTTGAGCTGGAACCGAAGAGCGGCTGGCAGCTGCCGGCAATCGAACTCCTGAACGCGCCGCAGCCGAGCATCCATCGCAAGCACGACAACGCCGCCAGGGCGCAATTGATCGTGGATACGCTGGCGAGCTTTGGCGTCGATGCGACGGTGGTCGAGATCAACGAAGGCCCCACGGTCACCCAGTTCGGCGTCGAGCCTGGCTGGGAAGTGCGCTACAAGGATGTGCCGCTCCGCGACGAGAACGGCAGGCCGCTCCTTGGGGCGGATGGGCGGCCGCGGAGCGAGCGCGTGGAGGTCTCGCGGACACGGGTGCGCGTCAACAAGATCACGGCGCTCCAGAACGACCTCGCCCTGGCGCTGGCCGCCCCGAGCCTGCGCATCGAGGCGCCGGTGCCTGGTCGCGCGATCGTCGGGATCGAAGTGCCGAACGACGCCGCGACGGTGGTAACGCTGCGCGCGGTGATGGAGACCAGGGAATTCGCGGACATCGAGAAGAAGAGCAAGCTGGCAATCGCTCTCGGGAAGGGCGTCTCGGGTGTGCCGGTGGTCGCCGACCTGGCGAAGATGCCGCACTTGCTCATCGCCGGTGCGACCGGCTCGGGCAAGAGCGTCTGCATGAACACCATCATCGCCGGGATCATGATGAACGCCACGCCGGACCAGGTGCGCTTTGTGATGATCGACCCGAAGCGGGTGGAACTGGTGGGGTATTCCGGAATTCCGCACATGGCCTTCAGCGAAGTCATCGTCGACATGGACAAGGTGGTCGGCGTGTTGCAGGCGGTGGTCGGCGAGATGGAGTCGCGCTACAAGAAGTTTGCCCAGATGGCTGTGCGGAACATCGAGGGGTACAACAAGCACCCACGGGTGTTGAAGAAGCTGCCCTACTGGGTCGTGATCATCGATGAGCTCGCGGACCTGATGATGGCGGCCCCGTTCGAGGTGGAGAAGCTGATTTGCCGGCTGGCGCAGCTGGCCCGCGCGACCGGCATTCACCTCGTGGTCGCGACGCAGCGGCCTTCGGTGGACGTGGTTACGGGGCTCATCAAGGCGAACTTCCCCACGCGGATCGCCTTCGCGGTGACCTCGCAAACCGACTCACGGACGATCCTGGACATGGGCGGCGCGGAGAAGCTGCTGGGCCGGGGTGACATGCTCTATATGCCGACGGACGCGGCGAAGCCGATCCGCATCCAGGGCGTGTACCTCTCCGATGCCGAAGTTGAGCGGCTGGTGGAGTTCTGGAAGGACGAGCGATTCGGCGAGCTGGCACCGGAGACGGCGGATGCGCTCCTGGAAGAAGCCCTGGCGGCCCAGAACGGTGGCGAGGCCGAGATCGAGGTGGACTTCGATGACCCGGTTGTGGGCCGGGCGCGCGAGCTGGCGCTGCAGCACCAACGGATTTCGCCTTCGCTGCTGCAACGGCGGTTGAAGGTCGGATACCTGAAGGCATCGAAAATTATCGAGATCCTCGAGGACGAGGGCATCGTAGGACCACGGGAGGATGGCGAGTCGCGCCGCGTGCTCGCCGGAACCGCAGTTGAAGACCCTGCCTGATAGACTTTCCGGTGTGAAGCATCTTCGTTCGCTGATGCGCCGCCACGAAGAGGGCGCGGCGCCAGAAGAGCCGCGCGCCCACGAACAGTGCCTGAGCTGCGGCGCCGACCTGGAGGGGTCGCGCTCGTACGAGCGGTTCCGGGTGTGCCATTCGTGCGGGTTCCACTTCCACTTAAGCGCGGAAGAGCGGCTCGCGACGCTGCTGGACATCGGGAGCTTCCACGAGGACGACCGCGGAGTCACGGCGATCGACCCCCTGTCATTCCAGGGGCGCCAGTCGTACCGGTCGCGGGTGATCCAGGCGCAGCGCCGCACGGGCCTGACCGAGGCCGCGCTGACGGGCACGGGCACCATCCACGGCCGGGACGTCGTCATCGGCGTCATCGATTTCTCATTCCTCGGGGGATCCATCGGGGTGGCAGCTGGCGAACGGCTGGCCCGGGCATTCGAAAAGGCGACATCGCGCCGCGTGCCGGTGGTGCTGGTTTGTTCGACCTCGGGGACCCGGATGCAGGAAGGGCTGCTTGCGCTCATGCAGGCACCGCGGATCGCCGCGGCGGTACGCCGGCACGACCGGTCTGGCCTGTCGTACATCGCTGTGCTGACCGACCCCACGACGGGTTCGTCGTATACGGGCTTCGTGAACCTGGCCGACATCATCCTGGCCGAACCGAACGCGCTCGTGGGCTATGCCGCCCTGCGGTCGTTGCAGGAAGCAACATCGCAGGACCTGCCACGCGATGCGCACACATCGGAGGCACACCTGAGGCACGGGCTCATTGATGCGGTTATTCCGCGGCACCAGCTGCGGGACTCGCTGGCCCAATTGCTGGACCTGCTGGCGAACAGCTTCCGGCTCACGGCAGGGAAGGGGCCCCGGGAATCGCACATCGCACACTCCGAACGGAGTGCGTGGCAGCAAGTGCAGATTTCGCGGCACGCGATGCGGCCAACCACGGCCGAGCTCATCGCGCGGATGACCACGTCGTTCGTGGAGTTACACGGCGACCGCAGCGGCGTGGATGACCCGGCCGTCGTCACCGGGATGGGCTCGCTGGGTGGCGAGGCGGTGATGTTCATCGGGCAAGTGCGCCGCCACGAGTCTGAAGGCAATGGGGGATGGATCACCGCGGCCGGCTTCCGGAAGGCCACGCGGGCGATGAACCTGGCCAGGAAGTTCCATCTGCCGCTGGTCACGCTGGTCGATACGGCCGGTGCGCTGCCGTCGCTCGCGAACGAAGAGGCGGGGCTTGGCCACGCGGCCGCACAGTGCATGGCGACGATGCTCGAAGTCCCGGTGCCAACCATCGCTGTCATCACCGGCGAGGGCAATTCCGAGGCTGCGGTGGCGATGGCGGTAGCCGACCGTGTCCTGATGATGGATAACGCAGTCTACGAGGTAGTACGCCCGGAGGATGCGGCGGCGATCCTTTCCGGTGGAGTGGAGGAGGCCGGGGAGTTTGCCGAGCGCTTGCGCCTGACGTCGCACGATTGCCTGCGGCTCGGGATTGTGGATCATACCGTGCCCGAGCCCGGGGAAGGCGCCCACACCGACCACGGCGAGGCGGCCATGCTGTTGCGCCGGAGCATCCTTCGGGAACTGGCACGAGCGCAGCGAGAAAAGGGCAAGCGCCGCGTCGAACGCCGCTACGCGCGTTACCGGCAGATCGGGTCGACGCGCTCGTGGGTACGCGGCCGTCTCGAGCGGCGGATGGCTCACCTCCAGGATCGCATCGGCGGGATGATGGACCGGTTGCGCGGCCGGACGATACGGCGGCGGCTCGACTTCGGGGACGAAACCGACATCCCGGTGTAGACGTGTTTGGGCCGATGGACGCTCGGGGCCGGGGAGTGGAAACTCTGAGCACCGGACTCGGAGAAGCCTGCTGGAACCGATCGATCTTCTGCTCATTCCCCTGGGTGTTGCCGTTGGCGCCTTCGGCACGCTGGTGGGTGCAGGCGGGGGTTTCGTGCTGGTGCCGGTCCTGCTTCTGCTGTACCCGGAGAAAGAAGCGGAAACCGTCACTGCGATGTCGCTGCTGGTGGTCTGCGCCAACGCGGCTTCGGGCTCCGTGGCGTATGCCCTGCAGAGGCGAATCGACTACCGGAGCGGCTGGTGGTTCATCATCGGGACGTTCCCCGGGGCTGTGGGCGGGGCAATCGCGGTCTCCTACATCCCGCGGGACGTGTTCGATGCGATTTTCGCCATGATGCTCGGGGCGGTGGGGCTATACCTCATGTTCCGGGGCCACCAGCAGGACATCTCGCCGCCCGTCACGGGCCGGGGGGTCGTGCGGAGACGCATCACGGACGCACATGGGAACACCTTCGCCTACTCGTTCCAGCTGTGGAAGGGCATCGTCATCAGCACCGTGGTCGGGTTTATCAGCAGTCTCCTGGGCATCGGCGGTGGGATCATTCATGTACCGGTGATGGCCACGGTGCTGCACTTCCCCGTGCATATCGCGGCAGCCACATCGCATTTCGTACTCGCGTTCATGGCGGCAGAAGGGACCGCGGTACACGCCGTGCAGGGAGTGCTCACCTGGGACCGGTCGCTGCTGCAGGCTGTGTTCATCGCACTGGGAGCGATTCCAGGGGCGCAGATAGGGGCCCGGCTTTCCCACCGGCTCGGCGGCCCGGCGATCATCCGGGCGCTCGCGGCGGCCTTGCTCCTGGTGGCGCTGCGACTGGGATTGAAGGCCGTGGGAATCTAACGGGGCGTGTTCAGGGGATGTTCTCCCAATCGCGCCAGCTTCCTCGGCGCTCGTCGGAGATCTCGATGTAGTGGCCCTCGCCGGGTCGCTTCGGGGCCGGGGGCCGCTCCATGCGCTGCAGCAGGAAGTAAACGAGGAAGCTCAGCCCGGCCATGAGGCCGGCGAGGATCGCGAGGCGCTGGATGCCGCGCCGGCTGGCATCGTTCCAGGTGTCATAGGCGCCGCGGGAGAGCTCGAGCGCAGCGGCGCCATCACCGGCGGCATAGGCAGCTTCCGCTTTCTCGAGGTCGCCGGCCGGGTCGCTAAAGAGCATCCCGATGCGCCCGAGGAACCCTGCCTTGAATGTCGCCTGCTTCTCCCTGGCGAGAGCGATCATCTTCCCGGCGGCTTCGTGGTTGTAGACGCCGGTGATGGCCCCGGTGGCGGCGGAGCGCGCGCCGGTGAAATCCCCGGCGTTGTACTTCTCGCGAGCTTCGGCGAGGGCCGCCTGTACCGCGGGGTCGTCCGAACGCTCGGCGAGCTGGCCGGTGGCGGAGACGATGGAGAGGATGGCCTGGCGCTGGTCCTCAACCACGACCCCTGTTTGCGCCAGCGTGGTGGTGCTCCACGCTTCCGCCACGGCGCCGGGCGTGCCAAGCCCGGCTTCGGCACTGAGCTTGAGCACGCTCTCGTATGAATCCAGGATCTCGTTGGCGGTGGCCACCTGCCGGACGATGGCGTCGAACGACCAGGCCATCAGGTTGTCGTAGAGGTCGGTGGGGAGGCCGTTGAGGCCAAGCGCAACGGCACGCACCGTCATGGCGCTCACCTGGTCCTTGGCGGTGCGCCGCGTTTCGAGGAGAGGGCGAGCCGTCTCGGCATTGAAGACCCAGTCGAGGAAGAGCTGGTCGAGCTTGCGATCGCCGACCCACTCGCCCTGATCGAGGAACCAGCGGTCCTGCAGGCGCCAGAGGCCGGGGTCATCGTCGATCCGGGAGAGGATCTTGGTCATCGTTTCGCGGCCACCAACGGCTTCCTCATAGGCGAACCAGAAGGCGCCGGATCGGCCGTACCAGTATTCCGCGGGGCCGCCGAGCATGGTGCCCCACTGCGAAAGCGGGAAACTCACGCCAAAGTCTTCCCAGCCCCAATCGCGCGGGGTGATCCCCAGTTCTGGCGCGACCACGCGGGTGCCCCATTCCGCCAGCCCTTCCCAGAGCCATGGCTTACTCAGCTGGGAGTTGCCAACCCACTGGTGGGCGAGCTCGTGGACGGTGACTTCGTCGTCGACGCCGCCGGTATCGGTTGCGAGGAGGACGTCGCCCGTCTTCGAGAAAGCGATGCCAGCCGCCCCGATGGCCTCGATGTGGTGGGACTGGCGCATGGTGACCCGATCGAACGGATACGGGAAGCCGAAGGCCTTTTCGAGCAGCGGGAATGCCCGCTTTGCAATGTCGAACTGGCGGTCGGCCCAGGCCTGGTCTCGCCTGAAATACTTGAGGGTCAGCGTCACTTCTCGCCCGTCGGGCATCTTCACCGGCGACTCCAGTACGCCGCGCTTGGACTCATCGCTGACGGAGAGCGCGTATGCGGAGAAGACCGCGGCATCAACCCGCTGGCGGCAGCGGTCGTCGAGCGCGGCGCAACGGGCGAGTGTGTCGGCGTCGTCGGTGGCGAGTGCGATCAGCAAGACATCGCCGCAGACCCAGCGCTCCAGCCCGGCATCCTTCACATCGCCGGGCTGATCGGCAGCCACGAGGCAGCCGGGGTCGAGCACGTTGTCAGCGTCCTTCGGTACATCGATGAAGACGAAGGATCCGTAACCCTGGCCGATGAATGGTGTCTCAATTGCTCCCGGCTCGATGGTAATGACCGAGCCGGAGTTCGGGCCCAGGACATAGGTGGTATCCAGGGTGATGCGCAGGTTCTTCTTTAGCGGCTGAGGGAGTTTGGCCTCGGCGATGCCGGCGATGCCGGCGGCCTCGGAGCCCGGGGTGAGCTGGTGTTCCAGTATCTGCTCCCCGGTTTTGACGACGATGTCCTTCGCTCCCGGCATGACCCAGACCGGCAAGGAGACAAGATCCGCGGTCTGCAGGTTGATGTACTCCGCATGGATCGACACGCTGATCGCACCCGCGGCGGTATCGAGCCGGTAGTAGCTCTCGGATGCGACACCGTAGGGCACGTCGAACGACTGGGCACCGGCGCTTCGCCCGGCCGGACCCAGCGAGGTGATACTCAAGACGACCGCCAGGACAGCAACGACCGCGAAACGACGCACCCTCATGTCTGAGAATTCGGCACCGGGGGGGTGCCGGAGTAGATCGGGTGGGTTACGCAGGTGGACTCCCGGTGAATGGTGGGAGCGGGGCCGAATACATACCGGCGGCCGCGATCGAGTGGCAGTGGCACCTCGAACTGGCGGCGGCGTTGAGCCGCGCCTGCGCCGGTGCGCGGCATGCGGCCGCTTTCAGCGGCGAGCGGGCCAAGGCGTGGCCCCGCCCACGTTGGCCGCGCACAGGCTTCCCACCGGCGCGCTCACGAGCTCATGGTGGCGTTCCTGGCGGAGTTCCCGGCCGGCCTGTCACGCGCGGAAGCCGTGCCGGGAGCGGCGCGGCCTCCACGCCGTTGTGCGTGGGGGCGAGGAGTTACTCCAGCAGGCCGCGCTCCTGAAGAGCCTTTTTCATGGTCGAGCCGATCTCGGCGGGGGAGTCGGAGACGAGGGCGCCGGCGGCGCGCAGGGCGGCCTTCTTGTTTTCGGCCTTTCCGTCCTCGCCGGAGATGATGGCGCCAGCGTGGCCCATGCGTCGGCCGGGGGGCGCGGTGGCTCCGGCGATGAAGGCGACCACCGGCTTCTTCACGTGCTCCTTGATGTAGGCGGCAGCCTCCTGCTCGGCCGAGCCACCGATTTCGCCGACCATCACGATGGCGTCGGTATCCGGGTCTTCGTTCAGCATGCGGATGGCTTCGACCTGGCGGGTGCCGATGATGGGGTCGCCACCGACGCCGATGCAGGTGCTCTGGCCGATGCCTTCGGCGGTGAGCTGGGCGACGACCTCGTACACGAGCGTGCCGGAGCGGCTCACCACGCCGACGCGGCCGGGGAGGAAGACATCGCCGGGCATGATGCCGACGCGGGTCTTCGTGCCGGGGGTGATGACGCCCGGGCAGTTGGGGCCGATGAGGACGCTCTTCGAGCCGAGGAGGGCGGCTTTCACCTTGACCATGTCGAGCACCGGGATGCCCTCGGTGATGCAGACGATGAGCGGGACCCCGGCGGCGGCAGCCTCCAGGATGGCATCGGCGGCGAAGGGCGCCGGTACAAAGATGATCGAGACGTTCGCGCCCGTCTTGCGGACCGCCTCGTCGACGGTGGTGAAGATCGGGACACCGTCCTGCTGTTCGCCGCCGCGCTTCGGGTGGATGGCGGCAACGACGCTGGTGCCATAGGCGATCGAGCGGCGCATGTGGTTGGCGCCCTCGGTCCCGATGCCCTGGACCATCAGGCGGGTATTTGCATCAACAAGAACGGCCATGAGGCGAAGTCCGGGTGAACGATTTCCGGTTTCCGGTTGGCGAGCGGCCACGGAGGGTTCGGATTCCCGGACATGGAGGATACAGGCGCCCGGGCCTAGGGGCGATCGGTGACCCGGCCAGCCGCCACCGGCGGCGGCGCGGGCCGGCGCGACTCCATCAGCCTGTACAGCTTGCGCCACTCGTCTCCGGCGATGGGCTTGTAGACCGCGGGGAACTGCGCGCGCAGGGATTCGGCGTGAGCGCGGTAGCGCTCGGAGATGACTCCCATGGCCATGAGTGTGGCCGGGCCGAGGCGCTTACCCGATGATTCCGCGATCTCCTGGAGCATCGCCATGGCGACGTAGGCATCCTGGTGAAGCCCGAGCACGTCCTGCAACGCCGTCACCCGGGCGCTGAAGTCGACGGCGGGCTTCCCGTAGATGCCGGTTCCGACGAACTCCAGGGCGTAGCGGAGCTTCTTGGCATCGATCCGCAGGGCGTGGTAGAGCTCCGGCGGAGACGCCTTGCCAATGCGGTCGCCGGCTTTTCGGACCGCCCTGTAGCGCTTCTCAACGAGATCCGGGGCGACGGACAGGATGGGGGCGCGCCCCGGAGCGAACGTGCGTGGAGGCCCGTGGCGGAGGGCATCGGCGAAGCGGGCCACCAGGCGCTCGTACCGGCGGGAATCGAGCGCCAGGAGCATGCGCTTGCGGGCGCTCCGGCGGCGCGCATGGAGGATATCCTCGATCGCATCGAGGGTGTGGGCGCGGTCCGGCGGGAAGCCATCGCGCCACTCCGCCATGCGGTCGATCTGGACATCGAGGTCGCGCACTTCCCCGAGGGCCGCGGCTATCCACCCGAACTCGTCGCGGAAGGCGAGCATGCGCGGAGAGAGGAATGGCCGGAACGCCGCCATTGCCGCCCGGAGGCGGCGGGTCGCGACGCGCATGTCGTGCAAGGCTTCGATATCCTCGCCGAGGCGCGTGCCGGGTTCGTTCGCGAGGAAGACGCCAAACTGTTTGCGCAGCACGGCGTAGGCAACCTGGGATGCCGTCATCTCGGCATTGACCGCTGCCGGGCCGAGATCGGGAGCGCCGGCCACGCGCTGGCTGGTAGCGATGAGGGCGGACTCGAACTTCGAGGTCAGCGCCTCGGTGAGGCCGTTGGCCGCGACCATGGCCGCAACGAACGGCCTGGCGCGCTCGACCACCGACTGGTCCACCTCAACCTCGACGCGGGCGAGGCGCACCGGGGTGTCTTCACCGACGGGTATGGCGGTATCGTCGAGCGCAATTTCTCCGAGCGGCCCCTGCTCGTCGGCGAGGGTGAAGAGCTGGCGGCGCGTCTGCAGGCGAAAGAGGGGCGTCAGGTCGTTCCGGCCGGCCATCGCGCGGATCGCGGCACCGCAGGGCCCGGTCGCCGGCGCCGGAGAGGTTGAGCCGGGCGGAAGGGCCTCGGTGAGTTCGCGGCGCGTGCGCATGCCCCCGGAGGGATCGGCCATCGCCTTGAGGGTGAGTTCGCATTCAGCGCCCTTGTGGCGCAAGCGGCAGGTGTACCCCGCGCGATGGACCCGCCAGTCGCCGGTGTCGAAGTAGGTGTCGTCGAGCTCCTTGACCCCGGCCGGTGCAACGACATACCCGGGCACCGTGGCTGACTGGAGCCAGCGCAGGACGGGGCGGGTATCGAGCGCCGCGTATTGCCACTCCACTTCGAGATGGTCGGTCGCCATTGGGCCATCATAGCGTCCGGCGACGACACACACCGTTGGCCGGTTGCGCGACAACCGGGGGCCACGCATGCTACGGGCACAATCAGCCCCCGAACTGCTAGGAGTTCTCCCCCATGGCCATGGCACTCGATGGGATCAAGGTCCTCGACCTTTCGCGGCTGGCGCCCGGGCCGCATTGTTCGATGTTGCTCGCCGACTTCGGCGCGGATGTCACACTGGTCGAAGCCGTCCCGGGCGCCTCGGCGAAGCTTGGCGGTGTTGGACTCCGGCCGAGCGAAGCGGCCGACAGGGCGGCGGCCTACAACGCGCTCGGGCGCGGCAAGAAGTCCATCGCCCTGAACCTGAAAGACGAATCCGCCCGGGAGATCTTCTACACCATGGTGAAGGGCGCCGATGTCGTGATCGAAGGCTTCCGGCCCGGTGTCGTGAAGCGTCTCGGCGTGGACTACGACACGCTGGCGAAGATGAACCCGCGCATCATCTGCTGCTCGATCTCTGGCTTCGGGCAGACGGGCCCTTACTCGAATCTCGTCGGGCACGACATCAACTACATCTCCGTCGGCGGGGCACTGGGCGTCACCGGGCGGCCGGGCCAGCCGCCATCGATCCCGGTGAACCTGGTCGCCGACTTCGCGGGTGGCGGGCTCACGGCGGCCTTCGCCATCTGCCTGGCGATCATCGCGCGCGAAAAGACGGGCCGTGGCCAGAATATCGACATTGGCATGAGTGACGGCGTCCTCTCGCTTATGACCAGCGCATTCTCCCAGTACTTCTCCTCGGGCATGGTGATCCGGCCCGGCAGCCACCTGCTGAACGGAGCAGCCCCGTTCTACAACACCTACCAGTGCTCGGATGGGCGGTGGTTCTCCATCGGGAGCATCGAGCCCCACTTCTACGAGGCGCTCTGCAGGGTGCTCGGGACGGAGGACCTGCTGACGAAGCAGTTCGCTCAGGACGAATGGCCGGCGATGATCGAGCGGTTCGCGGCCATCTTCAAGACGAAGACCGCCGACGAGTGGATGGCGCTGATGTCGCAGTACGACATTTGCGCGGCGCCGGTGCTGGAGATGGAGAACGTGGTCACCAACGAACACAACCTCGCCCGCGGAATGGTGGTAGAGGTCGATTCGCCCGTGGGGAAGGTGAAGCAGATCGGGGTTGGACCGAAGCTGAGCGACACGCCGGGACAGGTGCGGTCGACGGCGCCACTGATTGGGCAGCACACCAACGCGATCCTGAAGGAACTGGGATACGACGAGGCGCGGATCGCGGCGCTCCGGGAGGCCGGGACGGTCGGTTAGGGGCCAGGGTTTCGTTCGAGCGGCGCGAGTTCCTCGGCGTAGATGGTCCGGAGGGCTTCGTCCATTCGTTCGCTGAAGCGGCGGTAGGCGGCAAGCAAGGCCTCGCCCTCGGGGGTGATGCGCGTATGCCCGCCGCCAGCGCCCCCGACTTCGGAGCGCACCAGTGGAGAGCCGAGGTTGGCTTCGAGCTCCTTTACCTTGCCCCAGGCGCGGCGGTAGGAGAGCCCCATGGCGGCCGCCGCCTGGGCAAGCGAGCCCGTATCGGCCACAAGCTGGAGCAGCCGCAGGCGGTAGCCGGACATGACGAGCCGGCCATCGGCTTCGAGCCAGAGCTTTTGCCGGGGTTCGAACCGGGTCACGGGGGCAGCCTACCGCCAGACGTCCCCGCTGTCAGCGTCCCGGGCGATCAGGGAAGGCGGCAGATGTCCTGGTAGGTCTTCGCGGGCTGGTTCGCGTAGCCGTAGTCGAAGAGGTGGGCAATATACGCCGGGGTATCGGCGCCATCGCCCACGGTACCGAGGTACCTGGTGGCGGCGGCACAGCCGGCGATGACGCCGCCGTGTTCCTGGTAGCCCTTGCGGAATTCCTGGGCGGCGATGGAGAACACGATCTCCTTGCTTTCGCGGATCGCCCGGTCGATCGCTTCGGTCGGGTCGCGACCCAGTGCCGCTGTGGCGACCGCTATCCGGAAGAGCGCGTACCCTTCGAGCGCGGGCCGTCCCTCACCGCGGCCGGTGTCCGCCTTCCAGTCCCGCAGGTGGCTGGCGCCGATGAGGGCGTCATATGCGGCGATGGCTTCCTCGAACCTGGCGCCAGCAAAGAGCGCATCGGCATCGAGGACGGCATGGTAAAGATACTCCGGCGGGTCGTGCGTGGTGGCTACCAGGCGATACCGGCCACTCGAGAGTTCGTAGACGTGCGTGGCGGCGCGCGTGGGGCCGGCGACGATGTCGAGCTTGCCGCCGTGGATGGTGAGGCGGCCCAGGGCACCCTCGCCTTCGAACTCGACCCGGTCGATGTTGGGGACGCCGTTGTCGCCCGGGCCGATGTCGCGCCACGCGGTGCCATCCCACGATTGCACCCTTACGAGGCTGGTGCAGGTGTTGGCGGTGCAGGTGTTGACCAGGTAGCTGATCTCGGCGCCTGGCTCGCCATCGCGGTCAGCGACCCCGAAGATTGCGGCGCCCAGGATCGAGACATCGGCCGAGCCGTCGGAGGCGAACTCCTCGAGCTTTTGCGAACCAGAAGGGCGGAAGAGCACGGCCGCGGGAAAGGGGGTGCGCGGAGCTGGCTGGCGCAACGGAATGAGCCAGGCGGCGTCGGGCAGGCCATCCCCGTCGACGTCTCCCTCCGCGCAGAAAACGCCCCAGTCCTCCTGGAGGCGCCGGGGACACGGCTCGGCGTAGCGTGTTGGTCCGAGGAGCGCCTGGAGCCCGGACCGGGCCTCGGCGGCGGTGGCCGGGGGTGGCCCGAGGGGGTCGGGCGTCGGGGTGGGCGATGGTGCCGGTGGCGACGAGGTCGCCGATGGCGATGGTGCGGGCGTGGGCACCGGTTCGGTCGCGCCGCCGCCCCCCCAGCACGAGCAGAACAGGACGGCAGCGATGCCGGCGGCGGTGATGCGTTCTAGGGTTTTCTTACGAGGTAGTCTTCGGCCGCCCATCCTTCACCAAGCCTCGTTTCGACTTTCCACCAGGTGAGCCCGCCGGCTTGCCGGGGCCCACCGGTCACTTTCACTTCCGTTGCATCGGCGATGCAGATGATTGCGTCGTTCTCGATCCCGGGGTCCGTGCGCACGTTCAGGCAATCGCCGGTGCCGGTGACCACGAGGACATCGCCCGCCGAGAACTTCCCCGGCCCGGTCGTGGTGGCTGGCGATGGCGCGGCCGAAGCCGTCGCATCCGGCGTGGTGGTGGATGCGGGTGGCGGCGTCGCCGTACTCGATGCCGTGGTCCCGGCCGCCCGCGGAGTGGGATCGGGGGCAGCTGTATCGGAGCCGCCACCGAAGAGCCGGTCCGCGGTCCAGATGACCCCGAAGGCGACGGCGATGGCGAGCGCGGCAGCGACAGGCACGTACCAGTAGGCGATGAGCCGGTGCCGCTCGTAGATGCGCGGGAGCGGCTTGCGGGGCATCTGTTCGCCCGTGGGGGGCACGTAGCGCCGGGGCGGGGGCGCATGGGGTACTACGTTCTCCGGCAAACGCCGATGGATGCCGGCCGGCGCGCCTCCGATGACTTCTTCCTCGTTGTCCCCGGCGGGCGGGGGCTGTGGCCGCCCGGGCGGGCGGAAGGGAATCGGCCCGGGCGTCTCGCCGACGGGCGCGGGTGGAGGTGGCGCGGCGCGTGTCCCTTCCCCGGGGTGGGGCGCCGGGGCGCCGGGGGCCCGCGCTCCCGCCGTGTAGGCCATGGCCTGCGGTGAAACGCGGTGTGGCGCTTGCGTGGCGCATCCACCGTTGGTCACCCAGCAGCCGGGGTGGTGCAGGACGCCGCAACCTTCGCAGCGCAACACGGCCTCGCCTTCCTGGAAGGACCGGTCGCAGAGCGGACAGAAACGCTGTTGGGGGTTCAAAACACCTACCCGGGGCCGCCACGCTCAGTATCGAACTCAGGATCCCCATCATCAACAGGAACGCCGGAGACCGCGGGAAAGTTCCCCCGGTGATTGTAAATTCTGTCCACCTCGTCGCGGAATGGGAGGGACGCGGCGGCCCCGGGCTTCGTGACCGAGCACGCCGCGGCAGCCGCAGCGAATCGGCTGGCGCCGGCGAGGCTGGCGCCTTCGCCCATGGCCACCGCCAACGCCCCGCAGAACGCGTCGCCCGCACCGACGGAATCGACCGCCGCGACGCGGAAAGCCGGGATGGGCGTTACGCTGCCCGGCGTGGCTGCAAGCGCCCCGCGTTCGCCCAGGGTGATGACAACGGCCTTCGCGCCGCGCCGGAGGATGGCTTCGGCCTCCCGCGCGTGATCGCCCGCCGCCCCCGGGGCCAGGGCGGCCGCCTCGACCTCGTTCGGGATGACCACGTCGGCCAGCGCGAGGAGGCCCGCCGGGTGAGGGGCGATGGGCGCGGGGTTCAACACCACCGTGCGGCGCGCCTCCCGGGCGATGCGCATCGCCGCCCCGGTAGCCGCCATGCCGACTTCGAACTGGACCATCAGAATATCCGCGGACTCGATGGCCCCGCGGGATTGTTCGATGCCGGCCACGGTGAGCGCGAGATTCGCGCGGGGGACCGCCAGGATGGCGTTGTTCCCATCGTCGAGGACCACGGGCACGGCCACGCCGGTCCCGGTTGTGGCATCCACGGCGACGCCGGATGTATCGATGCCCTCCCCGGCCAGGTTCGCGAGGATTGCGCGGCCGAAGTCATCGTCGCCAACGCGGCCGATCATGACGACCTCGGCGCCGAGCCGGGCGGAGGCGGTAGCCTGGTTTCCGCCCTTGCCACCGATGAAGGTTTCGAAGCTGTGCGCGATGAGCGACTCGCCCACTGCCGGGAGGCGCGGAGCACGGACGACGAGGTCCATCATGAGCGAACCAACAACCGCGATGCGGACCACGCGCCCAGTCTAGCGGGCTGACCGATCGCATGTTCCGCGGCGGGTCTTTACGCTGGACGCATGACGCGGGTTCTCGGCATCAATGGCAGCATTCGCCCTCGCAGCTCGGCCGACCGGGCGCTCCAGTTCACCCTCCGCCAGGTCGAGGCGCGGGGAGCTCAATGCGAAACGTTCGAGATCGGGTCGTTGCCGCTGCTCGACGGGCGGCCCGATGACCAGTACCCGGCCATCGTTGGCGCCTGGCGGGCGGCCTGTTCGGCGGCCGACGCGTTTGTCATCGTTGTGCCTTCGTACCATGGCGCGCTGCCCGGGGGCCTGAAGAACGCGCTCGACTTCATCGACATGCCACACGCCGGGGGCAAGCCAGTCGCGATCATTGGTATTGCCGGGGGCGACGCGGAGCCGCCGGTGACCGACGTGGTGCGGGTCATGCGGCACATCGGGGCGATCACGGCCGTCCCCGACGTGGTGATTTCACGGGCGGCGGACCACTGGGGACCGGGTGACGAGCCATCGAACGCGAGCGTGAAGGTGGCGATCGCCAAGGTGGCGGCGGACCTCGTCGCGGTGGCCACGCTCCGGTCCTCCGGGCAGCTGCCGCAGCCATGAGCGAGCAGGAAGGCGGCTCGCGGGGGCAAGCAGCGCGGCGGCCTCGCGGCCAGTTCTGCCCCGACTGCGGAGGCGCGTTGTTCTTCGGCGACCGCGGGGGCGAGCGCCCGCCGACCTGCCCGGCCTGCGGGTATGTGTGGACTCGCTACCCCGGCGTTGGTGTCGCGGTCATCGTGCGTGACGATGCCGGGCGGGTCCTCATGGGGCGGCGCGCCCGGGGCCGCTTTGCGGGGCTCTGGTGCATCCCCTGTGGAAGGCTGGAGTGGGACGAGGACGTGCGCGAGGCGGCTGTGAGAGAGTTCCTGGAGGAAACCGGCCTCACCGTGGAGCTGACCGGCGTGGCGGCGGTGCATTCCAACTTCCACGACCGTGAGCGCCAGACCGTGGGCATCTGGTTCGATGGGAGAGTCACCGGCGGGCACGCGCACCCGGCTGACGGAGAGCTATCCGAGCTTGGGTACTTCGACCCCGGTTCGCCGCCACCGCTGGCGTTCCCGACGGACGCGCTGGTGCTGCGGGAGCTGGCGAGCCGGTAGCAGGTGCGCTTGTGGGGCCGCGCGGGGCGAGCTATCGTCGACGCGACAGCCCCGCGCTGGCTGGTGGAGCGTCCCATGGCAATCGAACCGCCGCGCACGTACCCCGATACGCGCATGATCGATGGACGGCAGGTAACCTTCCGGCCGATGACGGCGGCGGACCGGCAGGCCGTGCTCGACTTCGCGCGCAAACTGCCGGAGCACGACCTGCTCTTCCTCCGCCGCGACATCACGCAGGAATCCGCGGTGGATGAGTGGATCGGCGAAATCGCGCGGGATGAGGTGTTTACCATCCTTGCCCTGTCGGGCGGCGCGGTCATCGGGTACGCGACCATCCACCGGAATCACCTGCGCTGGACCGCCCACGTCGCCGAGCTGCGAGTCATGGTGGCGGAGTCCGCCCGCGGGCTGGGCCTCGGCCGGATGCTGACGCAGGAGGCCTTCGCGAACGCTCTGGGCATGGGCATCGAGAAGATGGTCGCCCAGATGACCATGGACCAGAAGGGGGCGATCGCCGTGTTCCAGGGCCTCGGCTTCAGGCCCGAGGCCATCCTCCGGGACCAGGTAAAGGACCGGGCGGGCCAGAAGCACGACCTGCTGGTGCTCAGCCACGACGTCTCGAAGTTCGAGCGGGAGCAGCGGGCGTACGGCATCGACAGGGCGTTCGGCCCCTGACCGGCAGGGGGTCAGTCGGCCCGCTCGGCAAGGACGACGGTGCGGAAGGCGTACTCGCCCTCGTTCGCTGGCCCACTGCAGGTCATCAGCGTGATGCTTTCGATACCCTCGCGGCCGTGAAGCAGGGCACCCATGTCGATGGTGCCGAGGGCGTATTCGACGGTGGATGTGACCCGGTAGCGGTGCAGCGTCCCATCGGTGAGCGCGACCTCGATCGTGTCACCGGGCAGGAGCGTTGAAAGCCGGTTGAACACACCGGGTCGGCCCGCATATTCGAAGTGGGCCGCGAAAAACGTCGCCGCGCCCTGGCCGGGCAGGGCGTTGAAGGCGGGGTTCCACCCGACCGTCGTCGCGTCCTGGGGAACGTCGAGGCGCCCGTAGGCATCGAGCCCGTACCGGCCGACGGGGGCGGCGGCGATACCGAGGCGTCCGATGCTGATGCTCGCGATCTCGACCGGGCCCGGCGGGGGCGGCGGAACGGGCTGGCCAGGGTCTTTCCCGTACCGTTCGATGGCGCGTTCCGTCTCTGTGATGAACCGGTCGTCGATGCGGGCGGGCATGCCAGTCAGGGGGTCGCGGCCGATGTAGCGGAGCTCACCGCCGAAGCTGGCGCCGAGGTTGGACTGCGCCCGCGTGGCCGGGCCACCGGCCCAGGTAGCCGCGAGCACCACAACCACCAGCCCCCCGAGCAGTGCGCCAAGCCAGGTTCGCATGGAGCCAGTGTAACGGCCCGGCTGGAGCGGGTGTGGGCGAGCACTCAGTGAACGCCCTCACATTGCGCACAAGCGGCGGGCATTTTTTGCCGTTGACAGTTAACCTCCGCACCGGTACGTTCGTTCCCAGTAACAACAGCGGCAACGCCGGAGGAATTGACATGGTGATCGGCAAGATGTTCGCGGCGACCGCACGCGGGGACGCATCGATTCGTTAACGTTCTGCACTGGAAGAACGGCATCGATGCCGTACCGCCAGGCGGTACGGCTTTTTTCTTGTCTCGAAGAGGGACCGCGGCTGAAGTGACTGAGCCACTTTAGGCTCAATTCAGCACGCCATACATCGAGCCAGTGGTTCGACGTTTTCCAACAGGGTACAGCACCGGTTACTTGCCGGGAGTAGCCCGTTGCAGTATTCGCGCGCCTTCATGGTTGAAGGCACAGAAAAGCACAGGTATTGCTGATATGTTGAACCTGATCATGACGCACTCTCCCCGCATGGCCGCGATGACCAACAACAAACCGTACGGGGAGGACGCAGTGAAGAGCCCGGCGACGTTCCATCGCCTGGCACTCAGAAAGCGGAGCCATCAATCGGTACCAGCGCCAGGGACCGCAACCGCGGAACAGCTTCGCGAGCAGAAAGCCTGAGAGAGGCACGATGGAGGTGACGGAGATGTATCGCGCGCTGACGCAGATCACGCATGGACTGGCGGTGACACACGACGGGCGGCTGTACGCGCATGGCCAGCCCGAGCCAGCGTGGCTTCAGCACCAGTACCAGGCGGCCCAGGCGCTCCGCGAATACCGAAGGCTGGCCAGGCTGGAGGGTGCGGTTCGGCAGCCGCGGGGGCTCGCCGCCCGGCTGAGGACTGCGTTCGGAATCGCCTGATGCGCGCCGCGACGGTAAGAAAAGGAAGGGGCTCCCACCGCGGGGGCCCCTTCTCTTGTTATGCCAGGCCGGAGGCGTCAGGACTCGATAAGTTCCTTGAGGCGCCCGTTGAGATTCTTTCGCTGGAAGGTGGCCTTTTCGAGATCGGCGAGGTAGTTGGTGACCTGGAGCTTGCGAAGCTCCCTGAGCCTCGCCTGTCCCTCCGCCATGCGCCCGCGCCCGCCCCCGAGCATCATGGCGAGCGGCTCGGTGACAGCGGCGTCGGTCCAGTCGCGGACCATGCGCGACTCGGCCTTGTTGAGGTAGAGGTTCTGTTCCTGCCGGCGCTCTGGAAGCTTGAAGAGCATGTGCTTGAGGCGCTCGATGTGGTAGTCCATCATCCGCTTGCGGTCCATTGCGACGAGCCGGTACATCTGGCGTTCGAGTGGCGTCTGGGCGAAGGAGTCGCCCTGGCTGAACAGCGTGTGGAGCATGCTGTCCTGGACAAAGAGGATCATGGCGAGTTCCGGGAAGCTCCGCGCTTCCTGGGCCGCGCGGGAGAAGTCGGTTGGGGCTTGCAGCCCAAGGCCGCCGCCGTTGGCGAGGGCGCGCTTGCGGAAGGCTTCCGCGTGGCGTGCCAGGTCGTAGATCACCGTGGAGAGGAAGAGCTTGAGTTCGAGGTAGCCGTAGCTAATCTCGGGGAGCCAGCCCGACCAGAGGGCGCCGGTGTAGTAGGCGCGCTCGCTCTGCTCGGTCAGGAATTGGCAGACGGCCTTCTCCATCTCGGGGTCGATCGGCTTCAGGCTGGCCCAGTCCAGGTCGGTGGAGGACACCCAGCGGTCGCGAATAGCCTCTTCGTAGAGGGGGACGCAGCAGTCCGCCCAGACGATCGCCTTGTCAAAGATGGTGTATCCCATGTCTTCCATGACCGGTGCAGGATAGGAACCCCGAGCGATTTCCGAGCGGTTGTTCCAGACATCCGGGATATCGCCGTAGGTGCCGACTCTCAGGTCGCCAATGGTGAGACCCATGGCAGGGTCGCTGGCGCGGGCGCGGATGCCCCATTCGGTAGGCACCTTCATCCAGGAGAGGTCACGCGGGACAGTTGCCTGGCCACCCTGGAGGAACTCGCTGGCCCGCTTGCCATCGACCTCGGCGCGGAGTGCCTGCCAGATGACCTGGAGGCTGTGGCCCGTGGCAAGGGCGCGTTCGATGAGACCTTCTTCCCAACCAAGCTGGCGAGCTTTGTCGCGGGCTTCCTGCGGGATTTCGACCTGGGGCGCCCGGGCGGCCCGGGCGGGTGCTTCTCCAGTGGACATGTGCAAACTCCGAAAGTGGGGGCGTGGTGACCTCGGGCCCGGTTTGCGCCGGGCGCGCGACGTTGTGGGAAGGGGCCGGACCTAGGCCGGGTCGAGGAACTGGGCCATGAGCGGCCCGAGGCGCTGGCGGCGGTCTCCAAGGCCGGCGACGGTGAGCCGGTGCACATACTCGTTGATCTGGCGCTTGCGCAAGAGGAGGAACTTCTGGAGGCCCTCATCGAACTTGTCGACGCCGCCACCAAGGAGGATGCAAAGCGATTCGAAGACGGGCGGGAACGTGACATCGCCCGAGCCGCCGCCGGCGGCGTCGCCCTCGGCTTTATCGAGGTAGTGGTGGATCTCCTCGCGGCGCTCGGGTTCGGTATCGAGGACGTACTTGAGGTGCATGACGCCGAAGGCGAGGTGGCGGGACTCGTCCTGGGCGCTCATGCGGAAGATCCGCTTGTCGGCCTCCGTCTGGCCGATGAGCTCGCCCATGCGGAACATGGACTGGACGAAGCCTTCAGCCTGGACATGCATGAGGACCGACATTTCGGTGAAGTCGCGGGCCTCGATGAGGGTGCGGAGGCCGAGGCCAGCGCCCTGGGCGAGGAGACCGCCCCCATTGGCGAGCGCGCGCTTGCGAAAGACATCGGTGTGGCGGGCCTCATCCATGATCTGGGACATGAGGAAGAGGCCGGCTTCGAAATCCTGGGCGCTCACGAAGGGCATCCACTGGCCGGGCACGTCGCCGGCAATAAACTCGACTTCGGTGAGCATGGTGCACAGCTGGCACATGGCCCGTTCCATCTCGTCCGGGAGTTGCTCAAGCGTGTCCCACGGGATGTCCCGTGCCGAGGACCACTGCCGCTGGGTGGCCTCTTCGTAGAGCATGATGCAGTTTTCGGACCACACGTCGGACTTCGACTGGTAGTTGGGCCCAAACCGCTGGGCTCCGGGGCGTGGAACCGCGCCACGCATGCGGTACGTCATATCGCCACCGCCGCGCGCGGCGTCAGCATAGCGCCCGAGGTTAATTTCCTTGAGCGTCAGCCCCTTCTTGCCGGGGACGGCTGAGGCTGCGTCGTCGTAGAGGTTGAGCCAGGAGAGGTCGAGGCCGGGCTCGGTCGCGGTGTTTGCGGCCATGGGGGTGAACTCCTTCTGCTTGCGTCGATAGTCGCCATAGTCTACGTCGAATGCGGTCTGCCTGGGAAGGGTGAATTACCGGCAGGTAAGTTTCCGGAGCCCCAACGAAGTTTATTGTCGTAACCGCGTTAACCGCCGGGCAAAACTGCGATGTCACCCCTCATCCACCCGTGGGTAGCGGTCGATACATCCAGTAGCAACCGGGAGGTCACCCCATGTCCGCCATCGAAGAAGCCTGTCCATTCGACCCGGTCACGCGGGCCCAGCGGTGCGTTTCGTGCTGCGGCCCCAACCATCCAGTGCCGCCTTGCGTGGCTGCGTACCTGGGGGAGCCCTCCCCGCGCGGCACGGGGAATGTGATCCCGCTGCGCATGGCGAACAGCCGGGCGACGAAGAAGGCCGCCTGACCGAATGGCGTCCGGCCCCCGCCCACTCGTGCGGGCAGCGCCGGGATGGTCGCGTAGCGCCTGGCATGGGATGATCGGGACGCGATGCCCAAGCAGGTCTCAAACGTCGCGACGGACGACTATCTCACGGCGATCTACCGGTTGAGCCACGACGAGGGGCTGGAGGTCATCGCCGTGCGCCTTGCGGACCGGCTCGACATTACTCCGCCATCGGTGGCCGGGATGCTGAAGCGGCTCGTGCGTGATGGCCTGGTCACGATCGATTCGAAGAAGAACATCCACCTGACTCCGGAGGGGCTCCGCCGCGCCGAACAGATGGTTCGCCGGCACCGGCTGGCTGAGTGCCTGATCACGAATGTGCTCAACGTCCCCTGGTGGCGCGCCTACGAGGAGGCTCACCTGCTCGAGCATGGGATTTCGGACGTGACGGAACCCCACCTCTATGAAATGCTCGGGCGGCCGCAACGCAGCCCGTTTGGCTACCCCATCCCCGGGCACGGCCCAAACCGCAAGCTCTCGATGGTCACGCTCGCCGATATCAATGAGGGAGAGCGGGCGACGATCGACCGGGTGTTCGAAGAAGACGAGCAGCTGCTTCGGTTCTTCGATGAGGAAGGCATCCGGCCCGGACAGTCGGTGCTGCTGGAATCGGTGGCGCCCTACCGGGGAACGATCACGGCTCGGATCGAGGGTCGGCCGGTGGTGATGGGGACGCAGGTCGCGCGGCGGATCTGGGTGGTACCGGCGAAGTAGACTGCCAGGAGAAATCGCCGCGGACGTACTTCACATCTGGAAGCCGCCGCCGACAATCAGGACGTGGAACCCCTGCATCTGCATAGAGCGCGCGGCCCGATGCGGGTCCTGGTGATTGAAGACGACCCCGCGCTCGGACGGCTCATCCAACTGGTCCTTGGGCAGCACACCGGCGACGTAACGGTGGTGCGTTCGGGCTCCAGCGCGATCCAGGCCATCGCGAGCACGCCGTTCGATGCCATCGCATCGGACATCAGCCTGCCCGACATGTCGGGCCTCGATGTCATCGCCAGGGCGCGTGAGCTCGCCCCGGCCGCGGGCATCGTGGCGATCACCGGCTTCGTCGATGTGGACGTCGCGGTGCGGTCGATGAAGGCTGGCGCCGACGACTTCCTGGGCAAGCCATTCGATGCGGAGATCCTCTGGCACCTGCTGAACAAGGCAGTCGATAGCCGCGAGCGGCAGATCGCGGCGGAGCAGGCGGCGGTGTACCGGAAGCTCGCGTATACCGACGCGCTCACGGGCAGCCCGAACCGGCGCTACATCGATGAGTTCATCGTTGAAGCGGTTACGGCCTCGCAACGCCACAACCGGCCGCTGGCAGTGGCCTACATCGACATCGATAATTTCAAGCTGCTGAACGACTTCGTGGGCCACGAAGAGGGAGACCAGGTCCTGAAGCGAGTAAGTTCGGCGCTCGCCCGCTTCATCGAGCCGCCTGCCCAGTTTGCGCGCTTTGGTGGCGACGAGTTTGTCGTGGTGTTCCCCGATATGACTGCTCCCCAGGCGCGGCAGGCCATGGAGCGAGTCCGCCGGGCAGTCGCCGAGATCGAGGTGGTGAACGGCGCGCGCATCACGCTGCCCACGCGCATCAGCTGCGGCGTGGCCGCATACCGGGGTGTCGAATCGCCGCGGGACCTGATCGCCGAAGCCGAGGACCACATGTACCTCGACAAGGCGGTGGCGCCGACGGTGCCGACGGTGCCGGGAGCCCCGGCTTCGCCCGAGGCGCTGCTGAAGGTGGGGAACCTGAAGGCGCTCCGCAACCTCGTGAAAGCGATCGACCGGCGTGACAGCTACACGCGGTTCCACAGCGACCACGCCACGCAGCTGGCAATGACACTCGCGCTGGAGCTGAACTTCGACGAAGAGCAGCTGAACGCCGTCGCGATCGGGGGGCCGATCCACGACCTCGGCAAGATCGTGGTGCCGGACGAGATCCTCCGGAAACCGGGGCCGCTCACATCGGCCGAACGGCGGAGCATGGAGGAGCACCCGGTGATGGGGGCCGCCATCACGGCGGCGGTGACCGACTACGATACGGTAGTGAACCTGGTGCGGCACCACCACGAGCGGTTCGACGGGAACGGCTACCCGGGCCACCTGAAGGCAACCGAGATCACGCTCCCAACGCGGCTGTTCACCCTTGCCGACGCCTATAGCGCAATGACCACGGACCGCCCGTACCGCAAGGGGCTGACGTTCGAAAGGGCGATCGAGGAGATCCTGAACGGGCGTGGCACGCAGTTTGACCCGGACCTGGCGACTGCGTTCGTGGGCATGATCGAGCGGGGATCCAGCGCGAAAGAGGCTGCGGCATGAGGCCGCGGGCATACTTCCTTTTCGAGCTCGTCGCCTGGCCGGCCGCACTCTGGTGTGGCACGGAGCTGGTATTGCGGGTGGCGACGGGTGACACGGGCGGGCTTGGCAGCGCAGGTCTGACAGGTGCCTGCGCGGCGCTCACCATCGTCGCGGCGCGCTGGCGGAGCCGCCAGCTGACGGCTGACTGAACCACAAACGCGGGCGTGGACCAGCTGAGCGGTGGTCGCCGGGCGATTTCGATGATGTCGCGAAGGTGTTCCACGGGCTTGCCATGAGGCATCCGGAGACGCCGGTGTTCACCGACGCGAATGAGTAGCGGGGACTTTCGGTCCCGGCGGACGCGGAGCCGGGCGACCCGTACCTGGCAATCCACGCTGACGGCTTCAATTCGCGGCATATGCCGGTGGATGGCCCGGGGCTTCGCACCTGGCCCGCGCGGAGTGCTTCGAGCGGCAGGCTCACCGGGAAGCCTGCCGAAACTTGCCCAGCCTTCACGCGCACGGTAGATATTGAAGCGCACATTCGGAGCCGGTAACCCTTGCGGATCGGACTCCAGCACAAAGGCAGGACGCTTTGCACGACTATTCCAGGATGGTCCCTCAAGCCACGCCCGAAACCAAACCGTATTGGGACGGGCTGAAAGAGGGAAAGCTGATGATCCAGCGCAACAAGGCGACGGGGCGGGCTTACTTCCCCCCGCGCCCGTTCGATCCGCGCGACCCGTTCGCGGAGGTCGAGTGGTTCCAGGCCAGCGGCCGGGGCAAGCTCTCGACCTACGTGATCAGTCATCGCCCGCCCCCGGGCTACGAAGCCCCGTTCTCCATCGCCGTTGTGGAGCTGGAGGAAGGCGTGAAGATGATGACCAATATCGTCGACTGCCCACAAACCCCCGAAGCGTTGCAGCTCGACATGCCCGTCGAGGTGGTCTTCCACAAAGTCAACGACGAGATCACGCTGCCGCTCTGGCGGCCGGCAAAGGGGGGTTAGTCCAGTGGTGAAGCCAGGAAGTGTGGCCATCGTCGGCGCAGCCGAGCTGGTCAGTCCCCAGGGTGTGTTTCCAGAGCTGTCGCAGCTGGGTCTCCACGCCGAGGCAGCGATTCGGGCGATGAAGGAAACCGGGCTGAGGCCGGCGGATATCGATGGTGTCGCGTGCGCCGGCGCGAGCCCGACAGAGGTGGCGTGGTACCTGGGCATCACGCCGAAGTACGTCGATGGCACGGCGGTTGGCGGCTGTTCGTTCATGATCCACGTGCGGCACGCGGTTGCCGCCATCGAGTCGGGCCTGGCCCGGACGATCCTGATTACCCATGGCGAAAGCGGGAAGTCGGGCATCGGCCGGGGCGGATTCCCGGGCGGGCGCCAGAGCCTGAACATGCAGTTCGAGCAGTGGACCGGCCCCATGGGGCCGCCAACGATGTTCACGGTCCCGGTGCTGCGCTACATGAAGAAGTACGGCGTCAGTGAGGAGCAGCTGGCGATGGTCGCCGTGGTGCAGCGCGAATACGCGGCGAAGAACCCGAACGCGATGATGAAGGACCCGATTACGGTCGAGGACGTCCTGAACTCGCGGATGATCGCGTATCCGTTCCGCCTGCTCATGTGCTGCCTTGTGACCGATGGCGGCGGGGCGCTCATCCTGACTTCCGCCGACCGGGCGAAGGACTTCCCGACCAAACCGGTGTACATCCTCGGTACGGGCGAATCGGTTGAGACGCCGCTGGTGAGCCAGATGGAGGACTTCACCTCCTCGAAGGCGTTCAGCGTCGCAGGGCCGACGGCCTTCGCCGAGGCCGGGATCAGCCGGGACGATGTGGACCACCTGATGATTTATGACGCGTTCGCTCACCTGCCGCTCTACGGCCTCGAGGACCTTGGGTTCGTCGGGAGGGGCGAAGCCGCCCGGTTCATCTGGGAGGGCAACACGCGGCCTGGCGGGAAGCTGCCGTTGAACACCAACGGTGGAGGCCTCAGCTACACGCACTCGGGAATGTACGGCATGTATGCGCTGCAGGAGAGTGTCCGGCAGATGCGAGGCACGGCCCCGGCGCAGGTCGAAGGCGCGAAGATCAGCGTCGCGCACGGTGTCGGCGGGATGTTCGGGGCGAGTGGGACGATCATCATGTCGAACGAACGGCCGTAAGGAGGGCTGACCGGATTGAGTGCTGGAGTGCTCAGTGCCTCGTGCTGAGCGCTCCAGCGCGTGAGAGGCGACGGCGTGAACCGGTTCGAGGACTCCAGCGCATGGCAGAAAGCTCGCGCAATGGCTGTTGAAATCGACGCAGTGACGAGCGGGACGCCGTTCTCCCGCGATTTCGGCCTGGCGAGCCAAATCCAGCGATCCGCCGTTTCAGCGATGGCGAACATTGCCGGGGGTTTCGAATGGTACGGAGAGAATCAGTTCCATCACGCACTGACCATTGCGAAAGGGTTTTGTGCGGAAGTCCGTTGTCATCTCTACATCGCCCACGACATCGGATACCTCGATCAAAACGAATTCGACCGGCTCGTTGGACTCACCGGCGAGGGAACATGACTGGTCTCAGCTCTTCGCAGCAGTGTGGACAGGCGCCGCCGCGAGGAACAGGGACGCCATGAAGAGCAGCTCCGGCTGCAGCGACACAAATCAACCGGAGGCACCAGTGAGCAGCACTGAGCAGTCAGCACCTGGCACTTCTCAATCCTGCCTTGTCATCGGGCTCGCGGGCACGATTGCGGCTGGCAAGTCGACCGTTGGGCAGTTGCTCGTCGAGCGCGGGGCACACCACTGCGACGCGGACAAGCTGGTCCACAGGCTGTACGACCCGGGCACGCCCGGGTTCTACCGCGTGGTCGAGGCATTCGGCGAAGAGGTTGTTGGGCCCGACGGGTACGTGGACCGCAAGATTCTCGGCGCCAAGGTCTTCGGCAAGCCCGAGGAGATGAGCAGGCTGACCCGGGCGATGGGGTCGATCACCGAGGCCATCAAGGGTGAAATCGACCGCTGGCGGGCGGAGCTGGGGCCTGACCAGATCTGCGTGATGGAAGCGGTAAACCTGATGGAACCGGGGTACGCGCGCTGGTGCGACCAGACGTGGCTCATCGGGGTCGACGACGAGATCGCGCGGCAGCGGCTCCTCGAAACGCGCGGGATGTCGGAGGCGGAGGCGAACCAGCGGCTGGCCAGCATGGTGCCGCTGGAAGTTCGAGCGCCCGGCGCCGACTGGGTATACAAGAACAACGGGACGCTGGACGAGCTGCGCGAAGCCGTGAACGCGGAACTCGACCGCATCCTGGCGGTGCGGAAGGCGGGCGGGTCGCTCGAATCGAAGTTCCCGGCATGGTGGGCGGAGTTCCTGGAGCGGAACAAGGAGCGACTGGCGAAGACGGGTGTGACGACCGAGGGAGGGACGGGGGAAGGCTAGG
>DAOKYT010000019.1:0-40638 GCA_035326025.1 Tepidiformaceae bacterium
TGCCGCTCGTGGCCAGCAACGCTGGTGAACCACGTGAGGACCGGATTGCGAGCACCTCTTGCCGGAACTACCGGAGGCGCGACAGCTTGGTACGCGTGGGCTGCCTGAGCCCGCAGTCCCGTGCGCGTTTGCGGGCGGTGACCAGTGCACGAGCCGCGCACGGAGCCCCGGTTCCACCCGGGGACCGCCGAGGCATGCGGCTGGCCAACCAGGGTGGTGCGAGAGGTGGAGGACCTGATCGCGGCGCGGACTACCGGGGAGTGGATGGGAGCCTTGCGCGCTGGCGGTGTACCAGGCGGCTCGCCTGAACTTCCCGCCCGGCGCGTTCCACGACCCCAACCGGTGGAGGACTGGTATGCCGTGGATATCGAGCACCCGCCACCGTGGGTGCGGTCGCCGGCGCCACAGCCGGCTGAGCACACCGGGGAGGCGCTTGCGGAGCCGGGACCGGGGAACGGGAGGCGGTGCGCGCCGGGAGCGTGGTGGGCCAGGCCTGAGGGTAAGATCCGGGAAGCCGGCCAGGGCGGGCGGGTTTGTCGGAGCGCGGGCGCGGGTATGCTGTAGGCCACCACGGAACCGGAGTTGCGCTTGGCCGAAAGGACGACCGGGGCGAGCGGGCGGGCGGCGGGCTGGCCCCGTGGCCTTGTGCGCGCGAAGGGGCTGGCCTGGCGCTGGGAGACGGCCGCGCTCCTGGTGGTGGTGGTGCTCGGCGCGGGGCTGCGGTTCCACGGGCTTGGGTGGGACCAGCCACCGGAGGCGGACCGGCCGTTGCAGATGCACCCCGACGAGCGGTTCCTCTCGCTGGTATCCAACCGGATCGACTGGCCGGAGGGCGTGGGCGGGTACTTCGATACGGCCAACAGCCCGCTCAACCCCTACAACGACGGCGAGACCAACTCCTACGTGTACGGGACTTTCCCGCTGTTCCTGGTGAAGGCGGTTGCGACGCTCGCGGGAGATGACCCCTCGGGGCCGGACAATTCGTATGACTACACGGTGGTGTGGGGGCGGCGGGTGACGGCGCTATTCGACACGGCGACGATCCTGCTGGTCTTCGCTATCGGCTGGCAGCTCTTCGGGAGCAGGGCGGGGCTTCTTGGCGCGCTGCTCTATGCGCTGGCGGTGCTGCCGACGCAGCTTGCTCACTTCTGGACAGCCGACCCGTACCTCACATTCTTCGCCACGCTGACGCTGCTGCTGAGCGTCCTCTGGGTGCGGAGCGCCGGGGCGGCTTCGTGGTGGCTGGCGGTGGGGTTCGGGACGGCGATCGGGCTGGCAGTGGCCTGCAAGGTAAACGGCGCGATTTTCGCGGTGCTGCCGGTGGCGGCTTTCGCGCTGCGCTCCGGGATGCGCGACTTCCCCCGGCTGGGGCTGCGGTGGAGGGGTGCGGTGAGCCAGGACCGGGATGCGCCACGATGGACCTGGGCGAACGACTTCTCGATGCTCTGCCTGGGCGGGGCCGTTTCGCTGGTGGTGTTCCGGATTGCGCAGCCCTATGCGTTCGCCGGCCCGAACTTCTGGGACATGGCCCTGGACCAGCGCTGGTGGGATGACATCCAGCGCGAGCGGGACTTCCAGCAGGGCAACGCCGACTATCCGCCGTTCGTCCAGTTCGCGGGGACGACGCCGTTCCTGACACCGCTGAAGAACATGGTGCTCTGGGGCATGGGACCAGCCCTGGGTGTG
The DNA here is from genome assembly GCA_035326025.1 of Tepidiformaceae bacterium. GTDB lineage: Bacteria > Chloroflexota > Dehalococcoidia > Tepidiformales > Tepidiformaceae > Amarobacter. The sequence goes on from DAOKYT010000019.1 coordinate 1,687, forward strand.
GCATCGTGGGCAGCGCTGGCAGTCGCGGGGGCGTTGCTGTTCAGGCGGAGGGAGATGGCGTTCGCGCTGCCGCTGGTTGCGGGAGTGCTGGTGTTTGCGTTCTGGGGTCCGCGCTTCGTGGCGTTCATGCGGTACTTCCAGCCGATGTACCCGGTGCTGGCGCTCCTGGCCGGGTGGGGGCTGCTCGCGTTGTGGGGCTGGGCGCGGGAGGGACGGTTGCCGCGGCGCATGCCCTTGCGCCGCCTGGTTGAGCGGGTTGCGCCGGGAACGCCGGGGGCGAAGGTTGCGGCCGCCCTGGCGGCGGGGGCCGTGGTCGGCGCGACGGCGTGGTGGGCAGGGGCGTTCCAGTCGGTCTACAGCCAGGAGCACCCGCGGATAGCGGCCACACGGTGGGTGTACGAGAACATCCCGGCGGGGGCGGCGATCACGAGCGAGATCTGGGACGACCCGGTGCCGTGGCACTTTCCAGAGCGGCCGCGCGAATACCGTGTGGTGGAGACGGAGCCGTACGAGCCTGATTCGCCGGAGAAGATCTCTAAGCTCGTGTACGGCGACCCGGCGAACCCGAACCGGGGCGGGCTGAATGGCGCGGATTATGTCGCCATCACGTCGAACCGCATTCGCGAGCCGGTGAAGCAGCTCGAACGCGAATACCCGGCAACCATCCTGTACTACGAACTGCTGGAATCGGGCGAGCTCGGGTTCGAGCGTGTGGCGACGTTCCAGGTACACCCGACGTTCCTCGGGATTTCGGTCGACGATTCGAGGGCGGAGGAGTCGTTCACGGTGTACGACCACCCGGAGGTCCGGATCTACCGGAAGACGGATTCGTGGGACCCGGAACGGGCGCTTGCGTTGTTGTATGAGGCGCACCCGGAACGGGCGGTGAACCTGCTGCCGCGGCAGGGGCGGACGAACGGATTACAGTTCACGCCAGACGAGGCGGCAACGCAGCAATCCGGGGGGACGTTCACGGACGTCTTCGACGCGGATGGGTGGGCGAGTTCGCTGCCGTGGCTGTGGTGGCTGGTGTGGCTGGAGGTGGCGGCGTTCGCGACGGTGCCCTGGGTGACGTGGCTGTTCCGGGCCTTGCCGGGACGCGGCTACGGCCTGAGCAAGTTCCTCGGGCTGACCACGGTGGCCCTGCCCACCTGGCTGCTGGTGGCGTGGGGGGCCGCGCACTTCTCCGGCGGGCTGGTGTGGGGCGTGTTCGGGGCATCGCTGTTGCTGGGGGCCGTGCTCGCGGTGGCGCGGCGGCGTGCGTTGGGTGCCGATGCGCGAGAACACTGGCGTTCGTGGCTGGCGGTGGAGGGGGTGTTCCTGGCGGGGTTCTTCGGCTTTCTGCTCCTCCGGGCATACAACCCGGACCTCTGGCACCACCCGCAGGGCGGCGAGAAGCCGATGGAGATCGCTTACCTGACGGCCGTGACGCGATCGACGATCCTGCCGCCGTATGACCCCTGGTTCGGCGGCGGGAGCATGAACTACTACTACATGGGGTGGTTCTTCCTGGCGGTGCCGATCCGGGCGTTGCGGATCGTGCCGGAGGTGGCATTCAACCTGGGCGTGCCGACGTATGCGGCGCTCGTGGCGAGCGTCGCGTTCACGGTCGTGCACTGGCTGGTGGGGATGGCGTCAGAGGCGCGCGCGGCGGGGCGGACGGTGGGGAGCCGGCCGGCGCTGGTTGCCGGCGCGCTGGGCGCGGTGCTGCTGGTGGGCATCGGCAACCTGGATGGCGCGCACCAGTGGATCGAGCGGCTGCAGGCGGTCAACGAGTGGGGGCTGGCGGAAGGGGTACCCGTGGTTGGTGGCGCGGCCGGGATCGTGGGCGGGCTGTGGCAGTGGATCTTCGGGGGGGCGACCCTGCCCCCGTTCGACTGGTGGCGCAGTTCGCGCGTGCATTTCGGGTCGTTCGACATCACGGAGTTCCCGTACTGGTCGATGTTGTTCGGGGACCTTCATCCGCACCTGATGGGGTTGCCGTTCTTCGGGGCGAGCATCGCCCTGGTGGTCGCGTATGCGGCGACGGTGCGAGCGGGCATGCGCTGGCGGGGCTGGCTGCTGGCGGGGTTGATCGGGTGCGCGGTGGGGCTCGTGCGAACCGTGCACACATGGGACTTCCCGACGGCGGTGCTTATCGCGGCGGCGGGCATCCCGCTGGGGCAGATGCTCCGGCCGGGCCGCTGGCAGGAGCGCTGGTGGGATGCGGTGGGGCACCTGGTGGTGACTGGACTGGTCGCGGCGGTCGCGTTCTCGCCATACACCGGGCGATTCGAGACGTTCGACCCGGGGATTACGCGGGCGCCGGAGACGACGAAGGCGCACCAGTTCTTCGTGCACTTCGGGGTGTTCATCGCGTTCGCGGTGGCGTTCCTGGCGGTGCGCTACCGGGAGGAGCTCTCGGCGCGGCAGTTCGCTCACGGGCGGAACCCGTTCCTGGCGGTGGTCAACGGGCGCCTCGAGGTGTTGTCGCTGGCGGTCTTCCTCAGCGGCGTGGGGGCATTCGCGTGGGCGTTCGGCCTGACGACCCTCGCGCTCGGGGTGGCGGTCGAGGGCTTCTTCCTGAACCTGCTATGGCTCGAACTGCGGCGCGCGGAGAAGGACGTGCCGCGGACGCTGGCGACGGCACTCTTCGCGCTGGGGTTTGGCGTAGCGGTTGGGGTGGACGTCGTGACCTTGAATGGCGACATCGAGCGGATGAACACGGTGTTCAAGTTCAGCCTGCAGGCGTGGCAGCTGCTGGCGCTCGGCAGCGCTTTCGCCGCCTGGTATGCCGGGAGGCAGGCGAAGTGGGCGCTGGAGGCCGCCCGGAGCGGCGCGCTGCGGGCACGGGACTGGCGGGTGGTGAGCGCGCTGGGAGGTGGCGCGATCGTGGTGGCGCTCGTGCTCGGGGCGAGCCTCTTCCTGGTGCCGGGCACGCGGGCGCGGCAGGAGGCGCGCTTCAAGGAGACCGGGCCGACGCTCGACGGGTTCGCGTTCTTCCCGCACGCCGTCTTCGTGGAGCCGAAGATGGAAGAGGACCCCGGCGACGATGTCGCGCTGCGCCTGGAGGACGACCTGCCACTGATCGAGTGGCTGCGCGCGAACGTGGAAGGATCTCCGGTGATTGTGGAGGCGGTGGGGCCGCTCTACCGGTGGACAGGGCGCATCTCCCAATACACGGGGCTCCCGGCGGTGATCGGCTGGGACTGGCACCAGATCCAGCAGCGGACCGATTATGCGGGGCTGGTGCAGGAGCGGCGGACCGAGACCGAGCTGTTCTACACGACGGGCTCGACGCAGGTCGCGGTGGACTACCTGCGCAAGTACAACGTGCGGTACGTGGTGGCCGGCGGAGAAGAGCGGGTACACGGCACGCCGGAGGGGCTGGCGAAGTTCGAGAGGATGCCGGAGCTGACCGAGGTGTTCCGCAGCGGCGACGACCGGATCTATGCGGTGGACCAGTCGAAGCTGGTGGCGAGCTACCAGCGTTCGAGCGCGCCGGGAAGTCTGCCGGCACCGTAGCCGTGCCCGGCTGGCGCGCGGGTGCGACACTACGGGTGCATGGCACGGCTGCGACCCAAGCCCAACAGCACACCCGACGACCTGGCTTTCGGCATCAACCCGTGCGCGATGGCGCTCGAAACAGGGTACGCGAAGTCGCTGATGTACTTCCGGGAGACGCGGAATGAGCGTGTGCACGAACTGGTGGAGCGGGCGCGAGCGGCCGGGCTGAAGACCGAGCCGGTTGATGGATACCGGCTGGACGAGCTGACCGCGAATGGTGTGCACCAGGGCGTGCTTGTCCGGCTGCGGGATATCCAGCCGGTGGACCTGCGCGGAGTTGCACAGGCGGCGGGGACGCCATCGCTCATCCTCCTGCTCGACCGGGTCACCGACCCGCAGAACCTTGGGGCCGTGCTGCGGACAGCGGTGGCGGTGGGCGTGGACGCGGTGGTGCTGCCGTTGCGGCGGGGAGCGCTCCTGACCCCGGGCGTGCACCGCGCAAGCGCGGGCATCAGCTTCATCGCCCCCGTGGCTGCCCCCCAGAACCTGGCCATGGCGATCAAGACCTTGAAGGAAGCGAACTACTGGGTGGTGGCGGCGGATGCCGGCGAAGGGGCGCAATCGGCGACGGCCTTCGACTGGCCCGGGAGGACAGCCCTGGTGATGGGAAGCGAGGGCGAGGGCGTGGGCCACCTGCTCCTCCAGGAGAGCGACTTCCGGGTGGCGTTACCCATGGACCCGCGGGTGGAATCGCTCAACGTTGGGGTGGCGACGGGGGCGCTGGCCTATCTGTGGCGGCGGCAGTGGCCTGCCCCTGGCGGGAGCTGATGGCTTACGATTGACGGACGAGCAGGCACTCCCAGACCTGCTTTGGCTGTTCGTAGCGGCGGATGGTGCGGTGCGCCAGGTGTTCGATAGCGAACCCCGGCGGGACGACGGCACGGACATCGGCCGCGGTGAAGAAGCGCTTGGTCTCGCTGTGGCTTACGAGCGAATCGGGCACCCGAAAGAAACCCGGCTCGAGCTGTTCGCCCTGGCCGGCGCCATGGTGGATGTCGTCACTGGCGTTCACGCGGAAGAGGACGCACCCGCCAGGCGCTACGAGGGTCCCGATCGAGCGAAAAGCGGCGAGCGTGGCCGCCCACGGGAGGTAGTGGAGGGACAGGCTGGCGATGACCACACCGAGGGTTTCGGGCCGAAAGGGGAGCCACTGGAGATCGGCGAGGAGAAAGGCAACGGGCGGGCCCCAGGGCGCGCCGGGCGGGCGGCGGCGGTCGCAGGCCACCACCTGGAAGCCAGCGTCCGCGAGGATCGCCGCATCGGTGCCGTAACCGCAACCAGCATCGAGCACGCGCCCACCCGCCCGGCGAAGCCGCGGGAGGAAGGGTTCGAGCCAGGGATCCGGAAGCGGGGGAGCCACGGGAGCATCATGCGCCGCCGGGCGCGGGGAGGTGAAGCCCGGCAGGCACCCGGAAGCCCAATGACGCGAACCGGGTCGCAGGGCGCGCGGCCGCTTTCTCCCCTGCCGCCGCATGTCATGCATGGTGATCGCGGAGGCGGCGGCCGGTGAGTGCTAGCCTCCCTGGCGGCGCTTCAGCATCTCGGCAACGATTGGGCTCGGGGCAGGCGGATGCCACGTCTTGTAGGCGATTTCCAGGGGCACCGGCCATTCGGCGTCGACGTCGATCCGGTAGCCCGGGGCGCCGGCTTCTTCGAGCGCCTGGCACGCCGCCCGCGCGACGGTCAGCATGAGCGCATCGTTGTGTGGCGTGCCGAAGCTGTGGCCGAACGGGAACTCAACCCCCACCACGCGGGAGAGCCGGAACTTCATGGCCAGGTCCGGGATCATGGTGACCGTGACGGTAGGGATGCCGAGGCTTTCGATGGTACGCGCCAGCACGGGCACGTTTCTGCAACAGTCCGGTCAGGCAGGCGCCAGGAGCAGGATATCGACGGCGCGCTCCTTCAATCTCGCGGCAAGCTCGGGCCCCTGCACTGTTCGCCAATCGATGAGGCTGCGGTCCTGGTAGCCCATGAACGAATAGTGCTCGTCGGCAAGGCGCCCGATCCGGCCTTCGGCTTCGAGCGCCGTGAACGCGCGGATGGGCAGCACCACGTCGACGTCCTCCAGGAGGTCATCATGGCTGATGTGGAGATGAGAGCAGGCGATGTCTTCGGTCCGGACGTTCCGGGGGATGACTCTGTAGGTGGGGTCACCCCAGGTTGGCTCGCGGCGTTCCCGTTCGGCATCGAAGGGTTCCTGCGAATCGCGCAGGTAGATCCCGGCGGAGGTCATGAGGGCAATGGTGCAGCGGTCGAGCGGCCTGGGAAGAGGTGCCCAGACCGGCGGCTCATCGATCACCGGCGTGGCTTCATACATGGTCCGCATCGAGCGGGGCAGATACTTGTAGCTATCAACGGTCATCCGCGGCCTCCACGCGCCATCCTATCAGGCCGCCGGCAAACCTTCCCGGGAGCGCAGCCAGTCCTCGGCGGCCGGGCGCTCGCGGAAGAAGTTGACGTCCTGGGCGTCGTGCCTGCGGTAGGCGGAAACCTGGCGAAGCACGCCGAACACCAGATCGCCCGGCGCGAACACGGCGGTCCAGAACGGGCCGGACGCCCGCGCGCGGTCGACAACGGCCGCCATCCAGAGCACGTCGGCGGTGATGGCAGCAACGTCCGATGCGTCAATCAAGAGCCGGCCGCAGGCGCTGACTCGATCGAGCCAGTCGATCGCGGGCTCGCTTGCACCGGAGATATCGCCGTACAGGCGCATCTCGATGAATTCTCGGTGGTCCAGGAACTGAAAGGCCATGACCCCCCTCTCCATGCGGTTCGAACGATACCCCGGGGCACCGTGGGGCGCATCAAAGCGCCGGGACGATGACACCGGGATTGAGGATACCCCGGGGATCGAGGGCCGCCTTGATGGACCGCATCGCCTCGCGGTCGGCTTCGGATCGGGTGAGGTGGAGCCAGGGCATCTTGGCGATGCCAATGCCGTGCTCGGCGCTGATGCTGCCACCCAGCCCGGCCACAAGCTCGAGGACAGCGCCATCCGGGCGTTCGTCACCTGGGGCCAGGCCCAGGATGTTGACGTGGAGGTTGCCATCGCCGGCATGGCCGAAGAGCACCGGACGGGCAGCTGGCTCCACGGCGGCGAGCACCCCGCGGACCCGCGCCTCGAACTCTGGAAGCCGGGCAAGCGGGAGCGTCACATCGAGTTTGTGCGGAACCCCTTCGGCGCTGATCGATTCGGTGTGGCGCTCGCGGTAGGCCCACAGGCGCTCGCGCTCGGCACGCCCTGTCGCGATGGCGGAGTCGCGGATGCCCGGCGCCGCCGTGAGCACGCTGGCAAGGATGGACGACTCATCGTGCTGGCCGGCGCTTTCGAGCAGCAGGTAACAGGGGTGGGCCATCGCGAACGGCTTCGGAAGGCCGGTATGGCGGAGCACGAGCTCGAGCCCCTCGGGGAAGAACACCTCGGCCGCCTCGAGAGACGGGAGTGCACGGCGCACCAGCGAGACCACGCCCAGCGCCGCCGCCAGGTTTTCGACAGCGAGCAGTGCCACCGCCCGTCGCGGTTGTTCTGGCACCAGCTTCAGCCGGACGGCGGTGATGACGGAAAGCGTCCCTTCGCTGCCGGCCAGCAGCTGCGCGATATCGTAGCCCGAATTGTCTTTCAGCAGCCCGGGAAGTCTCCGCAGCACGCGCCCATCGGCCAGCACCGCCTCGATGCCCAGCACCTGCTGGCGCATGGCGCCATAGCGCAGAACGCGGATGCCCCCGGCATTGGTCGCGACCATGCCACCGATGGTGGCGCTGGCGCGCGAGGCCAGGTCGACTCCGGCGGTCCATCCCCGCACCCGGACCGTCTCCCGCAGGGCCGCGAGTGTCACACCGGCGCCGGCCGTGACCTCGCCGGCCTCAGCATCGAAGGCGGTGATGGAGTCGAGACGACGCAAGGAGAGGACAATCTCGCCGTTCCGGGGTACTCCGCCGCCCACCAGGCCGGTGTTGCCACCCTGGGGCACGATGCCGGCGCCAGCCTCGTTGCAGGCGCCGACCACCGCCATGACCTCCTCGAGCGAACCCGGGCGGACCACGGCCGGCGACTCGCCATGGAAGCGGCGCGTCCAGTCTGTCTCGTAGCCGGCGCGCAGGCCGGGGTCGGTGAGCACATGGTGGCGGCCGACGATGGAAACGAGGCGCGAGAGCAGTTCCTGGGAGGCCGGCACGTGACCGAGTCTAGCAGAGCCGCCGGCCGGCTCGATTGGTGGCCCGCAGTTGGCGGGACAGCTTCAACCTCAACACGCGAACTGCATGGGGGTGGGAGTGGCATGGCCAGATCGCGGGCAGACGGAACCAGCGAGCCAATCCGCAGGGTCCATCCATGGCTCCCCCGGCCGGGGCCGCCGGGAGCCACGGCCCGAACACGGGATGCGCGCGATCGCGAGCGCAACTGGAGGACCCGCCGGCGCCGAAGGCGTTGGAGCAGGAGGAGGAGGTGAAGACTCAGGGCTTGCGGCGCGGGCGGGGGTGACACCATCGAAGGCCGGCCAGGCGAACCTGCGGCGCCTGGAGGATGCGCGAGGGCTCACTGGAGCAGCGCTGGGCGCCATGCCCACAGTGTGGCGCGGGCCGCTGCAGCAACCGGGCGCGGTCAGGCAGCCTCGGAGACGAGTGCGGTGGCGAGGCTGGAGACGAAGCCCCGCAGCACCAGCGCCGCTTCGGGCGTCACGTCTTCAAAGCGCAAGTGGAGGACCGTCCCGGCCTCGTCACCGTGACCGCCGACGATCGCGACCGGCAGGGCGCATTCACCGCCCGGAGTGGCCATCCGCAGCCAGGTCTTCACATCGGCCGGGGTTTCCGCCACGAGCACGGCAGCTCCACCCATCGAGATGTCGGTCACGGTCACGTCCATCGCCAGTTCCGCCGGACCGAGCGTGGCGGCCAGGCTCGTGACGTAACGCTGGAGCGATCGCCGGTTGAACGGCCGCCATGGGCTCTGGCGGGAGAAGATGGCCTGCCCACCGGTGTGCTGGCGGAAGCGGGCCAGGGCCGCGGCCCTCCGGCCGAGCGCCCCACAGGCGAGCACCACCTCATCGCCCGGCTGCCACGGGCATTCCGGGGTGCGGACGTACACGGAGAATCCCCGCGAGGACGCGAGGACGCCCTGGCCATAGGCCACGCCCGATTCGCCGCGCGGCATCACCGTGACGGCCATGCCGGGTGAGACGTTCTCGATGGGACCGAGTTCGGCATCCATGCAGGAATTAACGGAACGCCGCCCCACCACCTGAACCCCGGCCCACCCTGGTCATCCCCAGCCGGGGAGAAGTCGCGGTCCGGGCCGTCCGCGCCACCGCGACCTATCTCGAAGCCGCCCGGGTCGTGCGCATTGCGGGTCGCAGCAGGGTGCGGGGCTTTACGCCGAACCTGGCGATAGCGGCACGCGGCACGCCGGCTCCGTCAGCCGGGCGGCGCTTCGGACCTGAAGACCACCACCGCGAGCGGGGGAAGCGTGATGAGCAGCGACTGGGGCTCGTCGTGCGACGGGATCGGCACGGTATCGACGCCGCCCAGGTTGCCCTGGCCGCTCCCGCCGTAGATCGGGGCATCGGTGTTGAGCACTTCGCGCCAGTGGCCGGGGACGGGCACGCCTATGCGGAAGTTCGGCCGCGGCACCGGCGTGAAGTTGCACACCACGGCCAGCACCTCCTTCCCATCGGCCGTGCGGCGGAGGAAGGAGAGCGTGCTCTGGTCGGCATCGTGGCAATCGATCCACTCGAAACCCACGGGGTCGCAGTCGGTGCGGTGGAGGGCGGCGGTGCCCCTGTAGAGCGCGTTCAGGTCGCCCACGAGGCGCTGCAATCCGCTGTGGCGATCGTACTGCGCGAGGTGCCAGTCGAGGCTGGACTCGTGGTTCCATTCGGCCCATTGGCCAAACTCCGCGCCCATGAAGAGCAGTTTCTTGCCCGGCAGGCACCACATGTAGGCGAGCAGGGCGCGCAGGTTCGCGAACTTCTGCCAGTCATCGCCCGGCATTTTGCCCAGCAGCGATCCCTTGCCGTGAACGACCTCATCGTGCGAGAGCGCGAGCACGAAGTTCTCCGTGAACCCGTAGAGGGCGCGGAAGGTGAGCAAGTTGTGGTGGTACTTGCGGTGCACGGGGTCCTCGGCGATGTACTTGAGCGTGTCGTGCATCCAGCCCATGTCCCACTTGAAGCCGAACCCCAGCCCGCCCAGGTAGGTCGGGCGCGAGACGCCTGGCCAGGCGGTGGATTCCTCGGCGAACATCTGGATGCCGGGGTCGAGCGCGTAGGCTGCCTCGTTGAGCTGGCGCAGGAAGCTGATGGCGTCGAGGTCTTCGCGGCCGCCATAGACGTTCGGGATCCACTCGCCTTCCTTGCGCGAGTAGTCGAGGTACAGCATCGACGCGACCGCATCGACGCGGAGGCCATCGGCGTGGAACACCTCGAGCCAGAAGAGAGCGCTGCTGAGGAGGAATGCGCGGACCTCGTGCCGGCCGTAGTTGAAGATCAGGCTGCCCCAATCGGGATGGTAGCCGCGGCGGGGGTCGGCGTGCTCGAACAGGTGCGAGCCATCGAAGTTCGCGAGGGCAAACTCGTCGGAGGGAAAGTGGGAGGGCACCCAGTCGAGGATCACGGCGATGCCATGCTGGTGGAGCACGTCGACGAGGTACATGAAGTCCTGGGGCGTGCCGTAGCGGCTGGTCGCGGCGAAGTACCCGGTAGTCTGGTAGCCCCAGGAGCCATAGAAGGGGTGCTCCATCACGGGCAGGAACTCGACGTGCGTGAACCCGTGATCGACCAGGTAACGCGCGAGCTTCGGCGCGAGCTCGCGGCAGGTCAACAAGCGGTTGCCGTCCGGGTCGCGCATCCACGAGCCGAGGTGCATTTCGTAGATGGAGATGGGCCCGTCGTGGCGGTTGTGCGCGGCCCGGCCGGCCATCCACGCGGCATCGCCCCATTCGTAAGCGAGGTCGTGGACGATGGAGGCGGTGGCCGGCGGTTCCTCGGCGTAGAAGGCGAACGGGTCGGCCCGGAGAAAGGTGCCACCCAGGTTGCTGGCGATGGCGAACTTGTAGCGCTGGCCCCCGGCGGCTCCCGGAACGAAGCCTTCCCAGATGCCGGATGGGCCCAGGTTGGCGAGCGGGTGGGCGCCCTCGGTCCAGTCGTTGAAGTCCCCCACCACGCTGACGGCGCGGGCATTGGGCGCCCAGACGGCGAAATTGACGCCTGGAACGCCGTCGCGCTCGACGAGGTGGGCGCCCAGCGAGCGGTAGAGGCGGGTGTGCGTGCCTTCGTTGAACAGGTACAGGTCGTCGCGGGAGAACAGCGACGGCGGGGTTCCAGCGGTATGTGGTGGCATGGGCACCTCCGGGTGCGTTCAATCGAGGATAGCGACATCTATGATGCCGATGATCCCCTGGAGCGGGATGTCGACCCAGGTGGGCCGGTTATCGAGTTCGTAACGCACTTCGTACAGTGCCTTGTCGAGGAGGAAGCTATCGAGCAAGAAGCGGTGTTCCTCGGGTGCGGAGGGCAGCAGCCCGGTGGAACCGGCGACATCGAAGTAGCCGGCCAGGTACTCGGCCGCGCTCCAGAGATTCCAGGCGCGGGCCCACGTCTCGAGGTCGGTCCCGGAGCCGGCCGCCTGCGATTCCACCAGCTCACGCAGTGCATGGCGGCTGGCGTAGTGGAACGAGCGCAGCATCCCGGCGACATCGCGCAGGGGCGAGCGTTTGACCCGGCGTTCGCCCAATGAGCGGACGGGCTCGCCTTCGAAGTCGATGAAGATGGGCTCGCGGCCGGCGATCAGGACCTGGCCCAGGTGCAGGTCGCCATGGCAGCGGATCCGGGCGCTGGCCAGCGGCCGGCCGGCCACCGCCTGGAGCCGCTGGAGGATGGCCGACTCGCCGGCAAGCACACTTTCGGCGTGTTCGCGCGCCGCCTCATCCAGGGCGTCGAGCTTGCCCCGGAGCCCGCGGAAGGCGTCTCGCGCCTGGCTGCGAAAGGCCTGCGCCAGCGCACGCTGGTAGAACGGGGTGTACCGCTCGGGCGCGAAGGCGGGATCCTCCCGGTCGGAGGCAAGCGCGGCGTGGAGGTGGCCGGTCCGTTCGCCCAGGGTACGGGCGAACTGCAACCACGATGCTGCTGCCTCGCGCATCGCGGGTGGTGTGGGCGGGGCATCGAGGGGATGCGCGCGGCGAGGCACCGCCGGCGGGTCGATCCGGGCCGCCGCGACTTCCTCCAGCATGCGGCCGAGTTCGTCGACCGCGAAGGTCCAGGCGTCGTATTGCGCCGTCACCAGTTCTTCGAGCACACCCACGAAGGCGGCTTTCTGTCCCGGGGCGGAGTAGCTGATGGTCCCGGCCAGGTGGGGCACCGAGCCGCCAAATTGCGTGCCGCGCAGGAATCGCTGCATCTCCACCTGTGGATGGATGCCTGGTTCGATGCGCCGGATGAACTTGAGGATGAATCTTCCGGGGTAGATCACGGAGGTATTGCTTTGCTCGCCGCGATGGATCGCCGCGGGCGGCTCATCGGGGCCTGGCCGGTAGCGGAAGCCAGGCTCAACCGAGAAGGCCAGGGTTCCGCGGGCGCTCGAGAATTTCGCGCGCGAACGGAAGGCATCGAGGAACGCCGTCGCGACTTCGGGGAGGGCGAGCCCATCCACAAGGTGAAGTACCGTGCCGCCGCGGTCCGCGATGGTGGTGATCAGCGCCCAGGGGACGGTGCGCTCGATGGCCGCGGCGCGGTCGGCCGGCACCGCCGAAAGCAGGATGGCGTAGGAATCCGGCTCGCCCTGGTCGTACTCGACGCGCGCGAGCACGTAGGCGGAGTCTGGCTGGTTACGGGTACGGAAGGGGACAGCCTCGATGATGGTGAGCCGGCGGGCATTGCGCGACTTGGCGCCGAACCAGCGGCGCCCGGGAAGGTATGCCGAAAGCGCGGCTTCGAGCGACTTCCGGCGGCCGTTGAGGAGTTCTTGCCAGTCACGATCCACCGTGAGCGGCGGGGCCTGCCCCGGTTCGGACTGTGGATGCCCCGATGCCGGTTCGAGCAGGAACCAGTAGAACGCATGAGGGCCGAGGGAGAGGAAGTATGGTTCGTGCGTCACTGGCGGGAAGTGCGTGTGGCCGAACATTTCGACCGGCGTGAGGCTCGCGCAGGCGCCGATGTTCACGTTCACCGCCTGGGTAAATCGCGACAGGTTCGCGACAACCACGATGCGCTCGCCCTCGTACTCCCGGAGGAACGCCAGTACCCGCCGGTTGTCGGTATCGAGGAACGTCATTGAGCCTCGGCTGAACGCCCGGTAGCGGGTGCGCAGGGCGATGAGGCGGCGCATCCACCAGAGCAAGAGGGAGGGGTTGGCCTGCTGGGCGTCGACGTTGATCGACTCGTAGTGGTACTCGGGGTCGATGATCACGGGGAGGTAGAGCCGCTGTGGGTTTGCCCGCGAGAACCCCGCGTTGCGGTCGGCGCTCCACTGCATCGGGGTCCGCACGCTGTCGCGGTCGCCCAGGTAGATGTTGTCACCCATGCCGAGCTCGTCGCCGTAGTAGATGACGGGCGTGCCCTTCATCGAGAGCAAGAGGGCGTTCATCAGCTCGATCAGGCGGCGGTTGTGGCCGAGGAGCGGGGCCAGCCGGCGGCGGATGCCGAGGTTGATGCGGGCGCGGTCCTCGGCCGCATAGACCCGGTACATGTAGTCACGCTCCTCGTCCGTGACCATTTCGAGGGTGAGCTCATCGTGGTTGCGGAGGAAGAGGGCCCACTGGGCGTTGGCGGGGATCTCCGGGGTCTGGTCCAGGATCTCCGTGATAGGGAACCGGTCCTCCATGCGGACAGCCATGAAGAGGCGGGGCATGAGCGGGAAGTGATAGGCCATGTGGCACTCGTCGCCGTCGCCGAAGTAGCGGGCGGCATCCTCGGGCCACTGGTTGGCCTCGGCCAGGAGCATGCGGCCGGGGAATTTCCGGTCGACGTGCGCCCGCAGCTCCTTGAGGAAGGCGTGGGTCTCTGGAAGGTTCTCGCAGCTGGTGCCTTCGCGTTCGAACAGGTAGGGCACCGCATCGAGCCGGAACCCATCGACGCCCATCGCGAACCAGTAGTCGACGATGTCCAGGATCTCCTGGCGCACGCGCGGGTTGTCGAAGTTGAGGTCGGGCTGGTGGGAGTAGAAGCGGTGCCAGTAGTACTGCCCGGCAACCGGGTCCCACGTCCAGTTCGAGCGCTCGAAGTCCTTGAAGATGATGCGCGCCTCGGCGTACTCGGCGGCCGTGTCGCTCCACACGTAGTAGTCGCGGTAGGCACTGCCGCGGGGCGCCCGGCGGGCACGCTGGAACCAGGCGTGCTGATCGCTGGTGTGGTTGATCACGAGCTCGGTGATGACGCGCAGGCCGCGGGCGTGCGCCTCGGCCAGGAAACGCTTGAAGTCTCGCAGTGTGCCGTACGAGGGGTGGATCTTGCGGTAGTCGGCGATGTCATACCCGTCGTCGCGCAGGGGGGATTCGTAAAACGGGAGGAGCCAGATGGCGGTGATTCCGAGCTCCTGCAGGTAATCGAGCTTCTGGGTCATGCCAGCGAAGTCGCCCATCCCATCACCATCCGCATCCATGAAGGCGCGGACATGCACCTCGTAGATGACGGCGTCCTTGTACCAGAGGGGATCGCTCGCCGGGTCGACGCTGGCTGCGGCGGCGGCGCGGGTGGGGCTGGTCAAGCGGTCTTCCTCCCTACAGGAAGTATTCGAAGTCGCGCTCCGAGCGGCGCTCGGTCCTCAAGAGGAAGATGTGCGCCGGGGTGGTTGCTGGATCCAGTTCAACGTAATTCCGGCTTCCCTGCCAGAGGTAGCGCCCGCCGCCGAGGAGGTCGTGGGCCTGGAACTGCGCCGCGGGATCGACGCGTACCACCGCCGGGTCGAGGCTCACGTGCCCCACCTGCTTGAAGTGCGGGTCCAGGTTGACGACCACCACCACGGTCTCGCCATTGTGGGCTGTGCGGCTGTAACAGATGAGCCGGTCGTTATCCGTTTCGTGGAAGCGGAACCAGGCGTCGCCGCGGAAGGCCGGGCTTTGGCGGCGGATGCCGTTCACCCTGGCGATGAAGTCACGCAGGCTCCAGGGGTTGGCGAGGTCCCAGCGGCGGAGCTGGTACTTCTCGGAATCGAGGTACTCCTCGGAGCCTGGCTCACGCGGGCGGTCCTCGCAGAGCTCGAAGGCAGGGCCGTAGATGCCGTAGCTGCCCGCGAGGGTGGCCGCGAGCACCAGCCGGACCATGAAGGCGGGCCGCCGCCCGGCCTGGAGGTAGCCAGTGAGGATATCGGGCGTGTTCGGCCAGAAATTCGGGCGCAAGTAGTCGCGTCCTGGCGCGGCCATCAGCTCGTTGACGTAGCTCGTCAGCTCATCGCGGGTGTTGCGCCAGGCGAAGTAGTTGTACGACTGGCTGAACCCGAGCTTCGCCAGGTAGTGCAGCAGGGCCGGCCGCGTGAAGGCCTCGGAGAGGAAGATGACATCGGGATGGTCGCGGCGAATGGAATCGATGAGCCACTCCCAGAAGGCGAACGGCTTCGTGTGGGGGTTGTCGACACGGAAGATGCGCACGCCCTGGCCGATCCAGAACGCGACCACTCCGCGGAGCGCTTCCCAGAGCGCGGGCCATTCGCCGCACTCGAAGTCGAACGGGACGATGTCTTCGTACTTCTTCGGCGGGTTTTCGGCGTGGCGGATGGAGCCATCGGGCAGGTGTTCGAACCACTCCGGGTGTTCGGACACCCAGGGGTGGTCGGGGGAGCACTGGAAGGCGAGGTCGAGCGCGATTTCGAGACCGAGCTCTTCCGCCCTCTCGCGGAAGCGGCGGAAGTCCTCGAGCGTGCCGAGCTCGGGGTGTACGGCGCAGTGTCCGCCCGCTTCCGAGCCAATCGCCCAGGGGCTGCCCGGGTCTGTTGGGCCGGCAGCCAGGGCGTTGTTCGGGCCCTTGCGGTTGGTCTGCCCGATGGGGTGGATGGGCGGCAGGTAGACCACGTCGAAACCCATGGACTGGATGTACGGGAGCACGGCCTCCGCATCGGAGAATGTGCCGTGAGCGCCGTCCTTCCCGAAGGAGCGCGGGAAGAACTCGTACCAGGCGCCGAACCCGGCGCGTTGGCGCTCGACCACGAGCGGGAGGATACGGGAGTAACGCGCCACGGTTCCCCGGGGCTGGTAGCGGCGGGCAACGTCCGCCATGCTTCGCGCGAGCGCGAGGCCCTCGTCCGCCCCGAGCGCCGGAAGCCGGTCCGTCGCATCGGCCAACTCGCGGGCCTTTGCCAGCGGAGCCCCCTCGGCGGCGCGGGCGAGCAAATCCGCCCCAGCTTCGAATTCGAGCCGCAGGTCCTGGCCCGCGGCATGCCACTTCTCCAGGCGGTCGAGCCAGGTCGCGTAGCGGTCGATCCACGCCTCGACCGTGTACGCATACCGGCCGATGGAGGGCACCTCGAAGGCGCCGTCCCAGCGGTCGTTGCCGGCCGGGCGCATTGGGACGCGGGACCACGAGCGCTCTTCGTCGCGGCGGTACAGCACCTCGGCCGCGAGTATCTCGTGGCCATCCGCGAAGATCGTGGCCCCGACCTCGACGGTGTCGCCCTCGACGCGCTTCGCGGCGAAGCGGCCCGCGTCGACTTCGGGACTGACGTGTTCGACGACCACGCGCGAGGGGCGCCCGGCGAGGGTTGGCGTGCCCGGCCGCCCGGGGGTGGAACTCACGATGCGGCGGGGTCCCCATGCGTGGGCCGCGGGGAGCGCGCGGCACGCCTGACCACGCGGTGCGAGGCGAGGTCGACCACCCACTGCGATCGGACCGGCTCAGCGGGGTAGTCGCGGGCGGGGCTGGCGGGCCGTTGTTTGGCCTTCGCGGCCAACGGGGCGGTGGCGTCACTGTTCTTCATGGCATTGCCTCCCAATCCAACGAACTAAGGTGGCTTTCAGGAAGCGAGCGCCAGGGGGCACATGGGCAGCCGCCGGGCCCGCGGCGCACCTGCGGTGGGAGCGGAAGCGAGTGCTCGGTCCAGGTCATGTAGGCTGCTCCATCTGGTGCCGGGGCGGGCCCCGCCGAGGCGGGCCCGCATGGGTGAATTGACTTGCCCGGGGAATTGGGACCGGTGCGCGGCGCCGGGCCGATCGAACCCCTGCCGTGGATGGGCGGATTGACCTTTGCAGTATACCCCCGGGGGGAAGCCCCTGGCCGCCCGCCGGGTTGCAAAGGCATTGCAACAGGCGGCTAACGCGCGCACATGCGCCGGGTGACTTCGTACACCATCTGGCAATTCAGCCGGAAGCTCTCGATCGGGACGCGCTCGTTGTGGCCGTGCACGGTCCGCCCCAGGGCCGGCGCGTTGAGCCCGCCCGAAAAGCCGTAGGAGACGATGCCCCGGTTGCGCAGCACGCTGCTGTCCGTGAACCCGACCGTCATCCCGGGCACAACCACCGCGTCCTCGATGTGCTCGTGGACGACATCCTCAATTGTGTGGAACAGCTCGGTATCGAACGGGTTCGATTCGGACCAGCCGACGTGGACACGTTCTACGCGCACCTTCGGGTCATCGACCACGCGCTCGAGTTCGGCGATGAAGTCCTCGGGCCGAACACCAGGCAGGAGGCGGCAATCGAGTGTCGCCTCTGCCCGCGCTGGAATGACGTTGTGTTTCATGCCTGCCGTGGCCGTCGTCGTGCTGATCGTATCGGAGAGCAGCGCGCGGATGCGGGGGTCAACCGCCGCCGCCGACGATAGCCCCGCGGGCGTTGGGTCGCCGCGATAGATGCCAGCCCTCGAAAGGCGGGCGAAGTACTCTCCGAGCACCGGCGAAACCGTGAGCGGACGCTCCCACGTTTGGACGCGATGCAGGGCGCGCACGAGCCGGTCGAGTGCGTTGTCGTGGTGAGGCACGGAGCCGTGTCCCGGGGCGCCTTCGGCGACCAGGCGCAGCCAGACCGGCCCCTTCTCGGCGACGGCGACCGTGTACACCGGCCTTTCGATGCCGAAGAGCTCGGTTGTGCCCCCTCCGCCCTCATTGATGACGAACTCGGCATCGAGCGACCGCGGGTGGTGGCGCTCAAGCCAGCGCATGCCGAACCCGGAGCCGGCCTCCTCGTCGGCCATGGCGAAGAACACGAGGTCGCGGGCGAGGGGGATGTGGTTGCGATGGAGCGCGAGGAAGGCCATCAGCTGGGCGACGCCCAGGCCCTTCATATCGAGGGCGCCGCGGCCCCAGATGTGTCCATCCTTGACGAGCCCGCTGAACGGGTCCTCGTCCCAGTATTCGCGCTGCACGGGCACCACATCGGTGTGGTTGAGGAGCATGAAGGGGCGCTTGCTGCCATCGCCGGGGAGTACGGCCCTGAGCGACACGCGCCCACCGCCGGCATCGAACGTCTCGAAGGGGATGCCCTCGCGCTGGAGGATGCCGCCGAGGAATTCGCACGCCGCCACTTCGTTGCCCGGCGGGTTCGAGGTATCGATGCGGATGTAGCGGGAGAGGATATCGACGGCTTGATCGAAGAGGTCATCCCAATCGAGGGGCGGATTCGCGGCCACCGGCGGCTCCTTCCGTGGAGTGCCCGGAAGCCTACCAGAGCACTCGCCATGGCGGCGACGCCAGGAATGGCGGGATTCCGCGACAGGTCAGGGGAGGGAGTGCCTGATGCTAATTACTTCGCCGCGACCACCACGGGGCGACGGCGGGCCGCGTTGCCCAACCGGTAGAGGTGAAGCCAGGTCTCGCGATACGACGCGAAGAGGCCGGTGGTGTGGTACGAAATGCCCAGCCGCTTGCAGAAGTCTTCGACGATGGGCTGCGCCTTGCCGAGCTGATTGCGCGGCATGGTCGGGAACAGGTGATGCTCGATCTGGTAGTTGAGGCCGCCGTACCAGAAGTCGGTGACCCGGTGCCCGAGGACGTTGCGTGAGGTGAGCACCTGCTCACGCAGGAAATCGAGCCGGTGCCCCGCCGCGATGAGCGGCATGCCCTTGTGGTTCGAAGCAAAGACGGAGCTGTTGTAGAGCCCGAACGCCAGCTGGTGGACCACCGCGAAGGCAATGGCCAGTGGCCAGCTGCCGATGGCGAAGAGCAACAGGCCGTAGAGGGCAAAGTGGCCCAGCATGACCGCGGCCTGGAGCACCGGCATCTTCGCGCGGGCACGCACCAGGTGCTGGATGCTCGTGATCCGCATGTTCACCGCCTGCAGCGGGAGCAGCAGCGGGAAAACGAACGCCTGCAGGCCAATCAGCCAGCGGAGCTTCGGCGAGCGGGCAGCCAGCTGCTCGATCGAGAACACCACCATGGGGAACTGGATGTCGGGGTCGAGCTCTTCGTGGTTCGGAGTCGCGTGGTGCTGGTTGTGCTTCGTGCTCCACCAGGTGTGGCTAATGCCAAGGAGCAGGTTCCCGAAGATGAACCGGGCGATGAGGTTCGTCCGGCGGCCGCGGAATCCCTGCCGGTGGCCGATGTCGTGCCCCAGGAGCGCGACCTGTGTCGATGCGAAGGCCATCAGGAGGGCACCGAGGAGGACGACCGCCAGGTTCGAGGTGGAAAGAGTCACCACCACCGCGAGGCCGATCCCGGCGAGCGCGGCGACGGCCTTGAAGGCGTAGTAGCCACGTTGTGGCGCGAGGAGTCCTTCGCTGGTGAGGAGCTGCTTGAGCTCTCGGTAATGAACGGGTGGCGCGGCAGGCTGGTTCGACATACCCCTCCGGGGGTTGAGGCCGGTGGCCTCGTTGCGGCATTGGCGGGGGTTCCCCCGCACTGCCACCGTACCACGCGGGCACTCAACACGGTGCGGGGAAGTCCCGATTCACGCAGCCGCGGTTAAGGTCCATTGCCCGGGCCCGGCGAAGAGGCCGGTGTTTTCGTCCGGCTGGCCAGCCGCTCTCTCACCGCAGGGCGGACATCGTGGGGACAACAAGAGGCATCCTGGAGGATGCCTGGAGGCAGCGGACCAAGGGTGACGCCCTCCAGGCGTTCCTCCGCGTCCCGGGGGTGCGCTGGCAGTCGCGCCAGGTCTGTGCCAGTATCAGAGCGCCCTGGGCCTGGACGGAGACAGCGAAGGAGGAACGCTTTGGGATTCGCGCTTTCGAAGATGCAGTTGACGAGCCCCGCATTCGCGGCGGGCGGCAGGATCCCCGCGAAGCACACCGGCGAGGCCGAGAACGTCTCGCCCGCGCTCGCCTGGAGCGATGAGCCGGAGGGCACGCGGTCGTTCGCCGTGGTCTGCCACGACCCGGACGCGCCCCTGGTAACCGGCGGCCACTATGGCTACGTGCACTGGGTGCTCTACAACATCCCGGGGACCGTGAGGAACCTGGCCGAGGGCACGACGGACTACACCAGCGGTGTGACCGACTTCGGCAAGCCCGGCTACGGTGGCCCGATGCCGCCCCCCGGCCACGGCACCCACCACTATTACTACTGGGTGTTCGCGCTGAATGCCGAACTCAACCTGGAGCCGGGGCTCACCCTCTGGCAGCTGCTGGAGAAGATCGAGCCGCACACCCTCGGCATGAACCGGCTTGTTGGCACCTACTCGCGGGGCTAGGGTGCCACGCCGCCGGGGCCGCTGAGCCTCCCAGATGTGCGGGCGTTTCACGCTTACACGGGCCGACCGCGCGGAGCTCGAGCGCGAGCTCGGCGTTCCGCGCGGATCGCTCCCCGGCGAGTACCATCCGCGCTACAACATCGCCCCGACTGACTGGCATTTCATCGTCCGCCAGCGTTTCGAGGACCGCGAGATCGCACGCGCGAAGTGGGGGCTGGTGAACCACTGGACCCAGCCCGGGAAGCGGGTGACGGGCCCGATCAACGCCCGCGCCGAGGGTGTCGACCGGCGGCCGGCCTTCCGCGAGGCATTCCTTAAGCGCCGCTGCGTGGTGCCGGCCGATGGGTTTTTCGAGTGGGCCGGGCCGGACGGCCAGCGCAGGCCGCTCTGGTTCCACCGCCCCGATGGAGGGCTCCTCCTGCTGGCCGGGCTCTACGAATCGTGGTTTCCCGCGCCCGACCGAAGGGAACGCACCTTCACGATCCTCACGACGCGGGCGAATGAGATGATGCGGCCCATCCACGACCGCATGCCCGTGGTGCTTTCGGATGAGCAGGCCGACGCGTGGATGAACCCGAAGGACCCGAACCCGGTGGACCTGAAGAAGCTGCTCGGCCCGCCGCCGGATGAGTGGCTGGTCTACCGGCCCGTTTCGCCACTCCTGAACTCGCCCCGGAACGACTACGCGGAGCTCCTCCAGCCGTACGAGTTCATCGAGTAGGCACGGGGGATTCATCACTGCGCGGCGAAGCCATGCCAACGTTTGTGAAGGGTTGGCCGGCGACATCGAGCAGCCGCGCGGCCGTCTTCTCTCGCATCGGTGCGCGCGCCGGGGGCCGTCCGGTCCCATCGGGAGACTGCCGGGTAGCCGTGGTGTCGTCCAACCAGGCGCGCACCGCGGTGGTGGCGCGTGCGTCTCCGCGCCCCAGGCCGAAGCGATGTCCAGGACCATCATGCCGTTTACGCCCCGCCACCAGCCGGCCAGCGGCACGGGGATGCGCGCGATTGGCATGGGTGCCGGTGTACCACACCTGGCCCGGCGCTCCCGATGATCGCCGCCAGGCCTCATTTCCCGCCTGCTTCCGCCTTCTCCCAGCGGTCGAGCAGGTCATCCAGGTAGCGCCGCTGTTCGGGATTGAACGGCGCCCCGGCGAGCAAGGAGCGAATCGCGGCCGTATCGCCGGCGTTCATCGCGGCACCGAGGGCCGCGCGGTGGGGCGTGTCCTGAAGCCGCTGGCTCTCGAGCCACTCCCGCAGTGTCACCACGAACATCGCGCTGGTCGCCATGCGCGCACCTCCAGCCGGTGATTGCATCGATGATACTCAGCCAGTTCAAGGCAGCAGCACAGGGCGGCCCGGGCCGGTATCGCCGGCCGAGCGGCCGTGCCCGCCGGGGCCGGGGTCAGTACAGCTCCGCCGCAGCCTGTTCGAGTTTTCGCCGCTCGGCCAGGGTCATCGGTTCGTAGCTGGAAGCCGTCGCGACGTTCTCGACGATGCGCGACGGGTATCGCGCCCCCGGGATGGCCACCGACACGCCCGGGTGCGAAAGCACGTATCGCAGGAGGTTCGCCGGGGTGAGCGGGCCGCTGTAGCCGTCGGCCAGGCGGCCGCGCATGGTGCTGGTCCGGCCGGAACCCCCCAGGGGGCGCATCACGATCACGCCCACATCGCGCTCCGCGGCCAGGCCGATGAGCGGCGCCGATTGGGGAAAGAATGCGGAGTACTCGATCATGACGGTGTCGAACTCACCGCAAGTGATCGCTCGCTCGGCGATGTCCAGGTGGTGCGATGAGATGCCGATGTGCCCGATGAGGCCGCGGTATCGCGCGGTCTTGAGCCCTTCGAGCGCGCCGTCCTCGCCCATCACTTCGTCCCAGGCTGCCGGGGTGGAGATGTCGTGGAGCTGGTAGAGGTCGATCCGCTCGACGCCGAGCACCCGGAGCGAACGGTCGATCTCGTACTGGCTCCCATTCGCGGAGTGGCGGAAGGTCTTGCTCCCCAGCACGAAGTCCTTTCCGCCACGCCGGCGGATGACCTCGCCGAGCAGGTGCTCGCTCCCTTCGTAGTCCCGCGCGGTGTCGATGAAGTCGATGCCGAGGTCGAGCGCGGTCATCACCGTCTCGACGGCCTCGGGCGAATGTGGCGTGTCCATGGCGCCCAGCCCGAGTTCCGAGACTGCCAGGCCGGTACGTCCGAGCCGGCGCTTCCTGAGACCTGCCATACGATTCACTGTAGCAAGGCCCGAAGAAGCCCGGGGATGAAGCGGGCCCCCCGGTAGAAGGGTGGTGCATGGCCCACGCGGCCGCGCCGGGTTACTCCGGGGGCAGGTCGGCCGAGAGCGTGTCGTAGCGCCGGGCGAGGCGCGCGATATCGGGTCCCTTGCCCATGACGGCTTCGACTTCGGCCCCGTACTGCGCCTCCGCCTCGGCGAGCTTGTCCGCCTCGGTGAGCCGGCGCGCGAACGTGCTCATGATGCGGACCATGCGATGTCCTGGTTGACCGGCCGGGCACTCCGGTTCCGTCACCGCTGACCCCACCCGCCTGGCCAGCACTTCAGCTTTGTGGCCACACAGCTGGCAGCGAAATTCGTACACAGGCATGGCGTTTCTCCCGGGTGTCCCGATGAGGGTTGCCGCCGGATGTGCGGCGGCACCCCCACCGGTCGTCGTGCGTGGTCAGGAACTAGCCCGCGCGCGGGCCACCTGTGGCGAAGATGATATCGCGGGTGCGGTAGCTGTTGACGTTGCCGCCGCGGATATCGAGGTAGTTGAGATACTCGGGGACGACGGTGATGAAGCCGATGGTGAACATCGGCACCGTATAGGCCTTGTCCATCATGTACTTCTGGATGTCGCGCACCAGTTCCTGGCGCTTGGTCCTATCCAGCTCCTGGCGCTGATCGTCGAGCATCTTGTCGAGCACGGCATCGTTCAGGTTCTGATGCTGGGCGGTGCCCTTCGAGTGGTAGTACTCGCGCAGCGTGCGGTCCGGGTCGTCGAACGACCAGTCGCCGTGGCTGGAAAGCGGGTACGGCTTCTGCGCCCGGTAGACCTCCGAGATCCACTGCGCGTTTTCGAGAGTCTTCGGCGCCACGTCGATGCCCAGCGCCTGCTTCAGCAGGCCCTGCGTGATGGGCGCGAGGGTGGTGCCACTGTACTGAGGCGAGACCCAGTTCTCGGTCTTGAGGCCCGACTGCCCCGCCTGCTCCAGGAGTGCCTTCGCCTGGGCGACATCGAACTTCGGCATATCGGCCTCGCGCGCCGCCCAGAAGGTATTGCCCGAGGACATTTCGCCGGTGCGCAGGCCGCGGCCCGCCGCGAAGGCCGCGATCATCTGGTCGTAGTTGAAGGCCATGGCGATTGCGCGGCGCACGCGCTCATCGTCGAACGGCTTGACGCCAACGTTGAAATACAGGTGCAGCTTTGAGCTGAATGCCGCGTTCCCCTCGATGAACTTGCTCGGCACCTTGCCCTTGATGTCCGACATCTGGCTGCTGATGACGTCGGCCTTCGAGCCGAGCACGTTCACGGCGCCCAGGTCGTGCTCGCCGGCGAGGTATTTCGCTTCGCGCACGGCCCGGTCGGCCAGGATTTGCATTTCGAGCTCGTCGAAGAAGGGGAGGCCCGGCTTCCAGTAGTTCGGGTTGCGCTTGTAGGTCGCGCGGACTCCGCGTTCCCATTTATCCAGCAGGAATGGACCGGTGCCGATCGGCGCGCGCTCGATCGTGCCCTTCTCCACGACTTCCCTGGCGACCATCTGGGCCCAGGTGAAACCGAGGTTGATCAACAACGGCGCGAACGGGTGGGCCAGCTTCAGTTTTACGGTGTGGTCGTCGGGCATCTCGATGCCGACGATCGGTTCGAACATGCCGCGGAGGCGGTTTTCCGGCCGGGTTTCGACCATCCGCTTCAGGTTGTACTCGACGTCCTTGGCCACGAACTCGCGGCCGTTGACGGGGTCCACATCCTGCCACTTCACGCCCTTCCGCAGGGTGAGGATGACTTCCGTATCCGTGGGCTGTTCCCACTTTTCCACGAGTTCGCCGACGATGGTCTGTTCGCCCGGGGTCTCTTCCCACGGGAAGAAGAGGCAGTTGTGCACCGGCGAGGTCAGAGCCTGGGTGCCGGGCTCCTCGTGGCTGTGCGGGTCGCCGCCGACCGGGTCGTCGGACTGGGCCCATACGAACTTGCCGCCCTTCTTGCCGCCGGGCAGGCCCTTGAACAGGGGGTGGTCGGGCAAAGCGGAGGCGACGGTGGTCCCGCCACCATTCCCGGCCGACGGGGAGGCAGTGGCGCCACCACCACCGTTCCCGCCGGTATCGCCGTCATCATCGTCGTCGTCACCGCACCCGACGATGCCCAGCGCCGCGGCGCCAAGACCAAGCGAAACGCCGCCGCCGATCAGGCGGCGCCGTGATGTCCTGCTGTTCCACCAGCGGGACCAGTATTCTGACTTCTCAGTCATGCGAATCTCCCTTCCCCTTGAAACCCAAAAAGCGTGTTTTGGCCCCTGAAGCCGGCCGGCCCCCCCGGGCCGAATGATCAGTCTGCTTTGCGAAGGCTCCTTTCGTTCTGGAGTGGCCGGTGCGCCTCCCGGCCGGGAGTGCGCACCGTGGGCACGAGTTGTTTTGGCTAGCGCCCGCGCAGGCGCGGGTCGAGGACGTCTCGCAGCGCGTCGCCGAGGAGGTTGAAGGCGAGCACCGTGACCGAGATCACGACGCCGGGCACGACCGCGAGCCACCAGGCAGTCGTCAGGTAGAAGCGCGCCTCGAGCGAGAGCATGCTCCCCCAGGTGGCGTCGGGCGGTGGTGGCCCGAGGCCCAGGAAGCTCAGCCCGGATTCGACCAGGATCGCCGAGCCAACCGCGCCGGTGGCCACCACGAGGATGGGCGCCGCGACGTTCGGGAGGACGTGCCGAAGGATGATGAGCGGCGTCGACTGGCCGATGGAGACGGCCGCTTCGACATAGGTCATCTGCCGGACCGAGAGTGTGGACGCCCGCACGATCCGGGAAAACGAGGGCGCCGAAACGAACGCCAGCGCGAACACGAGGTTGCCGACCGATGGCCCCACGGCGACCACGACGCTCAGCGCCAGGACCAGAGGCGGAAACGCGAGGATGGCATCGACGAAGCGCTGGACGATGAGGTCCACCCAGCCGCCGTAGTAGCCGCTGACGATGCCGATGGCGGTACCCACGACGGCCGCGATGGCGACCGCCCCGAAGCCGACGATCGAGGCGACACGCGCGCCGTGGACCACGCGGGAGTAGATGTCCCGGCCGAGCTGGTCGGTGCCGAACCATGCGCTGGAGCCGGGGGCTTCCAGGATGCGGAGGGGATCGACGGCGTTGGGGTCGGTCCGCTCGAAAGCCTGAGGCATGATGCCGACCACGATGACGATGCAGATCATCACGAGGCCGAGCGCACCAAGCGGCTTCTTCACGATGAACCGGCGCGTGCTCCTGAGGAGCAGGCCAGTCCGCCGCCTCTTTTCAATCCGGGTGAGCGGAGGTTTTACAGCCGCTGTAGTCGCCATGGATTCACCTTGTGGAGCACGAAATGAGGATTACGAGAGCGCCGGGATGTCACGTGCATTTCACGTGTATTTGATGCGCGGATCGACCAGCGTGTAGGCCATGTCCGTGATGAAGACGGAGAGGATGTGGACCAGGCCGAAAATGAGGACGAGCGTCTGGGCCAGGTCATAGTCGCGCCGGCCGATGGCGGAAAGCACGCCAGCGCCCATCCCGGGAATGCTGAACACCGATTCGATGATGACCGAGCCGCCGAGCAGCGTCGCGAACTGGAGTCCGAAGATCGTGACGATCGGGACCATGGCGTTGCGGAAACTGTGGCGGATGACGACGGTCCTGCCGGCGAGTCCCTTGGCGCGTGCGGTGCGGATGTAGTCCTGCCGCAGGACTTCGAGGAGCGACGACCGGGTCAGGCGGGTGATGACGGCCGCCTGGGCAAGCCCGATGATCATCGCGGGCAGAGCCATGCGCTGGAGGTTCTCGACGGGGTTATCGAACATCGAGATGTAGCCCGTCGGCGGGGTCCACCCCCACCAGCGCGCCGGCAGCATGATGACCAGCGTGGCGAGGAAGAAGTTGGGGATCGCGATGCCGACGGCTGTGCCGACCTGGAGGAAGCGATCGATCCACCGGTCCTGGTTGAGCGCGGCCATGGTGCCGGCTGGTACCGCGATGATGACGGCGAAGAGGGCGCCCAGGAGCGCCAGCTCGGCGGTCGGCGGGAAGCGCCGCTTGATTTCGTCGGCGACGGGCTCGGTGCTCCAGATGGACTCGCCAAGGTCGCCGGTCAGGAGCCTGCCGACCCAGTTGGCGAACTGGATTGGGATGGGGTCGTCGAGCCCGAACTGCTTTTCGAGGCGGGCGATGTCATCCTGGCTCTGGCCGGCCCCGGCGCGCAGTTCGGCGGCGCTCCCGGGAATGAGGCGCAGGAGCGCGAACGAGCCAAAGAGCACGAGTAAGAGCACTGGCAACGTGAGGACCACGCGCCGTAAGACGTATGCAGCCATCGGGTTCTGACCACCCTGCCGTCGAATTGGGTCGGGGCGGAGTCTAATAAGTGGCGTCTATTGGGGGCATAGGCTCGACGGCCTAATTTCGTGGGTGTGGAGGTCCTAGGACTTCCGGTCCTCCAAATTCGGTCAGCAGATGCATATCCAGCGCATCCTCTCGCGTGGTGGAATAGGCGGCAGACCTGAAAACCCCACTGGAGGGCATGCAAAGCATGAGCGCATCATCGACCACAAAGGTCATGGAACCGGGACTGGACCTGTCCTGGCTCAATATCGAGGACGGCTGGGGCACGCGCGCCGAACCGGGCGCCAAGGGCCTCACGCTCGAAAACCTTCGCCAGCTGCCGATCTATGGTGAGGCCCCGCCCGATGCCGGCTGGGCGACCTTGGCCATGCGTGGCGCGCGGCCCGACCCGCGGTCGGCGGCGCACCGCAACCAGTACAAGACGAAGTCCGATGTCTGGTCCGAATCAGCCCTCCTCCTCTATGAAGAGGCGATGCAGCGCCAGTGGTCCTCCGCTGTCGATATCCCGTGGGAGGAAATCAAGGAGCTCCCCGACGACATCGAGATGGCGATGTGTACGCTGTGCACCTTCCTCACCCAGGTGGAATTCATCGCGGGTGACCTCCCTGGCCGGTTCATGGGCACCGTCCACCCCGAGCAGTTCGAGACGCAGCTGTTCCTTGGCACTCAGCTCATGGATGAGTCGCGGCACGAGGATGTGTTCCGCAAGCGGGCGCTGGTCAACGGCGGCGGCCTGACCGACGCGGGGTTCGGCGCATCGCAGCTGCTCTCGGCGGACGATTTCACGGAGATGACCGCGCGCCTGCACCTCGTTGGCGAGGGCTTTGTGCAGACGATCTTCCGGATGGGCGAGCTCATCTCGAACAACGAGGCGGAGAAGCGGATCTTCCGGCTTTCGGCCCAGGACGAGTCCCGGCACCTGGCGTTCGGCGTGACCCATCTGAAGTACCTCATGGATGTCGAACCGGAACGCAAGGAGCAGCTCCACCACTACCTGGATATCCAGGAAGGTGCACTCGGCCAGTCGCAGGGCAGTCTCACGACGAACCCGGCGACGAGCGAGGCGCTGGCCGTGCTCGCCGGCGGGGGCATCAAGAACATCGATGAGGGCTTCAAGAAGCTCCTGATCATGCGCAAGAAGCAGATCAACGAATACATGCACCGGCTCGAAGTCATCGGCCTTGGCGACCGCCGCCAGCGGATGGCTCCGAGCATGAAAATGTTCCTGGAGGACTAAACGGAATGGCGGCACTTGCTGAAGGGGTAAAGCTTCGCGCTGGCGAGATAGGCTGGCCGGACGACCTTGTTGCGGAGTTCGAGCAATCGGCGCTCCCGGTCGATACCGTGCACTCACTGCTGGCGCTGAAACTGGATGTGGAATCGGCTCGCTCGTTCCTCCGGGCTGCCACGGAGAATCCGGCGATCGCCGGGATGAGCTTCAAGTGGGCACGCCCCACGACGCAGCTCGGCATGCGCGCCCGGCCGGGGCCCAACGGCCTGGGCATGCGCGAAATCAACATCGGTACGTATGGCACCGTTCCCGACCACTGGCCGTATGAAAACGATACGCCGCTGGGGTCGCATCCCACGCCCGGCGCCTACATGCCCGGCCCCTACAGCATCTACACGAAGAGTGAAGTCTGGGCCGAAGACGCGGACCTGCTCTACGAGCAGGGCATCCGGGAGCGGTGGATCCCCGCCGTCGACATCGACTGGGCTGCTCTCGAAACGCAGCCCGACGAGATCGAGCGTGCCATCTGCCAGATCGCCACGTCGTTCGCCGAGAACGGTCTTGCCGAGCAAAAGATCATCGCCGCGTGGGAGGAGCGGATCGCCTACGGTTTCCACGATGTGAAGAACCTGCTCTCGGTGCAGAACTTCGATGCGGGGCGCAAGGTTGAGGCGCTGCGCAAGCGCGCGCTCGCCAACGGCGGCGGCCTGCTCCAGAGCAACCTCGGCACGATCTACCGCACGTGGTTTGGGGCGCTCAAGGCCACCGAGTGGATCACGTCGGTGTGCTTCGTGTACAAGGTCTACGAGGTCGCCACGTTCGAGAAGCTGGCCGAGGCGTGCCCGTCGGCGGTCGATCGCAAGCTCTTCGGGCTGCTGGCGCGCGATAGCCGGCGGCACCTCGAGTACGGTGTGCGGCACCTCGCGTACTATCTGCAGTACCACCCCAATGGCCGTGAGTACCTGCAGGGGTTCCTGGGGAGGGCCGAGGCTGCCCTGGCCGATGAGCTGGTCCACAGTCCGGCCGTCTCGGAGGCGCTCGCGGTGCTGTTCGCGGGCGGGACGGAACGCCTGGCGGTGGGCATCGAGAGGCTGCGCGATCTGCGCTCCGAACAGCTCCAGCGGTATCTTAGCCTGCTCGATTCCATCTCGATGAATCGTGACGCGGCGGTCAGCCCCGGGCTGGTGGCGGTAGCCCGCACGGGCGGCCTGCCGGTCGCCGCAGGATGAGCGCACGGCAATAAGGCTGGCGCAGGTTTCCCCCTTGCCGGGCCTCGTGGACGGGCGATCCCGCTCCCCGGCCACGAGGCCCGGCACGTTTTCCTCTCACGGTGCCCCAGAGACCAGCGCGCGCCAGGCTCGTATGATACCGGCATAAGGCGAGACAGATGCCCAGAGCCAGCTCCCCGGCCCGCACGACCGCTGCCTCGGCCCTTGGCGAGATCGCCCGGGTGCTGTCTTCGTCCGGGTCGCAGCGGGCCCGCATCGAGCAAACCGTTCGCTGCCTGGCGGGCATTGTTGGGGCGGATGCGGCCGTCTTCTACCAGCGCAGCGTTGTGCGCGGGGCCGCACCCCTGGTCTACACCTATTCGCTCACTCCCTACACCATCGAACAGATGACGGGCGGCGAGCTCCAGGAGACGATGGAGGCCTTCGTCAACCTGGTGGCGGTGGCGGGGCACGTCCGCCAGGCCCCAATCGAGGAAACTGTCTACTTTGCCCGGGAAGAGGGGCTGCACTGGGCGTCGTCGTTCCCGGTCTGGTCGGTGGATCACGTGGCGGGCGTGCTCATCCTCGGCTGGAAACGCCGGAACCGTCCGCTCGGCGAAGAGCACACCGCCATCTGCGAAGCGGCCGCGAGCCTCATCGGGGCGGCCATTCGCTCGGATATCGAACTTGAACGCAGCACGGAGCTGGCGGTTCTGCGCGAGCGGGCCCGCATTGCCCGCGACATCCACGACTCCGCGACGCAGTCGATCACCGCCATCGTCCTCAATCTCGAAGCGGCCGGCCGCGTCGATCGGCGGGTACCCACGACCACGCGTGACGCGATCGAGGAATCGCTCACGGTGGCGCGGGCCGCCCTGGTTGAACTGCGCCGTTCGATCTGGAACCTGCGCGTCGGAGCCGGGGCGGGGCGCTCCATCGCCGATTCGCTCGCGGCGGTGACCGGGCCGTTGCAGGCCGCCGGGATCGCCTGTGACATCCAGGTCCACGGATCCACCGAGCGGTTGGCCGACGACATCATCGCGGCCCTGCTCTCGATTGCCCGGGAAGCGCTCACCAATGTGCTGCGCCATTCGGGCGCCGCGCGGGCCGAAGTCCTGGTGAACATCGACGATGACCGCGTAGTGATGGCGATCACCGATGATGGAGTGGGCGCGATCGAAGAACCCGGACCGGGCTCGTTCGGCATTTCGGGAATGCGAGAGCGCGCGGCGTCGTTTGGCGGCGAGCTTTCGGTGCACGCGGTCGCGGGGCTTGGCACACGCGTCGAATGCGTCCTGCCCCTGGCCTAAAGGAGTTGAACCATGTCCCACGCGACCATTCGCGTCCTGCTCTGCGACGACCACCGCATCGTGCGGGAGGGCCTCAAGCGGCTCATCGAAACCGTCGACGACATCACGGTGGTGGGCGAGGCGGCAAGCGGCGAGCAGGCGATCGAGGCAATCGAGAGCTGTCACCCGGATGTGGTGCTGATGGATGTCCGTCTGCCGGGGATCAGCGGCTCCGTTGCCACTTCGAGCATCCGCAACGCTCACCCGGATGTACGGGTCCTGGCGTTGTCCACGTTCCTCGATGATGAGCTGATTTTCGGCGCGCTGCGCGCCGGGGCATCGGGCTACCTGGTGAAGGATGTGGAGCCCGAGTACCTCTTCAATGCGATCCGGCTCGCGGCACACAATGAGTCTGTCCTGAGCGGGGATGCCGCATCACGCCTCATCATGCGCGTGCTCGAAGATGGTGAAGCGGCGGCGCCCGACAGCTCCCCGATCGCGAAGCTGACGCCGCAAGAGCGCGTCATCCTCGGTTGCCTGGCCCGGGGCCTGTCGAACGCTGATATCGGCGCGGAGCTGGTGATCTCCGCCAAGACGGTCAAGACTCACCTGGGCAACATCTTCCAGAAACTCGGCGTGCACAACCGTACCCAGGCCGTGAGCGTGTACCTGCGGCACACCAGCTCGCCGGCCGGGGCTGCCCGGGAACAGTAATCGTGGCCCACATCGCCTTCCCCGAGGGCCTACACCATTCGGTCCGCCCAGTTGCTCCTTCGGCCCGATGGCAGGCCCGGCACGCCGCTCCGTAGACTCGTCGCACCCGGGAGGTTTGGGCACAATGACGACAATGACTGCGCTGAAATTCCCGTCGCTGGAGTGGTTCGAGACACTCCGCGACATCTATAACCAGGAGATCGAACTCCAGCGGCGGAACGGCCAGGCCGATACGACCATGGCGGTGAAGTGCGGCGACGAAATCTACCGCCTCAACTTCGCTGTCTACTCGATCACGTCGGTGGAAAAGATCGACGAAGCGGGGCTCGCGGACGTGGACTTCTACCTGGAACTCGAGCCCGAGACCTGGCGAGCGATGCTTGAGAACATCAAGCAGCACGGCCGCGCCGAAGGGAAGTACACCCTCAATTCGCTCGATGGCGAAGACCCGAACGGCGTCGCCCGCTCGAAGGCTGGCTACTCGGACGGCGATGCGCGCGATGCGTTCTACCGCTTCAACCAGTCGTTCCAGGACTTCTTCGATCTGTCCTCGCGCATCGAGACCACGTTCTGACAGCGACCAGGCGAAGGAGAGGGGAAGACTCAATGAAGGCTGCAGTGATGTATGGGGCGAACCAGCCGCTCGTCATCGAGGATGTTGAAATCGACGAGCCGGCCGCGGGGGAGGTGCTGGTGCGGACCGCGGCAAGCGGCGTGTGCCATTCGGACCTCCACTTCATGGAGGGCTCGTACCCGTCGCAGGTGCCGATTGTGCTCGGCCACGAATCCGCAGGCGTGGTGGAACGGGTCGGACCCGGCGTGACCAGCGTGAAGCCCGGCGACCGTGTCGTCGTGGCGTTCGTGGCCTCGTGCGGCAGCTGCGATAACTGCACGATTGGCAAGCCATACCTGTGTATGAACAGCGCCAGCCTGGGACGGCCGGACCGCATCCGGTTGCGGGGCGGCACGCTGCACCAGTTTGCCAACATGGCGGCGTTCGCCGAATACCAGCTCGTCTCGGCCAACGCCTGCGTGAAAGTGCCCGACGGCGTGCCGCTCGAATGCGCCGCGCTGGTGGGCTGCAGCGTGATGACCGGCGTGGGCGCTGTCACGAACACGGCGAGAATCCCGGCGGGGTCTACCGTTGCCGTCATCGGGGCGGGTGGCGTCGGGCTGAACATCGTCCAGGGGGCGGCCCTTGCCGGCGCCTCGCGCATCATCGTGGTCGACCTGCTTGAGTCGAAGCTGGCCGCCGCCCGCCAGTTTGGCGCGACGGACGTGGTCGATGCCTCGAAGGACTCAGCGGTCGCGAAGGTCGTGGAGATGACGAACGGCGGCGTCGATTTCGCCTTCGAAGCGATTGGCCTGGCGCAAACGGCGGAGCAGGCATTTGGCATGATCAAGCGCGGGGGGCGCGCGGTGGTGGTCGGCATGATCCCGGTAACCGCGATGGTTTCGCTGCCGGGCGCCGCGTTCCTGGGCGAAAAGGGGATCATCGGGAGCTTCTACGGCTCCACGCGCCAGACGTACGACATGCCCTGGCTGATGGAGCTCTACCGCCAGAAGCGCCTGAAGATCGACGAACTGATCAGCCGCCGCTGGAACCTCTCGCAGATCAATGAGGCCTACGCTTCCCTCAAGGCTGGCGAGGTCAACCGCAGCGTGATCGTCTTCGACTGAGAGAAATCTGCCATGCCCTACGTGATCACCGAACCCTGCATCGACGTCATGGACGCGTCCTGCGTGTCCGTCTGTCCAGTGGATTGCATCCATACCGAGGCGGGCGAGCGCCAGTACTTCATCGACCCCGACGGCTGCATCGACTGCGCCGCCTGTGAAGCGGCTTGCCCGGTCACGGCTATCTTCCACGAGGACGACGTACCCGCGCAGTGGCGCGAGTACGTGGCGAAGGCGACCGCGTTTTTCAGCCATGCGCGGGCCCGCTAGCGCGATGTCCCGCTCATGCGACCCCGCACTACACCAGCGGCTGCACCTTGCGCGCCTCCGCTACTACATGGGCCGGCTGGCCACGGTGCGTGATACCGCCGAGCGCGAGTACCTGACTCGAGAGGTCGCTTTCGAGCGGGCGACGCTGTACGAGCTCGAGTCCTGCGTAGAGGGGGGAGGCCGGGCCACGCGCCCGGCGCTCCGCCAGTAATTCCGGCGCCTGCCGGCGGCGCACTCTTGCCAACGCCGCGGACCCGTAACATTTCCCGTATCGTCTGCGTCTTACCAGCGTCTCTCGCGGGATGAACTGAATGGCCAGTCTACGAGTCAAGGGAACGGGGACCGTGCTCGCGGCGGAAGTGCGGCTCGCGCGAAGCATGCTCGAACGGACCCGTGGGCTTATGTTCTCTTCCGGGCTCGCGGAGGGATCAGCGCTCGACATCCGGCCCTGCAACTCCATCCACATGATGTTCGTGCGCTTCCCCATCGACGCCGTGTTCTACGACCGGGACGGCAGGGTCACGAAGGTCGCGCGCCGGGTGCGTCCCTGGACGGGGATGGCTTTCGGTGGGCGCCGCGCCCGCGGGGTGATTGAGCTGCCCTGCGGCGCGGCCGATGCCGTCCGCGATGGCGACACGCTGGAGTTCCCGGGTGACCCCGGAGCGCCCGCATGACCCATCAGAGGTCGCGCGCACGCGGACGGCGGGCAGCGAAGCGCGCACGGCGCCCATGGCTTCCGATAACGGCGGGCGTCGTGGTCTCGATCGGAGTGGCGGCCATCATCCTGGTGATGGAGCTCCGTGGCGACTCCGGCGCGGGAAGCACCAGCAACGACGAACGCGCCGGGTTTTCCGCATCCGCGACGCCAACACCACCAGCGGATGCGCGGCTTGCCAGCCGGGCGGGCGGGCTGACGGAAGGCGCGATCGTCCCCCCGGCAAGCCCGCCCACGCCACCCGCTTCGGAACTGCGGGAGAACGGTGGGCGGCGGTTCGCCCTGCCACTCCGCGCGCACGCCGGGGTGGAAGACTACTTCGGGACGCCCCGCCTCTACGGCCAGGTCCACGGCGGAGTCGATTTCTCGCTCGCGGGGCTCGATGACGTGCCGGTCTTCGCCGCCTGCGATGGCGTGGTGGCGGCAGTGGACGAATCAGCAACGCTGGGCTCGCACGTGATCGTGGACTGCGGCGACGACTGGGCGTTCGTGGCCGGGTTCCTGGCTTCGGCCGAAGCCAGCGGCGGCATGCCGGTCGATACGGCGGCGGTCATTGGCAAGGGCACGCCCGGGGGGCACCTCCATATGGAGCTCCGCTTCGGCGGGGTCCAGGTCGATCCCGCGGGCTACATGGACCTGCCGCGCCGGGTGATCTTGCCGACTCCGACGCCGACGAACACGCCCGGCCCGACGCGCACCGCCCTGGCGGCTGCCTCGACGGCGACGCGGCCGGCCGCCCCGGCCGGGGCAACCCCCACGCCGCCGGGGCCAACCAGCACGCCAACGGCTACGCCGACGATCACGAATACGCCCACGATCACGCCGACCCCGACCTGGACGCCAACCCCCAGCCCCACGCCGCGCCGCCCGACAGCCACGCCACCACCACTGCCGAGGGCGCAGTGAACACCCCCCGCGCCCCGCGGCGCCGAACGGTCGTCGTGCTCCTCGTCCTGTGCCTTGCGGCCCTGCCCGGCGGCCGGGCTCGCGCGCAGCAATCGCCGGCGCGGCTCGATGTGGTCGCCGTGCGGGCGGAAGAGCGCCAGCTCACGCTCTCGGTCGCCGTCCTCGATGGGGCGAGCAACCCCGTCGCGGGCCTCCAGGCCGATTCGTTCGGCGTGACCATCGACGGCGCGGCGGTCACTCCCGAAGCCGTCTCGACCGGGCTCGATGCGGCCCTTCCGCTCGGCATCGTCCTCGCGGTCGATACGAGCGGCAGCATGCAGGGGGCCTCGCTGGCATCGGCCAGGCAGGCGATCCTCCCGCTGGTCAACGCCATGCAGGCGAACGACCAGGCGGCCCTGCTGACGTTCGCCCAGGCGGTAAACGTGCCGGTGGCGCTCACGGGCGAGACGGGGACACTCGCGGCGGCCATCGAAGCGATGACCGCGACGGGCAACACGGCGCTGTTCGCCGGGGTTGTTCGCGCCTCGGAGCTGGCCGCGGCGGCGCCACAACCGCGCAGGGCGGTGGTGCTCCTCTCCGATGGCGAGGACTTCGGCGCCGCTTCCGGCGGGATCACCCGGGAACAGGCGCTGGAATCGGCGCGCTCGGCCGGTGTGCCGTTCTTCGTGGTCGGGCTTGGCCAGGAGGTGGACCAGCAGTTCCTGACGAGCCTCGCGAGCACGACCGGCGGCCAGTACTTCGCGGCGACCGACCCGGCACAGCTTTCCGGGCTGTACGCGCGCATCTCCGACCGCTTGCGCCAGCAGTACACGGTCGTCGTGCCGCTCCCGGCGGACCTCGCCGGCGGATCGCACCGCGTCACGGTGACGGCGGGCGGGGTGACCGGCGCGGCATCGTTCGAAACGGCCGGCCCGCCGCCGCGCGCGATCGAGATAGACGACGTGCCCGGCGAGCTGACGCAGGAGACGGTCGTTTCGGTCTCCGGGGTGCCACCCGGTACCACGGTGGCGTTCGCCCTCGATGGTGAGGCGATCGAGGCATTGCCTGGCGCCCCGTCGGTCCGGATCGACCCGTACGCCCTCGAGCCGGCAACGCCCCATACCCTTTCCGCCAGCGTCCCGGGGCAGGACACACTCACGCGCACGTTTCGCGTGGCGGCCCTGCCCCCGATGCTGGTGGCGCCGCGCGAGATCCCCGACCTGCAACCAGGGGACCTGCTGCGGCTCACCACCAGGGCACAGCCCGGCCCCGTGAGCGCGACCCTTTTCGTCGACGGCCAGGAGGTGCAAACGCTGCATTCGCCGCCGTTCGAATTCATCGTCCCGGAGCGCGATTACGACGCCGGCGACCACCAGGCGCGGGTGGTCATCACCAACGCGGCCGGGTCCGCCGAGGAGGTCTACGGGTTCACGGCCCCGGGCGAGCCGGGCCCCAACTACGCCGCCTACGCACTGCTCGCGCTGGCGGCCGCCGTGGCGCTTGGCGGCGGGGGATATGGGGGCTGGCGCGCGCTTGCGTGGTACCGCGCGCGGCCACGGCCCATCGACGTCTCGGGGGTTGGGAGCCAGCTGGCGGAGTGGGCCGAGCTCCGCAGAGGCGGCAAGGCCGAAGAGCCACTGGCGGCGGCTCCCGGCGACACGCCCGGCCCGTGGGGCCGCCTGACCGTGGCCGCGGGGCCGGACGCCGGGCGAGTCTTCGAACTGCGCGACGATGTCGAACTGGTCGGACGCGGGAGCTTTTGCTCGGTCCGTCTCTCCGACCCCGCGGTGGAGCCCGCGCACTTTGTCATCTCGCGCGATGGCCGGCTGAACGCCTCGACGCCGGCCGCGAGGGTGGAGGTCGATGGCAACGCAACTCGTTCGGCCGAGGTGGGCGACGGGACGCAGGTCCGGGTGGGAGCCACGGTGCTGCTCATCTCGGGCACCAATATCTCGCGCTGATGGGGTGGGCCGTCATGCGGGGAGGGTTTTGGAACGAGCGGCGCCGCAGAGTCTACCCGCGCCTCCTTGTCGTGGTGGCTCTCTTCTGGAGTGTGGCCGGGTTCAGCTACCTCTGGGTCGGTGCCGAACGGGACGGCGAGAGATACGGCGGGGACTTCCTCGTCTATTGGTCGGCGGCCCGGCTGGCGGAGCAGGGCAGGCCGGCGGATGTCTACGACATCCAGGCGCTGTGGGCCGAGGAGCGCCAGCTCGATGCCGACTCGGAACCGTTCCCCTGGCACTACCCGCCACAGTTCCTCCTCCTCGTCCGTCCGCTTGCCGCGCTTCCCTACGGAGCCGCGCTCGCGGCCTGGACACTCCTCGGGCTGGCGGCGCTTGGCGGCGCGATGTGGGCCGCCGGGGCTCGCGGATGGGCCACCGCAGCGCTCACGCTCCCGGCCGTGGGCGTGAACGCCGCATTCGGCCAGAACGCGCTGTTCACGGGCGCGATACTCGGCGGCGGGCTCGCGCGGCTCGAATCGCGGCCCATGGCCTCGGGGCTGGTGCTCGGGCTGCTGACGTACAAGCCACACTTCGCGCTGCTGGTGTTTCTCGTGCTCCTGGGGACTCGCCGATGGGCAGCCCTCGGAGGCGCGCTCATCTCGGCGACCTGTCTCGCCGCGTTGAGCCTGGCATGGTACGGGCCGGACACCTGGCGCGCCTTCGTGGACGACCTCGATGTCGCCGCCGCGGTGCTCTACGAACCGGGCGCCTGGGAGAAGATGCCCAGCTTCACGGCTGCGCTGCTGCTGCTCGACT
This sequence comes from Tepidiformaceae bacterium, assembly GCA_035326025.1. GTDB lineage: Bacteria > Chloroflexota > Dehalococcoidia > Tepidiformales > Tepidiformaceae > Amarobacter. The sequence goes on from DAOKYT010000019.1 coordinate 39,091, forward strand.
CCCCGGATCGCGTGGCCCAGGGCCTGCAACTCGCGTGGTCGCTCTGCGTCGCACTGGCGGTGCTGCTTCTCTGGCGCCCGGGCCCGGCGGTGCCGGCGCGCAATGCGGCCCTCGTCGTTGGCACGTTCGCCGCATCGCCATATGTGTTCGTCTACGACCTCGCGGCGCTGGGGCCGGCGTATGGGTGGTACCTGTGCCTTTCGCGCGGAGACCGGACACGGCGATTCGAAGGCGCGGTACTCGCCGGCTGCTCTGTCCTCCCGGTGGCGGCCTGGGCACTGGCGGCGCTGACACGCGTACAGGTGGGGCCCTTTGCGCTGGCGTGCCTGCTTGCGCTCATCGTCGCAAGCCAGGGCCGCACCACGCGAAGGGGCCGATGTGAACTACCTCACATTAGGGAAAACCCTGAGAAATTTGGTGGCAAACCCGTAACAAACCAGTGAACGACGCGTCTTACCCGTACAGGCGCCGATCCGGTGAGTCGAGTCAGCGGCGGCGCAGGCGGGGGAGTTATGGCAAGCGCTACCGCGGTCATCGCGCCGTCTCCGGCGAGTCACGCGAAATCGAGCACCTCCACGGTCCGCGATACGCTCTGGTTCAGCGCTCTCTATGAGCGCACCGTCGACCACGTCTATCGCTATGCCTGTGTGCTCGTCCGCGACGCGGACCGCGCCGAGGACATCACGGCGGAGGTCTACCTGAAGGCGTGGCGGAACCGCGACGCCCTGCGCGATGAAGGGAGCGCCCAATCGTGGCTGCTGACCATCGCGCACAACTCGGCGATGAGCGTGCTGCGCTCGACGCGGGAGATTGCCGGCCTCGAGGCCGCCAGCGAACGGCAGGACCCCGGCGGCGGCCCGGAGGGCGAAGTGTTCGCCGGCATGGAAGCGGGGCGGCTGCAGGAGGCCATCCGGCGGCTCACCGCCGAGCAGCAGCAGGTGGTGTTCCTGCGCTTTTTCGAAGGCCTCCAGCACGAGGAGGTGGCGCGGCGCATGGGGAGCAATGCCAATGCGGTGCGCGCGGTCCAGTTCCGGGCGCTCAGCCGCCTGCGCAAGTTGCTGGATGGGGAGCCGAGCCATGTCACGGCCTGAGCCCAGCCGGGAAGTCCTCCTGGACCGCTGCATCGATGCGCTCCTGGCGGGGGCGGCGTGGGAAAGCGCCCTGCCCGCGGAAGCGCGGGCGCGGAAGGACCTGACGGCGCTCATGGAGGTCGCGGAGCGGCTCCACGAACTGGCCGGGCACACCGCGGGGCTGGAGCGCCCGCGCAAGGAGCACCTGTGGCGGCGGATCGCCATGGCCCGGCGGGGCCTGGTGCGGCGCATCGCGCTGTATCGGCTCCCCTATCTCCCACCCCTCTGGATCCGCCCGGAGGCCTGTTAGCACCGACAACGCGCGGGTCCGCTGGCGCGTTGCCGGCCAGGCGCAACGAGCGGACAGAACCAATTCCAAAAAGGGAAGAAAAGCACAGGAGGCAAAGGAAATGCGGAATCTTATGTTGAAGGCGGCTGCCTGGGGGCAGGCGCGGGGGCCACGGGAAGAGGGCCAGAC